>NC_007948.1:2860714-3178571 GCF_000013865.1 Polaromonas sp. JS666
TCAAGCTGCGCAGAAGCTGAGGCCAGTGCCGGGTGCCCAACTCACCCAACTCACCCGAACCTGCGCGATCAAACGTATAGCCTCAATACAGCAACACCACGGCACGAGCCTCCATGCTCCGGCCCTCCCCGACCGGTCCCATCTTCTCGGCGGTCTTGGCCTTGACATTCACCTGCCCCGGTTCCAGGCCCAGTGCCTGTGCGATCCGCGCGCGCATAGCGAGGATGTGCGGCGCCAGTTTGGGGGCCTGCGCAATGACGGTGCTGTCTATGTTGCCGATACTGTAGCCCCGATCGGCCAGCAGCCGCCCGGCCTCAGCCAGCAGCACCATCGAATCGGCGCCTTTGAAACGCACATCGGTGTCCGGGAAATGGCTGCCAATGTCACCCAGCCCGGCAGCGCCCAGCAAGGCGTCGGTAATGGCATGCAGCAGTACATCGGCATCCGAATGCCCCAGCAAGCCCACCGGGTGCGGAATCTCGACGCCGCCGATGATGAGCTTGCGCCCGGCAACGAGTGCGTGCGTGTCCCAGCCTTCGCCGATACGGAAATGGGGAAGCGGGTTGGCTGGGGTGGACGGCACGGAATTCATGGCATGCGCTTTCACATGAAAATAAAAGTAAAAGGGAATCGTTTCCCGGGCGGTCAACGATGGCCCGGCAACGGCTTCAGGGTCTGCGGCTGCGCGTGAGCAGAATCGCCTCAGCCAGTGCAAAGTCTTCGGGGTAGGTCACCTTGAAATTTTGCGCACTGCCAGCCACCAATTTCGGCGCCAGGCCCAAGGCCTCCATGGCACTGGCTTCGTCGGTCACGGCGGGGCCGGCCAGGTCGAGTGCCCGGCTCAGCGCACCAATGCGAAACATCTGCGGCGTCTGGGCCAGCCACTTATCGTTCCGGTCAATGGTGGCCGCCACACGCCCGCCCACTTCCACCTTGAGGGTGTCGGGCAGCTTGTGCGCAAGCAAACCACCCACCTCGTCGTGTTCGCAGGCATCGATCAGCTGGTTGATTTGCGCAGGGGTAATCAGGCAGCGGGCCGCATCGTGGACCAACACCCAGTCGTGCTCCTCGGCGCCACTGTTGACCAGTGCCTGCAGGCCGTTGCGCACACTCGCGGCGCGGCTGGCGCCGCCGCAAGCGGCCACATCGAAACGCTTGTTCAAGGCCTGATCAAAAAACGGGTCACCGGGCGCCACCACCACCAGCATGCCTGAAAGACGTTCAACATCTGAAAAAGCCGCCAGCGTATGCAACACCATGGCCCTGCCGGCAATCACCTGGTATTGCTTGGCGCCGGGCGTTCCGGCGCGGCTGCCCTGCCCCGCACAGGGAATCAGGGCAAAAAAACGGGAAATGGACGAATTGAGGGAATTTGCGCTGGTTGCCGTCATCGCCTCATCATAGATTCTAAAATCCTCATTCTGCAGGCTGCGAGCACCCCACTCCGAATGGTTTGGGATGCTCGGCTTTTTTCCTGAATTTTCCTGCAACTTTTTCGCCGCATGATTTTTGCTTGCCTCACCTGACCCGACGATTCACCCGACCTAACGACGGCGCACCAATCGATGCATTTACCTCCACTCGTCAGCGGCAAACGCTACACCCTGCCGCAGCCCCCCGGTTCCGCCGATGCCCTGCTACTGGCTCGCCTGGGACAGCGCGAGCAAGCGGCCGGCAAGCTCACGGCCATCATCACGTCGGATGCCACCACCGCGCAGCGCCTGATGGACGAGATGGCGTTTTTTGCGCCCGACCTGCGCTACGCCCTGTTTCCCGACTGGGAGACCCTGCCCTATGACACCTTCTCGCCGCACCAGGACCTGATCAGCGAGCGGCTCGCCACGCTGTGGCGCATTTCACAGCGCGACAAGGACACCGGTGCCGACGTGGTGATCGTGCCGGCCACCACCGCGCTGTACCGCCTGGCGCCGCCGAGCTTTCTGGCGGGCTACACCTTCGAATTCAAGGTCAAGCAAAAGCTCGACGAGAGCCGCCTGAAGGCCCAGCTCACGCTGGCAGGCTACAGCCACGTCACCCAGGTGGTGGGCCCGGGTGAATACGCGGTGCGCGGCGGGCTGATCGACCTGTTTCCGATGGGCTCGCTGGTGCCCTTTCGCGTTGATCTGTTTGACGACGAGATTGACAGCATCCGCACCTTTGACCCGGACAGCCAGCGCAGCCTCTACCCGGTGCCCGAGGTACGCCTGCTGCCGGGCCGAGAGTTTCCGATGGACGACGATGCACGTGCCAAGTTCCGCAAACGCTGGCGCGAACTGCTGGACGGTGACCCGACCAAAAGCCGCATCTACAAGGACATGGGCAATGGCGTCGCCACGTCCGGCATCGAGTACTACCTGCCGCTGTTTTTTGACGAGACCGCCACGGTGTTTGACTACCTCGGCAGCGATGCCACGGTGGTGTTGCATGGAGACCTGGAACCGGCCTTCCAGCGCTTCTGGCAGGACACCAAGGACCGCTACCGGCTGGTGCGTGATGCGCCCGACCGGCCGGCCCTGCCGCCCGAGTCGCTGTTTCTGGGTGCGGAGCAGTTTTATGCACGGGCCAATGGCTATGCGCAGCTGGCGCTGAAAGCGGGGAGCCCTCACCCTAACCCTCTCCCAGGGGGAGAGGGGATCAAAGGGGATTTGCTCCCTCTCCAAGGGGGAGAGGAGAGCAAGGGAGATTTGCTCCCTCTCCCCCTGGGAGAGGGCAGGGGTGAGGGCTCCCCGTACACCGAATTCGACTCACTACCGGCAATGGCCGTTGTGCGCGGCGCCGAAGACCCGCTGGCCCGCTTCAAGGGGCATGTGCGCAACACGGCGCATCGCGTACTCGTGCTGGCCGAAAGCGATGGCCGCCGCGAAAGCCTGCTCGACTTTCTGCGCGCCAGCAATGTCAGCCCGCCCGCCTTCAACTCACTGCAAGACTTCCAGACCAGCGACGAAAAACTCGGCATTGCGACGGCCGCGCTGAACACCGGCTTCAGCTGGCTCGAAGAAGGCATCGACTTCATCACCGAGACCGAACTGTTTGCCGCGGGTGTCACGACTCGCCGGCGCAACAAAAAGCAGGAACAGGTCAGCGATGTCGAAGCCCTGATCAAGGACCTGTCCGAGCTCAATGTCGGCGACCCGGTGGTCCACAGCGCCCACGGCATCGGCCGCTACAGGGGCCTGCTCAACCTGGACCTGGGCCAGGACAAAAACCCGGACGGCTCGCCCTCGCTCCAGGAGTTCCTGCACCTGGAATATGCCGACAAGGCCACGCTGTACGTGCCCGTCAGCCAGTTGCACCTGATCAGCCGCTACACCGGCGTCAGCGCCGAAGAAGCGCCGCTGCACCGGCTGGGCAGCGGCCAGTGGGAAAAAGCCAAGCGCAAGGCGGCTGAGCAGATACGCGACTCCGCCGCCGAGCTGCTGAACATCTATGCCCGCCGCGCGGCGCGCGAAGGCCATGCTTTCCGCTATTCGCCGGGCGACTATGAAGCCTTTGCCAACGACTTCGGCTTTGAGGAAACCGCCGACCAGCGCGCCGCCATCCACGCCGTGATCCAGGACATGATCAGCCCGCGCCCCATGGACCGGCTGGTTTGCGGCGACGTGGGCTTCGGCAAAACCGAGGTTGCCCTGCGCGCCGCCTTCATTGCCATCACCGGCGGCAAACAGGTGGCCCTGTTGGCCCCCACCACCCTGTTGGCCGAGCAGCATTACCAGACGCTGGTGGACCGTTTTGCCAAGTGGCCGGTCAAGGTTGCCGAGATGAGCCGCTTCAGGTCAGCCAGGGAAATCACCGCAGCCATCAAGGGGCTCGCCGACGGCAGCGTCGACATTGTCGTGGGCACCCACAAGCTGCTCAGCCAGGACGTGAAGTTCCAGCGACTGGGCCTGCTGATCATCGACGAGGAGCACCGCTTTGGTGTGCGCCACAAGGAGACCATGAAGGCCATGCGGGCCGAGGTGGATGTCCTCACGCTGACGGCCACACCGATTCCGCGCACGCTGGGCATGGCGCTGGAAGGCCTGCGCGATCTGAGCGTGATCGCCACGGCGCCGCAGCGCCGGCTGGCCATCAAGACCTTCGTGCGCAGCGAAAACAATGGTGTGATCCGCGAAGCCGTGCTGCGTGAGCTGAAGCGCGGCGGGCAGGTTTACTTCCTGCACAACGAGGTGGAAACCATCCAGAACCGGCGCGAAAAGCTCGAAGAGATACTGCCGGAAGCACGCATTGCCGTAGCCCACGGCCAGATGCCCGAGCGCGAGCTGGAGCGCGTGATGAAGGACTTCGTGGCCCAGCGCTACAACCTGCTGCTGTGCTCCACCATCATCGAAACCGGTATTGACGTGCCCAGTGCCAATACCATCGTGATGAGCCGCGCCGACAAGTTTGGTCTGGCGCAGCTGCACCAGCTGCGCGGGCGCGTCGGCCGCAGCCACCACCAGGCCTATGCCTACCTGATGGTGCCCGACATCGAAGGCCTGACCAAGCAGGCCAGCCAGCGGCTTGAAGCGATCCAGCAGATGGAGGAGCTCGGTTCTGGCTTTTACCTGGCCATGCACGACCTAGAAATCCGCGGCACCGGCGAGGTACTCGGTGAAAGCCAGAGCGGCAACATGCTGGAGGTGGGCTTTCAGCTGTACAACGAGATGCTCAGCGAAGCCGTGGCGTCCCTCAAGGCCGGCCGCGAGCCGGACCTGCTGTCGCCCCTGAGCGTGACCACCGAGATCAACCTGCATGCCCCGGCGCTGTTGCCCAACGACTACTGCGGCGATGTGCACCTGCGCCTGAGCTTTTACAAAAAACTGGCCACCGCCAAAAACACCGACCAGATCGACGCGCTGCTGGAAGAAATCGTGGACCGCTTCGGCAAGCTGCCGCCGCAGGCACAGACTCTGATCGACGTGCACCGGCTGCGCGTGATCGCCAGGCCGTATGGCGTGGTCAAGGTGGATGCAGCACCGGGCCTGATCAACATCACCTTCAAGAAGGACCCGCCGATCGACTCGATGGCCATCATGCAGCTGATCCAGAAAAACCGGCACATCAAGCTGGCCGGCAACGACAAGCTGCGCATTGAGCGTGCGCTTGAAAACCCCAAGGACCGCGCGCAGATGGTGCGCGATGTGCTCAGGAGTTTGGGGCAGCCCAAACCCGTGACATATGCCGAGGCATAGGCTAAACTAACGCATATCCGCACTCATTGGAGAAGATCATGCATCACGTCGCTGAAAAAACTGCTGAATACCCAGTGGAAGCCCCGGCACGTCATGTCCGCCTGTTTCGCAACGGGGCGAATCAGGCCGTGCGAATTCCCAAAGAATTTGAATTGCCCGGCAAAGAGGCGGTCATGCACCGCGAAGGCGACAAGCTCATCATCGAACCGATTCAACCAAAGCATCCCAAGGGCAGCGCTGCGGCACTGCTGGCCGCGCTGGAAAGCATGAAAAGCTGGGAGCCCATGCTCGAAGAATTTCCCGACGTGGACGAGGGGCTCTTGCCGCTGGATGACATCAAGCTATGAGTAGAAGGTTTCTGCTCGACACCAATATCATTTCCAACATGATGCGTGACGCCAACGGCATCGCCGCCCAGCGCTTTGCACAAATCGCAAAAGAATTCGAGTCATCCGACGTATGCACCAGCGTGGTAGTTCAGTGTGAGCTGCGCTTTGGCCTGACGCGTAAATCCCATCCCCGGTTGGAGCTGGCCTATGAACGGGTGATGCAATCCCTGGAAATCCTGCCGCTGGGCAGTGAAGTGGCCGACTGTTACGCACAGCTTAGAACCGCGTTAGAACAACAGGGCACTCCCATAGGCCCCAACGACACCCTGATTGCCGCTCACGCGCTGGCGCTGGACTGCACGCTGGTGACGGATAACGAAGCGGAATTTCGCCGTGTGCCGGGTTTACGGGTGGAAAACTGGCTGAAAGAGGAAGTGGTCAAGGAAGTCGCGCAAGTTGGCCCGAAGTGACTCCACCGTGAAAACTTATACAAAATAGCCTCTAGCCGCAGCCAAAACTGCGCAAGAAGCTATCAAAACAATAGCGAATTTCACCCATGAACACCCCCGACGACCTGCTGCAAAACCTGGAGCACCTGAGCCGCGTGAAATCGTGGATGCGCAACACGCAGCCAGCCACACAGCGCGGTGTATCTCTTTAACCGTATTTTTTTAATCCATGCAACCCACTGAAATCTCCCCCGGCCTCGTCGTCAACGTCGCCACACCCGACCTGAAACTCAGCGATTTCAAGCTGATCGCCTTTGACATGGACTCTACGCTCATCAACATTGAGTGCGTGGACGAAATTGCCGACGCGGCCGGCCGCAAGGCGGAAGTGGCGGCCATCACCGAAGCGGCCATGCGCGGCGAAATCAGCGACTACAAGGAAAGCCTTCGCCAGCGCGTGGCCCTGCTCAAGGGCGTCAGCGTCGCCAGCATGGACGAGGTCTACCGCACGCGGCTCCGGTTGAACCCCGGCGCCGCCAGGCTGGTACAAGCCTGCAAGGACGCCGGCCTGAAGGTGCTGCTGGTCAGCGGCGGCTTCACCTTTTTTACCGACCGCATCCGGGACGAGCTGGGTATTGACTACACCCGCTCCAATGTCCTGGAGACCACGGACGGCCTGCTCACCGGCCGCATGGTGGACCAGCCTTGGGGCGATATCTGCGACGGCGAAGAAAAGCGCAAGATGCTGCTGGAGACCTGCGGCCAGCTGGGCATCAGCCCGCGGCAGGCCATTGCCATGGGTGACGGCGCCAACGACCTGCCCATGATGGGTGAAGCCGGTTTGTCGGTGGCCTACCACGCCAAGCCCAGGGTGCGCGAGCAGGCCATGGTGGCCATCAACGAGGGCGGGCTGGACCGGTTGCTGGAACTCGTGAAATAGGCCGGCGCCGCCGCCATGCCCTTATTCAGGAAATTCGAAAGGCTGCTGCACGCCTACCCGGAGGCCGAGCCAGCCGTACTGCCCAAGGGCTTCGTCGCCTTCATCTGGGCGTGCAGCCGCGGCGCCCGCGGCTATATCCTGATGCTGGCGCTGCTGGCTGCCGCGATATCGGCCTTTGAAGCGCTGATGTTTGCCATGCTGGGCCGCATCGTGGACTGGCTGGGCAAGGCCGAGCCGGCGCGCTTGTGGACTGATCATGGCGCCACCCTCACGGTGCTGGCGTGGATAGTGCTGGGCAGCGTTGTCGTGGTCGCGCTGCAGACCATCGTCAAGCACCAGACGGTGGCCATCAACTTCCCGATGCGCCTGCGCTGGAACTTCCACCGTCTGATGCTGGGCCAGAGCATGGCCTTTTACCAGGACGAATTTGCCGGCCGCCTGACCACCAAGGTGATGCAGACCGCACTGGCTGTGCGCGACACGCTGTTTGTGCTGGCCGATGTGCTGGTGGCCATGGTGGTCTATGTGGCGACCATGACCGTACTGGCCGCCGCCTTCGACACCCGGCTGATGGCCCCCTTCCTGGCCTGGCTGACGCTGTACATCGCGTCGCTCTGCTTCTTTGTACCGCGGCTGGGCCATATCGGCAAGCAGCAGGCCGATGCGCGCTCGCTGATGACCGGCCGCATCACCGACGCTTACACCAACATCACCACCGTCAAGCTGTTCTCGCATACCCAACGCGAAGCCGCCTTTGCCCGCTCCGCCATGCAGGAGTTCATGAAAACCGGCTACACCCAGATGCGGCTGGTGAGCGCGTTTGAAATCGTCAACCACGCCTTGAGCATGGGCCTGATCCTGGGCATGGCGGGCACCTCGCTGTGGCTCTGGAGCCTGGGCCAGGTGGGCGCCGGCGCCGTCGCGGCGGCCACGGCCATGGCCCTGCGCCTGCAGGGCATGTCGCACTGGATCATGTGGGAGATGACCAGCCTGTTTGAAAGCGTGGGCACGGTGCAGGATGGCATCAACACCCTGTCACGGCCGCGCGCGATTGTCGACAAGCCAGATGCCGCCGTGCTCGAGGTGCCGCGTGGCGAGATCCGCTTCGAGCAGCTTGGTTTCAGCTATGGCGAGGGGCCGCGCGTCATCGACGGGCTCGCGCTGACTATCAAGCCTGGTGAAAAAATCGGCCTCATCGGCCGCTCCGGTGCCGGCAAATCCACGCTGGTCAACCTGCTGCTGCGATTTCATGACCTCAACGCCGGCCGCATGCTGATCGACGGGCAGGACATTGCCGGCGTGACGCAGGACAGCCTGCGCAGCCACATCGGCATGGTCACGCAGGACACCTCGCTGCTGCACCGCTCGGTGCGGGACAACATCACCTACAGCCGCCCCGGCGCGACCGAAGCGCAGATGCAGACCGCCGCACGGCGCGCGGAAGCCGACGGTTTCATTGCCAACCTGACAGACCCGCATGGCCGCAAGGGCTACGACGCGCACGTGGGTGAGCGCGGCGTCAAGCTCTCGGGCGGGCAGCGCCAGCGCATCGCGATTGCCCGCGTCATGCTCAAGGACGCCCCTATCCTGCTGCTGGATGAGGCCACCAGCGCACTCGACTCTGAAGTGGAACTCGCCATCCAGGGCAGCCTGAACACCCTGATGCAGGGCAAAACGGTGATTGCGATTGCGCACCGCCTCTCGACCATTGCCGCCATGGACCGGCTGATTGTGCTGGACCAGGGCCGCATCGTGGAAGAAGGCAGCCACCGCACGCTGCTGGCGAGTGGCGGCCTGTATGCGCGGCTGTGGGCTCACCAGAGCGGCGGCTTTCTGACGGATGAACTCGAACTTGCGGCGTAGCGCGCCCTGGCAAGCTACCGCGTGAGCTGGCCACCATCAGCCATCAGAGCCATCAGAGCCATCAGCAGCACACGGCTTTTTCAGGACTCTGTGGCGGCCCGCCTGAACACCTGTCCGGGAGACCCAGCAGAGGCAGGCACAGTGCCCGCCGCATGCCGCTGGCCATTGCAGATCTCGTGGCTGATGGCCAGGTTCTCCGCATGGCTGTTGCCACCTGAGCTCAGGGGCTGAATGTGCTCGAGGGTCGCCGCCTGGGGGGTCACATGCTCGCCGCAGACCCAGCAAGGCACCGTGCCGTGGAGCTGCCGCGCCACAGTCTTGTAGATCTTGTCCCGGGTCAGTCCGAGCCGGCTCAAGACGTCGCCCTCATGCAGGGACGCAAGCCGGCCGGCAGTACCTCAACCGCGGTCATCGATGCGGTGCCTTAGTCAAGCTTGGCGGGCCGGGTGTCCAGCGGCTGGATGAATGAATCGTCCCACTGCACGGCAAACCGGTCTGCGTCGTCTGGCGACCGGATGGTGCCTGAGCCATCGGCGTTAAAACCGACATCGCTGTTTTTGCCAGGTTGTGCACCCTGGTAGCTGTCCTTGTTGAGCTCTTTCAAGGCGGCCTCTTTGGCAGTTTTGACCCGCTGCCGGGTAAAGGAATCCAGTTCCTCATGGAAACTGCTGTGATCGACGCGGGTCTCCTGATGGTCCTGCTCCTCTTGCCCCTGGTTCCCCGGGATTTCCCCCAAAAAGGCGGCACGCATTGCATCGACCGGTGGCAGGCGCGTCGTGAGAACAACGGTATAGGGTATGCCGCAATCCGACAGCAGCGAGTCCTTCAAGTCACGGCTGGACTTGCTCAGGCCGCGCTTGCCATGCACATCCACGCAACCCACCACCTTGCCCTCCGTGGTGCAGACGGTGAAGGTCGTATAAACACCGTTGAGCAATTCCAGCCACTGCTGGCCAGCGCCCGTACCCTCTTCCCTTTCGATCGGAATGGTAAACCGCAACACCGGGACCTTGGCCATCACGATATGGTCAGGAAAGGTGCTGCGCAGCCATTTCCAGACGTTGTGTTCCTGGGTCGTCACCACCCCGCGGGCCCTGAGCGGCCATGTGGCGGGTGGAAGCAACCTGACTTCGGATTGCCGTCGCAACCACCAGGCGTAGAGCAAGATGCCCGCCAGCACGCCCACGGCAATGCCCAGCAACGTCATCAGAAATGTCGTCAGGTTCACAATGTGTCCTCCTTTTTATGGGTGCAAGCCGCTTGGGCAGTGATGACGGGCCGCAGGCCACTGACGGCTTGCCGCCCCGGTCAAAATTCTGCGTCGGTCCCGCCCCGGTCCCTTCAAGGCGCTATTTAATCAGGAATTTTCCGCTTTGCAGCAATCGAGGAAAGGAAAACCACTCTCACCCATTGAATGCGGGGCTAATTAGCTACGCTTTTCATAGCAACCGGGAATTCCAGCCATTTCCTGGCCCTTGCGGCCACTGGGGAATTTACAGATGCTTTCAATCTGTCCGGCAGCGCGCCGAGATGCTGAAGGTTTGTCAGGAGCCGCTTATGACCCGAAAGACTGCCCAGGATTTTGACCAGGAACTGCTGATTCTGTTTGATGCCTATGTGCATGGCACGATAGACCGGCGCGGCTTTCTGGAGCGTGCCCAGAAATTTGCCACTGCTGGCATGACGGCCGGCGCGTTGCTCGCCGCCCTGAGCCCCAACTTTGCCGCGGGGCAACAGGTACCCAAAGACGACAGGCGGCTCAAGACCGCCATGCTGGACTACCCTTCAACGGCCGGGTCGGGCACCTGCAAGGGCTACCTGGCCAGGCCGGCCAACGCCTCCGGCAAGCTGCCGGGTGTACTGGTGATACATGAGAACCGCGGACTCAACCCGCACATTGAAGATATTGCTCGCCGCCTGGCGCTCGACAACTTCATCGCCTTTGCGCCCGACGCGCTCTCGCCGCTGGGCGGCTACCCGGGCGACGAAGACAAGGCCTGGGATCTTTTTGGCCGGCTGGACCAACCAAAGGTCATTGAGGATTTTGTCGCAGCTGCGACTTTTCTGCGTGGCCGGGAAGAGTGCACGGGCAAAGTAGGCGTCGTCGGCTTCTGCTACGGCGGTGGCGTGGCTCATACACTGTCGACCCGCCTGCCCGAACTCAACGCGGTCGTGTCTTTTTATGGCAACCACCCTCCGACAGAAGCCGCAGCCAAAGTCAAGGCCCCGCTGCTGATCCACTTTGCGGGGCTCGACGAACGCATCAACGCGTCCTGGCCGGCCTACGAGGCGGCCCTGAAAGCCGCCGGTGTGCGCTACACGGCCCATCAGTATGCCGGCACCCAGCACGGTTTTAATAATGACACGACACCGCGCTACGACGCCGCCGCAGCCCGGCTGGCATGGGGGCGCACGATGGAATTTTTCAACAAGCACCTGAGAACGCCCGGGGCCTGACGGCTCCTGGTCCTGGTCCTGCAGCTCACGCCGGTGCCGGATGCAGGCAGGTGTGCGCCTGCCCCATCCGTTACCGTCAACGAGCGTGTGCCCGGCTTGGCACGCGTTACCATTGGCATCTTTTCGATTTGCGGCCCTCAGCGGGCCGCTTGATGCGTTTTCCACCCCCACCTGTTTGGACTTACCCATGAATCTCTTGCAAAAAATAGCGGCTACGGCCGGACTGTTCACACTCGCGCTGGGCGGCGTCCATGCCCAGAACACCGAGCTGGTGGTCGGCTCCAGCGCCACCTACCGGCCGTTTGCCTATGAAAGCCCGAGCAAGGACATCGTCGGCTACGACGTGGACATGATCAAGGCCATCGCCCAGAAGGCTGGCCTGAAGATCAAGATCGTCAACACGCCCTGGACCGGCATCTTCGCCGCCCTCAACAACGGCGACCTGGACCTGGTGATCTCCGGCGTGACCATCAACGACAAGCGCAAGCAGTCCTACGACTTCAGCACCCCCTACTTCGAGGCGCGCCAGCTGCTCGCCGTGCACAGCAACAGCACCGCCAAAGGCCTGAAGGACCTGGCCGGCAAAAAGATCGGTGTGGTCACCGGCAGCACTGGCGACGACATGGCCTCGCGCGAGTTCGGCAAGACCAACCCCGACATCCGCCGCTTCGAGAGCACGCCCGTGGTGATCTCCGAGCTGGCCAACAACGGCCTGGATGCGGCCATCGGCGACAACGGCGTCATTGCCTTCCGCGCCCAGGAGCACAAGCAGCTCAAGACCGTCAGCGACCCGGCCTTTCCCAAGGAGTACTTCGGCATCGTCGTCAAGCAGGGCAACAAGGCCTTGCTGGACAAGCTCAACGCCGGCCTGGCCGCGGTGAAAGCCGACGGAAGCTACGCGCAGATCTACAAGAAGTGGTTCCAGGCTGAAGCCCCCGTGCTACCGGCCCAATAAGCACTGAGCCCAAGCTTTCCTTATGGAGCAAGTCCTCTGGTTCGGCTGGTTTCGCGCCGACATCATTTCGGAATACGCCGTGCTGTTCTGGCGCGGCCTGCAGATGACCATCACCGTCACGCTGATCTGCATTGTGCAGGGCACGGCGCTCGGCCTGGCCATTGGCATGGCGCGACTGGCGCAGGCACGCCACGCGCCCGCCCGGCAGCTCTGCCAGTACGCCTTGCGCTGGCCGTCCACCGTGTATGTCAGCTTTTTCCGCGGCACGCCGCTGTTCGTGCAGATCCTGCTGATCCACTTTGCGGTGCTGCCGCTGTTCATCAACCCGGCCGACGGCCTGCTGATTTCGGGCGAGACGGCCCGCAACATCAAACAGAACTACGGCGCCTTCCTGTCGGGCATTGTGGCGCTGACGCTAAACGCGGGCGCCTACATCTCCGAGATCTTCCGGGCTGGCATCCAGTCAATTGACAAGGGCCAGGTGGAGGCGTCGCGCTCGCTGGGCATGTCGTTTCCACGCACGATGTACCACGTGGTGCTGCCGCAGGCGTTTCGTCGCATGCTGCCGCCGCTGGGCAACAACGCCATTTCGCTGCTGAAAGACTCGTCGCTGATCTCGGCCATCGGCCTGGCCGAACTCGCTTACGCCGCGCGCACGGTGGCCGGCGCCTATTCACGCTACTGGGAGCCCTACCTCACGATTTCGCTCATGTACTGGGTGCTGACACTGGGCCTTGCATACGTTGTCAAAAAACTGGAGGCTCGTTATGGACGAGGTGATTCGCGTTAACCGGCTGACCAAGCAGTTTGGTCATCTTCCCGTGCTGCGCGGCATCGACTGCACCATCAAGGCGTCCGAGGTGGTGTGCGTCATCGGGCCGTCGGGCTCGGGCAAGAGCACGTTCCTGCGCTGCCTCAACGGCCTGGAAGAGGCCACCGGCGGCGAGGTGCTGGTGCATGGGGTGTCGGTGCATGAGCCCAAAACCGATGTGGATGCGCTGCGCTCGGAGATCGGCATGGTATTCCAGCGCTTCAACCTGTTTCCGCACAAGACGGTGCTGGAGAACATCACGCTGGCGCCGACCAAGGTGCGCGGGCTGACCGCCGCCCAGGCGCGCCTGCGGGCCAGCGAGCTGCTGGCCAAGGTGGGCCTGAGTGACAAGATCGATGCCTACCCGAACCAGCTCTCGGGCGGGCAGCAGCAGCGCGTGGCAATTGCCCGGGCACTGGCCATGCAGCCGCGCATCATGCTGTTTGACGAGCCGACCTCGGCGCTCGACCCGGAGATGGTCGGGGAGGTGCTCAATGTCATGCAGGCCCTGGCCGAGGAAGGCATGACCATGGTCGTCGTCACCCATGAGATGGGCTTTGCCCGCCAGGTGGCTGACCGGGTCATCTTTATCGATGAAGGCCTGGTGGTCGAAGAAGGCACGCCCGCCGCCATCTTCGACCAGCCGCAGGAAGAGCGCACGCGCAGGTTCCTCAGCAAGATCCTGTAACCCCCGTAACCCTGTAACCCTGTAACCCTGTAACCCTGTAACCCAGCGCTTCACCAAGGAAACGATCCATGAAAAAACTCCTGCTGCTGGTTTGCGTCCTGATGACGGGCTGCGCCGCCGAACTGGTCAGCTCCAGCGAAAAGCTCATCGTCGTGCAGGCGCGGCGCCAGGACGTTGCGAACGCTCAGGACATTGCTGAGGCCGAATGCCAGAAGCGTGGTCTGCATGCCAGGCTGACCAGCAAGCCCGCCAGCAACCAGTTTGGGTTTGATTGCGTGCGGTGATTTCAAAACATTCGCCTTTTCTTTAAGCAATTAAACGCGGCGACAGCCGACGATCGCTTGTAGCGGTGCGTGGTTCCTTGCAGCTTGCGCAGTCTTTCAGGGCCGGCCAGGCAGGCCCGATGGCGGGCTGGCTCCAGGTCGCCCCTGATTTACCCTGATTTTTCTTTCAGCATTGTTCCGGCTGTAAGAAACCGGCGTTCCCCTCGACCAACCGTCAACACGCAGCAAACCTGCCGTGGAGACCCTGGGAGTCCCAGGCTTTGTTGGCGAATGAGGAGCACCATGATGGATACCGGCAAGCAGGTGATTCACCCCGGGTGGCTGCGGGCCATGCACTGGCTCAATGCCCTTGCGGTCGTGGTCCTGATGATGAGCGGCTGGAGAATCTACAACGCCACTGCCTTCCTGGGCTTCACGATTCCGAAAGACATCACGCTGGGCGGCTGGCTGGGCGGTGCCCTCCAGTGGCACTTTGCCGCCATGTGGGTGCTGGGCATCAACGGCCTGCTGTACCTGGTCCTCAACCTTGCCACCGGCCGCCTGCTGCGCAAGTTCTTTCCGCTCTCTCCCCGGGCCCTGCTGGCCGATCTGCAGGCCGCGCTCAAGGGCCGGCTCGCCCATGCCGACCCGCGGCATTACAACATGGTGCAGCGCCTGGCCTACCTGTTTGTGATGGTCGACAGCGTCCTGCTGGTGATCTCTGGCCTGGTGCTCTGGAAGTCGGTGCAATTCCCCCTGCTGCGCGAGCTGATGGGTGGCTACGAAGGCGCCCGGCTGGTGCACTTTTTCGCCATGGCCGCACTGGCCGCGTTTGTGGCGGTTCACCTGGTGATGGTGGCGCTGGTGCCGCGCACGCTGCTGTACATGGTTCGCGGCCGCTAAGGAGCCTGACGTGATGATCAAAACCCCTCCCCGCCTGGCCATTGACGGCGACGCCGTGCTCAAGGAAGCCGTGAGCCGAATCAGCCACGCCAGTCGCATCAGCGAGCCCGCCCGCCGCGACTTCCTGCGCCGCTCGCTCACGCTCGGCGGCCTGTCCATGCTCACGGGTTGCACGCTGGTGGATGAAGCCAGCATAGACACGGCATTGATGCGGATTTCCCGCATGAATGACAAGGTGCAAGGCTGGCTGTTTGACCCCAACCGCCTGGCCCCCACCTACCCCGACTCGATGATCACGCGCCCCTTCCCCTTCAATGCCTACTACAACGAGAGCGAAGTGCGCCAGATCGAGGAAAGCAGCTACCGCCTGGAGGTCACCGGCCTCGTCGCCGACAAGCGCAAATGGGCGCTGCCGGAGCTGCGCGCCATGCCGCAGGTAGACCAAGTCACCCGCCACATCTGCGTCGAAGGCTGGAGCGCGATCGGCAAATGGGGCGGTGTGCCGTTTGCCAGCTTTCTGCGCCGGGTTGGTGCTGACCTGACTGCCAAATACGTCGGGTTCAAGTGCGCCGACGACTACTTCACCAGCATCGACATGCCGACCGCCCTGCACCCGCAAACCGTGCTGGCGCTCACCTACGACGGGCAGCCGCTACCCCCCAAATACGGCTTTCCGATGAAGCTGCGCATGCCCACCAAGCTGGGCTACAAGAACCCCAAACATATCCAGGCGATTTTCGTCACCAACACCTACCCTGGCGGCTACTGGGAAGACCAGGGCTACAACTGGTTCGGAGGTAGCTGAGCCTGCTCAGAGACCCTGCAACGCCGGCAATAGCTGAATCATCGACTTCAGCGTTGCCGTTTTATTCAACAACTGATTCATCACCACCAAGGAAACAACAATGAAAACACTGACCGCCTCCCTCCTGTCTGCCTGCATGCTTTTCGCCGGCGCCAGCGCCATGGCACAGGACGCCATGAAAAAGGATGACATGAAGAAAGATGCCATGGGCAAGGATGCCATGGCTAAAGACGCCATGAAAAAGGATCACATGGCCAAAGCTGGCATGGCCAAGGACGGCATGAAAAAAGACGCAATGGGTAAAGATGCTATGGGTAAAGACGCCATGGCCAAGGACGAGATGAAAAAGTAAGGCGATTGCGAAGGGCGTTCCGTGAGGGCTGTGCCTTGCAGGCCCCCTCCGGAATTTTCATTTCAAAAAAGGCCCTGTCGCCGATCAAAAACGCCACCCATCAACTATATTTTTGGAGCTTCGTTGAATTCACTGGGAGCTTTTCCTAGGCCATAGCCAAGTTCAACTTTCCACAATGAAACAGAATCCTTGCCCGGTAGTTGGTGAAGTTGCGAAACCCGCGCGCATTGGCTTTGATGAGCTGGATGGCACTATTGAAGCCTTCTGCACAGGCGTTGCTGATTCCATGTTGGCTATAGTTCAGCAGTCCTTCCTCGTGGCGTCGGAGCATCCTGACTACCTTTTTCACAGGCTCCAGGCGACTCCTCATCGCGTTATTCGACCAGGCTTTGAAGAAGCGCTTGGCAGCTCCTTTGTAGCTGTAGCTCCAGAACTGGGTAAAGTTCTCCTTGATGCACCAGGCCCGGCTTGTCTTCAAGTTGAGCTGGTTCAAGGCCCGAAACGAGACGGCTTCAGCGCTACGGCCATCGGGATACTTTCTCAACCACGCCCATTTGCTGCCTGCCAATGGCGAGGTGCCTGCTTGGGACAACTTGCGGTGCTCCTGTTTTCTCACAGCATCCACTGCCTCACCAAGGTACTTGGAGATGTGAAACTTGTCATGCACGATGTCCGCCTGCGGCATGCATTGCCTGGCCGCACTCATGTACGCCGGCCACATATCCATGGCCACCGCCTTGACCGACATGCGTTGCGCCGGAGAAAGCGTTTCCAGCAAGCTCACGGCCGCTCCCAGCTTCCTGTCTGGCACCAAGTCCAGCACCCGCGAGCGGTCAATGTCGGTCAGGATGCTGGCGTAGGTGTGGCCTCTCTCCGAACTCTTTTCATCGATGCCAAGGTACGAAATCTCTTCCTCGGTACGCCGCAGCATGCCTCGCGCCACGGCGCTGACCATGATGGCGTTGACCGTGCTCCAGGACAGTCGTGTGAGCGTACATACGGCTTGCGTGGTGGGACAGGCTTCAAGCAGTTTGATAACGAACGCAGCCATCAAGGTGGTGACCCGGCTGTAGCGCTCCGCCCAGGGCACCATCAACTCTTCGACAGTGCCGTCACTGAATTTGAGCTGGGGAATACGTGCCCTGATGATCGTCTCAAACTGGCATGTATCAAGGTGACGCCATTGGCGCTCGCTCCAGCCATTGATGTGAGCCCTCTTGGTCGCATCGGTGGAGTCAGCCCATACCTGACCCTTCTTCAACACGACTTCGACCACCACGCGCTGGTCTGTCAAAGAAAGGTCTACCTTCTTGACCGACCAGGGTGCCTTCAGTCCAAGAAGCTGCTCATACAGCGCCGTATCTTTCATGTTCAAGCTGGTAATTTTGAATCACTGGATTGTCCCGCAGCGAGCAAAAAATCACAGTGAAATTGATGAAGAACCATATTTTTAATAGCATTTTGGCGATCTTCGACAGACGGCGAACCCTATCGCTTGCGAAGCGGATCCAGTAGCGACGACAGGCCGTTGTGGTCGATCTCGTGCATCAGCGCCAGCAGGCGACCAATCTCGCCCTTCGGAAAACCTTCACGGGCAAACCAGTTGAGGTAGTTGCCCGGCAAGTCGGCAATCAGCCGCCCCTTGTATTTGCCATAAGGCATTTCGCGGGTCAGCAGGAGCTGCAGGTCTTCGGGGTTCACTAACCACCGCTCCGCTTGACGACATAACCCTGCTTCTTCAGCGCCTGCATCACCTGCTCGCAGTGCTCGCCCTGCACCTCGATCACGCCGTCCTTCACCGTGCCACCCGAGCCGCACGCTGTCTTGAGCTGCTTTCCCAGCTGGGCCAGCGCCAGTGCATCCAGCGGCAGCCCTTTCACCACAGTCACGCTTTTCCCGCCACGGCCTTTGCTCTCCCTGGAGACAAGGACCACACCGCCGGACTTTCCGTCCAATGTTGCCATGGCCTTGAGCTGACGGCAAACGCAGCCCGCCACGGGCTTGCGGCAATCGGGGCACATTCGTCCCGCGTCGGTGGAATAGACGAGTCCGCCGGATGGATTGCTTTTCATGAATGGGTTGAGCTTGGCAGCGATGAAAAAAACCAGGCCGGACGAATCGGCCACGGTGCAGTGAAGGCTTGAAACCTGCCGGCCGGTGCAGCGCCTTCGCAACCGCCCGGCTTGCGTCCCGACAGGGCACTTCGATAAGTACTTCGATAAGTACTTCGATAAGTATTATCGGGGTTGCAGCAAGAACTCCATCTCGGTTCCCGCCAGGTTCAGCACATCGTGGTGGCTCAAGGGAATCGCCTTGTACCCAATCGATTTGCCATTGAGCGTGGGCTGCGTCTCGCCGTCCATGTGGGCGACGTAGTAACCATCGCGCCGATGAGAGATGGCCACGACCGCCACGCCCGGCCGGCCAAAAGTCGTTACCGCCTTGACCACCGGAACCTCCAGCCCCGCAGAAGAACCCGACAAGACCTTGAGGCTGGCCTGCAATGCACCACTGGTGCCCGGAAAGCCAAGCGCCTCCAGCGGCATGGTGCCCGTTTTTTCGGATACGAGAGGCTGCTCATGCTCGGAGGCAGCGAGGTACTGAATCCTGAAATTACCGATGGCGATGATGTCATTGTCCAGCAGCAGCTGCCTGGACTTGATCATCTGGCCATTGATATAGGTGCCGTTGGTACTGCCCAGATCCTCGATGTAGACATCCGCGAGGCCCTTGAGCTCAAACACACAGTGCTCGCCGCTCACCACCAGGTTGTCAAGCACGATGTCGTTATAGGGCCTGCGGCCAAGCGTCGTTCTGTTGTTCTTCAGATAGACATGCTGGATTTCGACGCCTTCGACAGATGCGATGAGTTGTGGCATGGAACCTCCCCTCCTGCGTTATATGCCGCCAGACACGCCTGGCGCGGTGGCGACAATTAATGGTAGCCGTGCTGCCACAAAGGCACAAGGCCAAGACTATGACAAAGCCGTCCCCAGTATAAAAGCATGTGCGAGGACTTTGCTTGAAGGCCGTGCCGGGTCAGGCCGGTCAGTACAGCACAAAAACCTGGTGCGGGAAAACCGCCCGGTGCCTGTTGCGGGGTGACGGAAAAAGTTTGCAGGTGTCGGTGGCGCTGCTTTGTGCTGCTTTGTGCTGCCATGATGTGGGTTGCTCTCTTTCTATTTTGATGCATGGAACCCTATGACCGAGCATTTCGTAACACCTGGTAAAGATCAAATTGCGCTCCTGGAGCCTTTCGAGCGGCTGGGGCTGGCGCAGGTACAGGTGGTTTCAACGCCGCAGCAGGCCGGCAAGGCGCTGGAGGAACTCGCAGGCACCGCGGCCCTCGGGTTCGATACCGAATCCAGACCGACCTTTGCCAAAAACGAGGCATCCGACGGACCGCACATCGTCCAGCTGTCCACACTGGAGAAGGCCTATATCTTTCAATTGCAGGATGCGGACTGCCGCCGCGCCGTGGCCATGCTGATGGAGTCGCCGGCCATCATCAAGGCCGGCTTCGGCCTGGGGGACGACCGCCGGCGTCTCATCAGCAAATTCGGCGTTGACCCGCAGGGTGTGCTGGACCTGAACACCGTGTTCAGGAAAAAAGGCTACCGCAAGGACATGGGCGTGCGCGGGGCCGTGGCCGTGGTTTTCAACAAGCGGTTCATCAAATCCAGAAAAGCCACCACCTCCAACTGGGCCAACAGCAAGCTGTCCGACGCGCAGATCATCTACGCCGCCAATGACGCCTATGCTGCGCTCAGGGTCTTCATGGCGCTTGAGCTGGACTGACCGCGCAGGGCAAGCCGTGATTTCCGGCGGGATCCAGAGAAGGGCAATCGACAGCACGGTCATCAGCAGAGCCACCGGCAGGTGCACCCTTGCAGCCCTTGCATGCGGCAGCACATTGCCGCCACAATGATCCCGCACGACCTTGTCCAACCAGTCCCGAACGCGCAGGAGAATCTGCCATGGCACTGCCAACGCAACCTCAACAAGTACGTATCAGCCGCCGCGCCGCACTGGGCGCAGTGGCGGCACTGCCCGGCCTCTCGGGTATTGCCCTGGGTGGGGTCTTCGCAGGCGCCCTGCTCTCGCCCGCCACCGGGCACGCACAGACAACGGGCACCTCTCGCCTGCAATCCTGGCCGCTCAACACCCCGCGCAGCACAGGCATTCACGACGTGGCGCCCGCGACCGGTGGCGGGGTCTGGTTCTCGGCGCAGCGCAGCGGGCACCTGGGCTGGTTTGACCCGCGCACCGGCAAGTCCGAGCTGATCGCCCTGGGAAGCAATGGCGGCAGTTCGTCGCCGCATGGCGTCATTGCCGGGCCCGACGGCGCAGCCTGGCTGACCGACAGCGGACAAAACGCCATTGCGCGCGTGAGCTGGCCGGCGCGAGAGGTGAAGCTCTTCCCCCTGCCCGCCGGAACACCCTACGCCAACCTCAACACCTGCGCCTTTGATGGCGGCGGCGACCTGTGGTTTACCGGGCAAGGCGGCTACGTGGGCAAGGTGGCCGTGCGCACCGGCAAGGTCAGCGTGAAGGAAGCGCCACGCGGGCGCGGGCCCTACGGCATTTGCGCCACTCCAAAGGGCGACGTGTGGTGGTGCTCGCTGGCCGGGTCCTTCATTGCGCAGATAGACCGGAGCACCGGCGAGTCACGCGTCGTTGAACCACCCACACAGCGCCAGGGCGCGCGCCGCGTCTGGTCCGACAGCCGCGGCCGCATCTGGGTGGCCGAGTGGAACAGCGGCAACCTCTCGGTGCACGACCCGGCATTGGGCCTCGGCCCCAACAGCTGGCGCACCTGGAAAGCACCGGGCGCCAGCCCGCAGATCTACGCCGTGTATGTAGACGACAAAGACATCGTCTGGACCTCCGAGTGGAGCAACAACGCCATGCTGCGCTTCGACCCGCGCGCCGAGAAGTTCGACGTGATCCCCATGCACCGCCCCGCGGCCAACATCCGCCAGATACTCGGCCGGCCGGGCGAAGTCTGGCTGCCCGAAAGCGGCACGGAGTTTATTTCGGTGATCAGGACGGGGTGAATACCGCGAAAACTACAACGTTGATTTGTCATTGCGGGCTTGACCCGCAATCCATGGACCCCGGATCGAGTCCGGGATGACAAGTCAGGGGCAAGGGTTTGACTGAACTGCATTGCACTCAAGGCAGCGTGCCATCGGCCACGCGCCGGTAGCGCACCTGGCGCTTGCGAATATTGTCTGTACCGATGAATTCATTGCGTGACTCGAATCGGACCTCGAACGCGGCATACGGAAACTTGGGCGCAGAGGGCTTCTGCCCGTCAATGCTGGTGTAGCGGCGCTTCAGGTTGGTACCGTCAAAGTGCCATTCACCGGCGTGATGATGCTCGACCAGGACTCCGTCGCGCTGGGTGGCCTTGGACATTTCGCCAAAGTGGCCGTCCTGCCCCAGCACCAGCACACGGCGCACACGGGTGTCGTTTTCTTCACAGTCCCGCAGCCATGTTCCCGTCAGCTGCAGCTGGACATCTTCGGTGTGCGAATCGTCGGGCGGGCCGTTGCAGGCCGCCAGCGCGCCCAACGTCAGAACAGCGCAAAGCCTGAAGATCTTGTGCATGCCTGTCATTGTGGCGCGGGTTGGGAGTCCATGACGCCTCCGCGATTACCCATGAAATTACCCATGCAATTACCCATGCGATGACCCCCGCGAATCCTGGACGGGAACCGAATGCGGGCATCTTCATCCAATTTCAGTATCCGACGGGTGTTCCCCTGGTTCCCCCTCTGCTGCTCTTCTTCTGCTCCTCTTCTAAAAAAGAAAAGCGGCGCAAAAAGCAAAACCTGGCCTGATCTGGCTTGATGGGGTTCCTGGACTCAGCCTGTAAGAAACAGGCCCCCTCGCCGACCAACAGCCATGGCCCACTTTGGGCAACGCGAAAGGCAAATTCATGATGACCCGCAGAAACTCCTTGTTGAAATTTGGCGCACTCTCCGCCGGCGTAGCCGCTGCACTGGCCGGCATGCGCGGCCTGCTGGCGGCCACGCCAGCGCACGCGGCGCGGGTCTATGAAGTCACCCACAGCGATGCCGAATGGCAGAAACTTCTCAGGCCCGACCAGTACCGCGTCTTGCGCCAGGCCGGCACCGAGCCCCCCTACACCAGCCCGCTCAACAAGGAAAAGCGCGCAGGCGTTTTTACCTGCGCGGGTTGCGCCCTGCCCCTTTTCTCATCCACCACCAAGTTTGAAAGCGGCACCGGCTGGCCCAGCTTCTGGCAGCCCATGGACAAGGCCGTGGTGGAAGAAAGCGACACCACCTTGTTCATGAAGCGAGTAGAAGTGCTGTGCCGCCGCTGCGGCGGGCACCTGGGCCACGTGTTTGACGACGGCCCCAAACCCACCGGCCTGCGCTACTGCATCAACGGCCTGGCCCTTAACTTCAAGGCAGCATGATGATGAACAAATACCTCCTCACCCTTGGCGCAGTCGCACTGGCTGCCTGGGTTTTTGTGGGCGGCGGCATGGGCGTGAGCTCGGCAGAAGAAAAAGCCGTCAAACTGCCCGCCCCGGCCATGGACATGCCGGCCACCGCACAGGCAGGCCCGCAGGCGGGCAGCGCCACAGCGGTGTTCGCCGGCGGCTGCTTCTGGGGCGTGCAAGCCGTGTTCCAGCACACCCAGGGCGTCCTCAACGCCGTATCGGGCTATGCAGGCGGCGAAAAAGCGACCGCCAGCTACGAGATGATCGGCTCAGGCCGTACCGGCCACGCCGAATCCGTGCAGATCACCTACGACCCGAAAAAGATTTCATACGGCAAGCTGCTGCAGATTTACTTTTCAGTGGCGCACGACCCAACAACATTGAACCGCCAGGGCCCGGACAGCGGCACGCAATACCGGTCCGCCGTTTTCTACCAGGACGCCAACCAGAAAAAAGTGACCGAAAGCTACATCGCCCAGCTGGACGCCGCCAAGGTGTTCCCCAACAAGATCGTGACACAGCTCACGCCGCTAAACGGCTTCTATCCGGCGGAGGCTTACCACCAGGACTACGCGACCCTGCATCCGAACCAGCCTTACATTGCGCGGTTTGATTTGCCGAAGATCGCGAACCTGAAAACCGTGATGCCTGAGGTGTATCGGGACAAGCCGGTGCTGGTGTCGCAGGCCGGCAAGTAGAGCTGGCTTTAGGCAAAATTGAACAACCAGCTTGAGCCTAGAACCACCTTCCGCGTTTGCGGCCGGTGGACAAAAGTACGCCCGGCTCCTTATCCAAATTCAAGTTTTTTGTTAGCTGCGCATGTAAATCGGGAATTTCTTCCTTGGTAACTTGAAAGGCACCGCATTCATCCCTTAGCTGATCCCAAAGTGACCAACCACCGAAAGCAACTGCAGCTTGACCGATTATGCTCATCACCGCTGTGATTGCCTCATCAGCATCAGGTGTAGAACTGTCATCGTAGGCGAAAAGAATTGCGGTTGGTAAGCCGTCAGCGAAGCTCATAACCTTACCCAAGTAGCCAACAGGTCCGGTGGCTCTAATGCGCTCATCAAGAGATAGCGAAATTGCCTGAAGATCTAATTTAAAAGGAAGAGCCTTAAAGTCAAAAATAATTGCTACTGTGTTCATAAAGGCTGGTTGAGTAGGTAGATAGGAATCATTTTGACTAGCTTAGTCACTACATTTGTGGTCTGACGATGCTCACGGGGTGCCCCATTAGCAGACGCAATCCACGGAGCTAGACGTCGATTTGCTCAATGATTGATGATTAAACTGCTGCCGCCGGTGGTACAGGTTTGTCTTCATCTGGGACACGGCCAGCTGCTCGAAGTTGCTTCAGCACTGAATCCCTATCGTCGTAGAAGTCCTCTAGAATTCTTTGCGCGTAGTGTCGAGCAGCTTCCACATCTTCGACGGGAACGGCATGCCATTCATCGTGCAAGACATCATTCCCAAGGACGCGAATTTCGTCATGTGCACGCCGCCTGCGGGCCTCTGTTATGACCCCGTCCTTTGTTGCGGCATCAATCTGTTGTTCAAGTGTGGTTCCATTCTTTTCCTTATATCCGTTTGCGCGGAGAGTCTTATCCAGCACAGATCGGAACATTCCGGCTGCCGCCCGGATCGATTCTGTATCCAGACATTGCTCGCCTTCTCGGAACTCACTGACAATTCCGTTGGGTACAGATTTGGGCAGAGGTAACCTATCTCGAACTTCCGGATGAAAGCTGTAAAGCCGTCGATACTCGCCCGGATACGGTCCAGGATACGCAATGGCACCTAATCCGCCGCGGCCGCAGCCAGCACATCGAAACAGACGATAGTCGAGAGTCACATCGCCCCAATTTTGATGGCGGTGCTTTAACGTGATTGATCCAAATTGGCTGCCGTGCTCGCGCCACTCGAAGGTAGATAGCGCACCTTTACACCCCGGGCATCGCGCTCGAATGCTGCCTTGGTCGTTGATTTCTGCCATTGGATATGCCCAAGTTGCCCCCGTTCAGGTAACACGAGGATCTATAAATACAAAAGACACATACTACGGGGTTTGTTACAAACCTCCCCCTTCTAATTGGAGGATGAGCCATGAAAGAATTGGCTGCAGCGATCCTCTCACGCCCGTAATGCACGGCAAAAAGCGGTTTTGCTCACTTGGAAAAAAAGAAAGGGGCATCATAAGAGTGCCCAATTCCGAACTGAGTGGTTCCCCGAAGTTGTCGATTCTGAGAACTGGGAAGTTGAGCTATTCACCTAACCGTCAACATTGACTGTAGCTTGCCGCCAAAAGCAAAGTACGGTTCAAGTGATACTTTGCGCGCGATAGACGTCTTCGAACGCGTGGTCAGGTATCCAAGTCTCATATTGGTCTGGTGTACCGAGCTTCCTGATGACGAGATAGCCGCCGAAGATCCTTCCGTGGCTCGGTGGCGGCTTCATGTTGTTTGAATTGAGAAGGCGTTTGTACCTAGTACAACATCCCGTAAATAGCTTTAATAATTAGGATCGAAGTAGATTGCCAGCAAGGTCACCACCAGGTCAGCGGTGGTTGCAAGATCTCCGGTGCCAGGCAAGGGTTCCCAGCGGCCGGTATGGCTGCGAAAGGCTGAGGAGTAGGCGTTGCGCCCCGTCTCGGTGAGACGCGCAATGGTGTCAACGTTGTCGTCACGGTGCATCTGGATCAGCAGATGCTTGCCATAGGGTTTCACGTGGGCCAGGTCGTGGCCGGTGAGCGTTGCGAGTTGGCGCTGAAGCTCAGCGGCCTTTAGTTGTGCGTCGAAGGTGGGCATGGTCGTTGAATCTCAGGGGTTCGCCAGTTTGCAGCTCAAAGCCGGCGAATGTCCATTTAAAAGGCTTGGGCGCCTGATTGCGCTTGTTCATGAAGGCCTCGGTGCGCTCGCGCAAGTGCTGGATGGACGAATGACTGGCGTGTCGCAGCACGCGGCGCGCGTAGATGCCGAACAGCAGCTCGATCTGATTGACCCAGCTGGCGTGCAGTGGTGTGAAGTGAAAGACAAAGCGGTGATCGTGTCGGACATTGAAATCCTCCCATACGGCCTGCGCCCGGTGGGTGTTGAGGTTGTCCCACACGATGTGCACCCGGCCTTTGGGGTAGGCCTGCGCAACCTGCTCCATGAAGGCCACCAGGTCGGCTTGCGTGCGACGATCGGAGCAACTGCCGATGACGCGTCCCGAGTGCACGTCCATGGCGGCGATGAGGGCCTGCGTGCCGTGACGGATGTATTCGAATTCGCGCCGACGCGCGCGGCCCGGCGCCGGTGCGCGATCCGCGTGCTTGCGCTCGATCGCCTGGATCCCGGTTTTCTCATCGACCGACAGCACGACCGAACCTTTGGGCGCCTGGCGGTACAACGCGCAGATCTCATTGACCTTTTGCCGAAACTGCGGGTCGGGGCTGTGCAGCCACTGCCGAACACGATGCGGGCGCATGTCGCCGGCCTGCAGGATGCGCTGCAGGTGGCTGCGGCTGATCTGCTTGACCACACCGCGCAGGGCAGCGCGCTCAACCATCTCGTCCAGCGTCGGCGTTGCTCTGCCCTGCGCTTGAGCGGGCTCACACGCCAAGGCCAGCAACTCCAGCCGCTGCGTCTGGCCGATGCGCCTGGGCCGACCCGGGCGTGCCGCTTCTTGCAACCCTTCAACGCCACGCTTGGCCAGGCGGCTGCGCCAATGCGAGACAGTCTGCACCGACACGCCCAGCGCGTCCGCAATCGCCGTGGTCGTCTCCCCTTGATGGGCCATAAGCGCGATCTTCGCGCGGACAACCTGTCGCTGCTGCGCCGTTCCTCGCCGGGTCAACAACTCCAGCGACTTACGCTCTTGTCTGGATAGTTTGACCGCCTGCGCTTGTCGTCCTTGACTCATGCACCAGAGAATAACTCAATGGCCATTTATATGAAAGACATTTACGGGATGTTGTACTAGTGTCGTATTCAGCGTTACTCATCTCCATCGCTCGAACAGTCCGCCCGTAACGCGAGGCCACTTCACCATCGATAGCGGTGTAGAACGGAAACGTTGATGAATCCGCGAATGGTCTGTTGAAATCGTAGCCAGTCATCAAAGTTTCTCCTGTGGGTTCACGCATCCCCTTGCAACCGTCCGATCTTGTACTCTTGATAGGCGCTGATACAGTCCCCATGCGGTGGATCGAACCACAACTCTCAAAACCGATTCAAAATCACCAGCGCATCCAGCTAAAGCGCCTTGCCCAAGCGCCCCACGCCTTCCTCAATCTTCGCCACATCCGCCGTGGCAAAGCTGAGCCTCAATGTGGAGACATCCGGATTGCTCGCATAAAACGGCGCGCCCGGCACAAAGGCCACGCCCTGCTCAATCGCCTTCTTCGCAAACTCGCCGGCATCTTTCGTCTTGCCGCCGGCACCCGTGAGGCGGGCCCAGAAGAACAGGCCGCCTTGCGGCTGTACAAAATCGATCGCGTCGCCCAGTTCGCGCTTCAGTGCAGCGCCCATGGCCGCGGCGCGCTCGGCATACACCTGGCGCACACGGGTCAATGTGGAAGGCATGCGGCCGCATTTGAGGTATTGGGACGCCGTGGCCTGGGCAAAGGTGCTGGTGTGGGCGTCACTGAACTGCTTGCACATGGTGGCTTTGGCCAGCAGCTCGGGCTGGGCAATCAGCCAGCCAATGCGCAGGCCGGGTGACAGCACTTTGCTGAGCGAGCCGCAATGCGCCAGCAGGTCGCGGCTGCCGGGCACGGTGTCGCTCAAGGCCAATAAAGACGGTGGTGGTGGCTCGGAAAAATACAGGTCGCCGTAGGGGTCGTCTTCAACCATCAGCGTGTTGTATTTGACGGCCAGCTCCAGCACCTTCTTGCGGCGCTCCAGGCTCAACAGGGCGCCGCTGGGGTTGCCGAAAGTGGGAATCAGGTACACAAACTTCGGCTTGTGCTGGGCGATCAATTTTTCCAGCTCGTCTGTCTTCACGCCGTGGGCGTCGATGGGTGCGCTGATGAGTTCTGCGCCGTAGAGCCTGAAGCACTGGATGGTGGCCAGAAAGGTGGGGCCTTCCACGATCACCTTGTCGCCGGGCGAGATCATGGTTTTGCCGATCAGGTCCAGCGCCTGCTGGCTGCCGGTGGTCACGATCAGCTGGTCGGCAGCCACCAGGGAGCCCTTGGTGGCCATGAAGGTGCTGAGCTGGTCGCGCAGCGGCTGGTAGCCTTCGGTGGCGCCGTATTGCAGGGCCGGGCCGGCTTCTTCGTTCAGCACATTGCCGCTGGCTTCCTTGAGGCCCTCCACATCAAACATGGCAGGGTCGGGAAAGCCGCCGGCAAAGCTGATGATGCCGGGCTTGCCCAGCAGCTTGAAAAGCTCGCGGATGGCGGAGGTTTCGACGTTGTTAAGGCGGTCGGCAAATTGAAGCGGCATGGGAGAATCGATCCATGAAGAAGGAACACATCGAGCCGTTTTTTGCCACCTTGCGAGCAGCCAACCCACAGCCCGTTACTGAATTGAAGTATACGAGCGTGTTCGAACTGCTGGCCGCGGTGCTGCTTTCGGCGCAGGCCACGGATGTGGGGGTCAACAAGGCCACCCGCAAGCTGTTTGCGGTAGCCCCCACGCCCCAGGCCATTCTGGACCTGGGACTGGAAGGCCTGGAGAACTACATCAAGACCATTGGGCTGTACCGCACCAAGGCCAAAAACCTGCTGGCCACCTGCAGGATTCTGGTCGAGCAGCATGGCGGCCAGGTGCCGCGCACGCGCGAGGCGCTGGAGGCCCTGCCCGGCGTGGGCCGCAAAACGGCCAATGTGGTGCTCAACTCGGCATTCGGCGAAGCGACCATGGCGGTGGACACGCATATTTTTCGCGTGAGCAACCGCACCGGGCTGGCGCCGGGTAAAAACCCGCTCGAAGTGGAAAAGGGGCTGCTCAAGCGCGTGCCCGAGGCGTACCTGGTGGATGCGCACCACTGGCTCATACTGCACGGGCGCTATGTGTGCACTGCGCGCAAGCCGCTGTGCTGGCAGTGCGCGGTCGAGACATTCTGCGATTTTCAGCCCAAGACGCCACGGCCCTGAGCGGTGTCACCGGGCAGCCTACCGCAGGGCCTTTGGCTTGCCACGCACGCCGCTGGCGATATAGACCGCGCCCATGCAGCGGGTTTGCACATCGAAAGGGCCAACCAGCGCGGCCAGCTTGTCCCAGGGGCTGCCCAGTCCTTCGAGTGAGGTGGTGGAGTGCAGCGCAACCGGCAGCACGAACCAGTTGACCGGCCAGGCCCAGGGCCCGGCCCACTGGATTCCGGCGGCCACCACATGCGCCGCGGGTTTGAGATGAGCAACGACATTGGCGACGGCCTCGGGCGAGCGCAGGATGTCATGGGTGAAATGAAAGAGCGCCGCATCGGCCATTCGCTCGATGGCGGCCGTCTCGACGGGTGTGCACAGTAGCGTCACGTTGCTCCAACCCTGCTGCTTCACGCGGCGCTGCGCCAGCTCCAGCATTTCGGGGCACTGCTCGATGCCAATGACGCGCCCTTTCGGGCCGACCTCCTGCTGCAGCCGCCCCAGGCTCAGGCCCGTTCCGCAACCCACATCAAGCACGGTGTCACCATGCCTGAGTGCCAGCTGCGAGATGGCTTCCTGGCGAATAGGCTCGAAGAGGGCCAGCTCGAAATCATAAAAGCTGGCACGGCTGCGGTATTGTGCCAACGCGGCCGCTCGGTCAGGTGCTGCACCAGGCCACATGGCGGAGGTATCCATCAAGGGGTAATCACCACCAGCACGCTACAGGGCGCGTGCTCGATCAGGGCACCGGAGATGGAGCCGCGCCACCAGCGTGCGGCCCAGCTGTCCAGGTGCCTGTGGCCGACGACGATCAGGTCGGCGTCTATCCTGGTTGCGTAGCCGGTGATTTCGTCGACCGAGTCGCCCACCAGCACTTCGCCGCGGGCGGTGTGCCCCGACTGCGCGAGCCGCGCCAGTCCATCGTCCAGCACGGCCTGGTACTTCTTCTTCTCGCTGTCCTCGAACTCCTTGCTGTAAATGCCACCTTCGAGGCCAACGAGGCCCATCGACAAAGGCATGACGGCAATCAGGAACAGTTCGGCCTGGCTCCACTGTACAAGGTCATGGCAATCCAGCAGGGCTTTCTGCCCGGCATGAGACCCGTTGTAAGCCAACAAAATGCGCTTGTACATAAGTCACCTCCTGACTGGAAACTCACGCGGTTCAGGCCGCGCCTCCAGCATAGCCGCAATGAGGCCGGATAGGGAAATAACTGCGAGGAACTGCGAGGCAAGCACAGGACCGCCGGGATCCTGGTGCGTAACCGAATAACCGGCGCCCATTTTTTGTGCATTTGGCACCAACACCCGCCCGAGGCCGGGGCGAACGGCGTGAATCGGCGAAGCGGGTCAGGTCAAGCCGAAATGGCGTGTGCAGCTTTCAAACCACACCTGTCCACACCGGGCTTCTTTTGGCGACAAACGCCTCTACGCCTTCATGAAAGTCTCTGCTGCCGTAGCACCGGCGTATCAGGTCGTCACCGTCGGGCAAGCCCTGCACCAGCAAACGCCGCAGGGCTTCCTTGGTCACGCTCTGTGTGACGGGCGCCAGCGACGCGAGGCGCTCGCACAGACGGGCGGCCGCGGCGCCCAGCTCAGCAGGCTCGCACATCTGGCCGAGAAAGCCGCAGGCCAGGGCTTCGTCGGCATTGAGCAGTTCGGCGAGCAGCAGCATGCGCTTGACGCGCTGCGCGCCCCACACGGCACTGAGTCGCGCCAGGTTGGCCATCGACAGGCAATTGCCCAGGGTTTTGGCGATCGGCACGCCAAAGCGGGAGGCCGGCGTTGCAATGCGGAAATCGCAGGCGGTGGCAATCGCCAGGCCACCACCGATGGTCCAGCCGCTAATCACCGCCACGGTCGGCATCGGCAGTGATTCGATCAGGCCAATGCCGCGGTCAATGGTGCGTTCATAAGCCACACCGTCTTCACCACTCTCGAAAGCCTGGAACTGCTCGATGTCGGTGCCGGCCACAAAGGCCTCACCGCCAGCGCCCTCGAAGGTCACGACACGGACCGAGCGATCCGTTTGCAGCGCTTCGCAAATGCGGCCCAGTTGCCTGTACATGGCCCAGGTCATGGCATTGCGCGCCTGCGGACGGTCGAACACCACCGACGCCACGCCGGCATTGACCGTCAGGTGTACTGCTCCGTCACTCATGCTGCAAATGCCCCCTGTGCCTGCAGCTCGGCACATTCGGCATCACTCAGGCCCAACTCGTCCAGGACGTCCTGCGTGTGTTCACCCAGCAGCGGCGGATGGCGCCTGACCTGCTGCGGCGTGCCCGACATCTTGACCGCAAAGCCGATGTTCGGCACGGTGCCTTCAATGGGGTGATCGATTTCCATGCGCATGCCACGGGCGCGGCCATGCTCGCTTTCAAAGGCCTCGGGGTAGCTGAGGATGGGGCCGGCCGGGATGCCTGCCGCCAGCAAGGTGTCCACCCAGTAAGCCTTGGGGTGCTGGCGAAAGCTGCGCTCAAGCTCTTCTTCGAGCGCGGCCCGGTTCGCCAGGCGCAACGAGATGGTGCTGAAGCGGCCGTCTTCCAGCAACTCCGGACGATCCATCACCTGGCACAGCAGTTGCCACAGCTTCTGGTTGTTCGCGCCCATGACGAAGTAACCATCTGAACTGGCCATGGCCTGGTAGGGCGCGGTCATCTTGTTGGACGTGCCCAGCGGCTCGGGCGGGCGTCCGGTGCCCCAGTAATCGCAGACATCCCAGATCGAAAACGCCATGGCCGAATCAAACAGCGAAGCATCGATGTACTGGCCCTGGCCACCGGCTTTGACGCCAATGTAGGCGGACAGCGTGGCATAGATGGCAAACAGCGCACAGCCGATGTCGGCCACGGGCACTCCGGCCTTGACGGGCGGACCGCCCGGATAGCCGGTCACGCTCATCACACCCGACATGGCCTGCGCCATCAGGTCGAAGCCCGGCCGGTCGGCCCAGGGCCCGGTCTGGCCAAAGCCCGAAATGCTGGTGTAGACCAGGCGCGGGTTGACGCCCTTCAAGTCTTCATAGCCCAGGCCCAGGCGCTTCATCGCGCCGGGCCGGTAGTTCTCGATCAGGATGTCGGCGTCCTTGACCATTTTTCGCAACACCTCCCGCCCGGCTTCGGACTTGAGGTTCAGCACCATGCTCCGCTTGTTGCGGTTCATGTTCAGGAAGCCCAGGCTGTCGGGGCCCTTCATCTTGAATCCCATGGCGCCGCGCGTCTGGTCGCCCCCCCCGGGGGGTTCGATCTTGACGACATCGGCCCCCATGTCGGCCAGCAGCATGCAGGCATAAGGGCCTGCCATCACCTGGCTGACATCGAGCACCCGGACGCCGGCCAGCGGCAGCGGCCGCCCTGCACCGCTCGCCGCATCCTTCGCCGCCTGATTCGTTGACGCATCTATCACTCAGTAGCTCCTTGCCTGGTTTTCAAAACAATGCTGCAAGCTGCAGCGGCATGCCGCTCACGCCTCGCTCTTGACGCCGGCGTCTTTCACGACCTTGGCCCATTTCTTCGCCTCTTCCTGGATGAAGCTGCCAAATTTTTCAGTCGATCCGCCGCCGTCTTCGGCGCCGTACTGCTCGAACTTTTCCGCCACATCCGGCATGGCCAGCACCTTGTTGATGTCTTCGTTCATGCGTTTGGCGATGAGGCTGGGCAATTTGCCCGGGCCGACCAGGCCGTACCAGGTGGTCGCTTCAAAACCGGCAAAACCGGACTCCGCCATGGTCGGCACGTTGGGATGGCCCTTGGCCCGCTTCTGGCGGGTTTGCGCCACGGCGATGACCTTGCCACTTTTCACGTGCGGCGTCGCCGCGGTCATGGTGTCAAAGCTGTAGTCGATCTGCCCGCCAATCAGGTCGGTCAGCATCGGGCCTGAGCCCTTGTAGGGCACGTGAATGGCCTCGACCTTGGCGGCCAGCTTGAACATCTCGAGCGCCAGGTGCTGGGCAGAGCCCGTGCCGGCCGAGCCGAAGCTGATTTTTCCGGGGTTCTTCCGGCACAGCTCGACCATGTCCTTGACGGTCCGGGCCTGCTGCTTTTCGTTGCAGACCAGCAGGTTGGGCGTGACGCCCACCAGGGCAATCGGCGCGAAGTCGCGCTCAACGTTGTAGGTGATGTGCGGCGTCAGCGCGGGGCCAATGGCGTGGCTGTTGATGTGCGCCATCAACAGCGTGGTGCCGTCGCTGGGTTGCTTGGCCACATAGTCGGCGGCAATCATGCCGGCCGCGCCGGCCTTGTTCTCGACCAGGACGGTGGTACCCCACATGGCCGTGAGTTTTTGCGCCATGACCCGCGCAAGAATGTCGGTGCCGCCGCCGGGTGCGAAACCCACGACGATGCGAATCGGCCCATTGGGTAGCGTCTGCGCCATCAGCGAGGGGAAAGCGAGTGTTGCGGCGCTCGCGGCGCTAACGGTTACGAAGGTTCTGCGTTGCATGGTTTTGTCTCCAGGAATAGTTGTGATGTAGCGAAACTCGGCAAACGGGAAAGTGAAAAGTCGAAAGTGAAAAGTCGAAAGTCGAAAGCGGAAAGCGGAAAGCGAGGAAAGATATCGTCAGGCGGCCTTGCGCAGCGGCACCACGGCCGCGTGGCTTGAAAAATGGTCCATCGCAGCCTGTACGCCCGAACCCGCCAGCTTGACGCCGGCGAGCTTGAGGCCCATTTCGCAGCCCGACAGCGCCGCCATCAGGGTCAGGTCGTTGCAGTCGCCCAGGTGGCCAATGCGGAACATCCTGCCCTTGACTTTGCCCAGGCCCGTGCCCAGCGAGCAGTCAAAGCGTTCATAAATGATCTTGCGCACGGCGTCGGCGTCTATGCCTTCGGGGGTCATCACGCCGGTGAGAACGGGCGAGTACACGGCCGGGTCCGCGCACTGGATTTGCAGGCCCCAGGCCCTGACCGCGGCGCGCACGCCTTCAGCCCAGCGCAGGTGCCGCGCAAACACCACATCCAGCCCGTGTTCCAGCAGCATGTCGCAGGCTTCGTTGAGCCCATACAGCAGGTTGGTGTTGGGTGTCGACGGCCAGTAGCCAGTCTTGTTCATTTCAATGATCTCGTCCCAGGCCCAGAAGGATTTCGGGAGTCGGGCGGTTTTGCTGGCTTCAAGGGCCTTGGCCGACACGGCGTTGAAACTGATGCCGGGCGGCAGCATCAGGCCTTTCTGCGAGCCGCTGATGCTGACGTCCACACCCCACTCGTCGTGCCGGTAGTCGGCCGACGCCAGGCCGGAGATGGTGTCCACCAGCAGCAGCGCCGGGTGTTTGGCGGCATCGATGGCCTTGCGCACGGCCACGATGTTGCTGGTTACGCCGGTGGAGGTTTCGTTGTGCACCACACAGACTGCGCGGATAGCGTGCTGCGTGTCCGCCTTCAGCCGCTCCTCGATCATGTCGGCCCGCACGCCATGGCGCCAGGCTTCCGGGCCGGACAAGCTCATCACTTCGGTTTTCAGGCCCAGGCGCGCTGCGAGTTTGTGCCACAGTGCGGCAAAGTGACCGGTTTCGTACATCAGCACATGGTCGCCCGGGCTCAGCGTATTGGCTAGCGCCGCCTCCCATGCGCCCGTACCCGAGGCCGGGTAGATGATGACGGGCTGGCGGGTCTGGAAGATTTTGCGGATGTCGGCCAGCACCTTGAGGCCCAGCGCCGCAAACTCGGGCCCCCGGTGATCAATCGTGGGCAGGCTCATGGCCCGCAAAATGCGGTCAGGTACCGGTGACGGGCCGGGAATCTGCAGAAAATGGCGGCCGGTGGGGTGAAAGTCGAGCGTCAGCATGCGGGGTGGTTCCTGAAATGGCGATAATAGGCAAGACCGTATTTTTTGCATACAAAATTCATTTGTCAACCTAACCAAGGGTAAACGATGGATTTGACAGCTACTTTTTTTGCATACAGAATTTAACCATGTCCGCAAATGTCATTCCCATTCCGCGTGCCGCCCTGCATGAGCAGGTGGCGCACCGCCTGCGCGAGATGCTGGTGGAAAACCGCATACCGCCCGGCGCCAAGCTCAACGAGCGGGAGCTGAGCGAAGTACTCAACGTTTCGCGCACGCCGCTTCGGGAGGCGATCAAGATGCTGGCCGCCGAAGGGCTGGTCGAGCTGCTGCCCAACCGGGGAGCGATCGCGGTTGAGCTGACCGAAGCCGATATATTGAATACCTTCGAGGTCATGTCGGGGCTGGAGGCCCAATCCGGCGAGCTGGCGGCCCAGCGCATCACCGAGTCCGAACTGGCCGAGATCAAGGCCATGCATTACGAGATGCTGGCGGCCTACACGCGCCGCGACCTGCCGGGCTATTACCGGCTCAATGCGGCCATTCACAACGCCATCAACGCCGCCGCCAAAAACCCAGTGCTCACGGCGACCTACAACCAGGTCAACGCCCGGCTTCAGGCGCTGCGTTTTCGCTCCAACCAGGACGGGGAAAAGTGGAAAGACGCCGTGAAAGAGCATGAACTGATGATTGAAGCGCTCAGTGCGCGCGACCCTGCTGCCATGCGCGCCGTGCTGGCCAGCCACCTGATCCACAAACAGGATGTGGTGATCGAGCAGCTGCGCGCTGCCGGTAACACCCATCCTTCCGCAGCCAAAGCATGAACGCTCCCCTCCCCCTCAAGATCACCCAGGAAGCAGCCGCCCGGGCCTACGACGATGTCGCGCGTGTCAGCAATGAAGTCGCCGGCCGGCTGGCCGCCCGCCTGGCCAGTGAAACCCGCGGTGAAGTGCTGTTCTCGCCGGCAGACCGGGGCCGCTACGCGACGGACGCGTCCATTTACCAGGTGATGCCGGTCGGCGTGTTTGTGCCGCGCACGGCCGACGACGTAAAAACCGCGCTGGATATTTGCCGCGACCTGGCCGTGCCGATTGTTCCGCGCGGCGGCGGTACCAGCCAGTGCGGCCAGACCGTGGGCGCCGGCCTGGTGATCGACTATGCGAAACATATTCGCAGCATCCTGCATGTGGACCCGCAGGCGCGCACCGCCGAGGTCGAGCCCGGCATTGTGCTGGATCACCTCAATGCCGCGCTGAAACAATACGGCCTGTGGTACCCGGTGGATGTGTCAACCAGCGCACAGGCCACGCTGGGCGGTATGGCCGGCAACAACTCCTGCGGCAGCCGCAGCATCGCCTACGGCAACATGGTGCATAACGTGCTGGGCGCAACGGCCTGGCGCTCGGACGGCAGCCTGCTGGAACTGGGACGCTATGACGCCGCCAGCGGCCTGGCGCGCGCGACCGGCGACTACGTCAAGGCCCTGTCGGACCAGCTCCGGCCCGAACTGCAGGCGCACTGGCCCAAGGTGCTGCGCCGCGTGGCCGGCTACAACCTCGACATCTTCAACAACCAGAACGAAAAACCGTATACGCAAGACGGTTCCGTCAACCTGGCACATTTGCTGATTGGCAGCGAAGGCACGCTGGCGCTGACCAAATCACTCAAGTTGCGCCTCAGCGAACTGCCGCGCACCAGGGTGCTGGGCGTGGTGAACTTTCCCACCTTTTACCAGGCCATGGACTCGGCCCAGCACATTGTCAAACTGGCAAATTCAGACGGACACAGCGGCGTATCCGGGGCCACGCTGACGGCCGTCGAGCTGGTCGACCGCACGATGATCGAGCTGTCGCTGCAAAACCCGGCCTTTGCGCCCACGGTGCGTACCGCGCTGATCGGCCAGCCCGATGCCATCTTGCTGGTCGAGTTTTCAGGCGCATCCAAAGCTGAGCTCACGCCCAAGATCAAGCAATTGGTCGAACTGATGGGCGACCTGGGCCTGCCCGGCTCGGTGGTTGAAATGATTGAGGACGCGCCGCAAAAAAACCTGTGGGAAGTGCGCAAGGCCGGCCTCAATATCATGATGAGCCTCAAGGGCGACGGCAAGCCGGTCAGTTTTATTGAAGACTGCGCCGTGCCGCTGGAACATCTGGCCGAATACACCGATGCGCTCACGCAGGTGTTTCGCAAACACGGCAGCAAGGGCACCTGGTACGCCCATGCGTCCGTCGGCACGCTGCATGTGCGGCCCATCCTCGACATGCGCCGGGATGGTGGCGCCAAGATGCGCGCCATTGCCGAAGAAGCCTCTGCCCTGGTGCGCCATTACAAGGGCGCCTACAGCGGCGAACATGGCGACGGGCTGTGCCGCGGCGAATGGGTGCAGTGGCAGTTCGGCCCCAAAATCAACGAAGCGTTTGCGCAAATCAAGAACTACCTCGATCCGCTGAATTTGCTCAGCCCGGGGCGCATCGTTGCGTCAGCCGGGCATCCACTGCCCAAAATGGACGACACCCGGCTGATGCGCTTTCCGCCCGGGTACAAGGTGATACCGATCCGGACCGCGCTGGACTGGAGCGCCTGGGACGTGCAAAACGACCCCGTGACCGAGCAGACCAGCGCCCCCGGCACCGGCGGCGACCCCGCCCACGGCTTTGCCAAGGCGGTGGAGATGTGCAACAACAATGGCCATTGCCGCAAGTTTGACGCCGGCACCATGTGTCCGAGTTACCGCGTCACGCGTGACGAAAAGCACCTCACGCGAGGGCGAGCCAACACGCTGCGCCTGGCGCTCAGTGGCCAGCTGAACCCATCCAGTTCGCTCCCTCTTCCCCCGGGAGAGGGTTGGGGTGAAGGCGCGCTGGAAGCCGTGAAAGACGCACTGGACCTGTGCGTCGGCTGCAAGGGCTGCAAGCGCGACTGCCCCACCGGCGTGGACATGGCCAAAATGAAGGTGGAGTTTTTGCACCACTACAAGGCCAGGCACGGCTACACGCTCAAGGACAAGCTGGTGGCCTATTTGCCCGACTACGCCCACTGGGCCAGCCGCTTTGCGCCGCTGCTCAACCTGCGCGACAGCATTCCGGGTCTGGCGGCCCTGAGTGAAAGGCTGTTGGGCTTGTCTGCCCGGCGCACGCTGCCGCAGTGGAAGACGAAAACCTTCTTCAACTCGGCCCCCGTCAGCGCCACACGCGAAGAGGTGCTGGCCGCCAGCAAACCCGTGGTGCTGTTTGTAGACACCTTCAACGGCTACTTCGAATCCAGGAACGCGGTTTCGGCATTGAAAGTGCTGCAGGCCGCGGGCTATACGGTGCATGTAGCGACAAAAACCATAGCCGACGGCAAGAGCCTGTGCTGCGGCCGGACCTACCTCGCCAGCGGCATGATCGCCCAAGCCAAGGCCAAGGCGCGCGAACTGACAGACGCCCTGCTGCCCTTCGCCGAAAAAGGCATCGCCATCGTCGGGCTGGAACCCTCCTGCCTGCTGACCCTGCGCGACGAAGCGCTGGTGATGGGACTGCGCGACACTGCGCAAACCATCAGCCAGCACGCGCTGCTGCTGGAAGAGTTCCTGGCACGCGAGGCGGCCGCCGGCAAGCTGGAAACCCTGAAGGCCGCGCTTCAGCCAGTCACCCAGCCGATCCTGCTGCACGGCCACTGCCACCAGAAGGCTTTTGGCGCGGTGAGTCCCATCATCGACGTGCTCAAGCTGATTCCGGGCGCCCAGCCGGAACTGATCGAATCGAGCTGCTGCGGCATGGCTGGCAGCTTCGGCTACGAAGCCAGCCACTACGAGGTGTCCATGCAGATGGCCGAACTCAGCCTGTTGCCGGCGGTGCGCAAGCAGCCCGACGCGATTGTGGTGGCCGACGGCACCAGTTGCCGCCACCAGATCAAGGATGGTGCGCAGCGCGAGGCGATTCATGTCGCCGTGCTGCTGGCGCGGCAGCTGCGGGTCTGAGGCAGGGAAACACGGGAGCAAGTGAAGGCCATGACCGACATCCTGACCATCACCATGAACCCGGCCCTGGACGTCTCCACCTCGACCGACAAGGTCATGGACACGCACAAGCTGCGGTGCGCTGCCGCGCAATTGCATCCTGGCGGCGGCGGGATCAACGTGGCTCGCGTCGTGCAGCGGCTCGGCAGCGACTGCATTGCGCTCTTTCTGGCTGGGGGCATAAACGGGCAACTGCTGCGGCAACTGCTGGACCGGGAGCAGGTGCGCAGCCACTGGATCCCCATTGCCGGGGAAACCCGTGAGAGCTTTTCCGTCCACGAAACATCCAGCGGGAAGGACTTCCGCTTTGTACTGCCCGGCCCGACCCTGACGGCGCCGGAGTGGCAGGCCTGCCTGGACTTTGTCAGCAAGCTCGGCGTGCCTGCCGCTTATGTGGTGGCGAGCGGCGGCCTGCCCCCGGGGGTACCTGGCGACTTTTATGCTCAACTCACGCGGCTGACCCGCTCGCGCGGCAGCCGGGTGGTGGTGGACACGTGGGGGCCGGCGCTGGCGGCGGCCCTGGCAGAAGGGGTGTACCTGATCAAGCCCAGCCTTCAGGAACTGCGCGAGTTGACCGGCTTGCCGCTGGCTGACGAACCGCAATGGCGCGAGGCGGCAAAGCGGATCATCCTGGCGGGGCACGCGCAGGTCGTGGCGCTGTCGCTCGGCGAGGACGGCGCCCTGCTCGTCACCGCAGACCGGACTCTGCGGGCCCGGGCAGTACCGGTCAAGGTGGCCAGCACCATCGGGGCGGGTGACAGCTTTGTCGGCGGCCTGGTCTGGGCGCTGAACCGCGGCGACGACCTGGAGCAGGCGTTTCGTTACGGCATGGCGTCCGGCGCGGCGGCCCTGCTCACTGCGGGAACGGCCCTGGGCCAGGCGGCCGATGTTGAGCGCCTTAGCAAGGACGTGATCGTCGAACCAGCCTGAGCCTGGTCTTGCTGAGCCTGGTCTTGCTGAGCCTGGTCTTGCGTCCCTGGAAATAACAGCATCAAAAGTAGCGAACCCAGGGGCCCGTCTTTGATCTGGCGCAATACAGCGCCGCCCCGTTGCGCCTACCGTATGCCAAGGTAAAGGCAACAGCAACAACAACAGGAGACTGGCTGGCATCCGGCCACCCCCGTCATGACGAAAAACTACATTCGCTGGTTTTCGGAAATCGGTGTCGCCGATGTCGCGCTGGTGGGCGGCAAGAACGCGTCGCTGGGCGAGATGGTCCGCGAACTGGGGACGCAGAATGTGCGGGTGCCCAATGGCTTTGCGGTCACGGCCGAAGCCTATCGCTACGTGCTTGATCAGTCGGGGGCCTGGCCAGGCCTGCACGATGCACTCGACGGCCTGGACGTCAAGGACGTCGATGACCTGGCGCGGCGCGCACAGCGGGCGCGCGAGATCATCCAGGCCGCGCCGTTGCCCGAGGACCTTGTCGCCGGGATCGCCGCAGCCTACACCCGACTGCAGACCGAGTACGGCGAAGGGTTGACAGTGGCCGTGCGCAGCTCGGCGACCGCCGAAGACCTGCCGACCGCCAGCTTTGCCGGCCAGCACGAAACCTTTCTGAACATCTCGGGACAGGCGCGCCTGCTTGATGCGGTCCGCCAGTGCTTTGCCAGCCTGTTCAAGGACCGGGCCATCGCCTACCGCGTTGACCATGGCATCGATCATTTCAGGGTGTTCCAGTCGGTGGGCGTGATGAAGATGGTGCGCGCCGACCGCGCCGCCAGCGGCGTGATCTTCACCCTCGACACCGAGACCGGATTTCGCGACGTGGTTTTCGTCACCGGCGCCTACGGGCTGGGCGAGAACGTGGTGCAGGGCACGGTCGACCCGGACGAGTTTTATGTGTTCAAGCCCACCCTGCGGCAGGGCCACCGGGTCGTGCTCAGGCGCAAGCTCGGCGGCAAGGAAATTCGCATGGTCTATGCCCGGGCTGCCGGCCGCGAGACCACGCGCAACATGCCGACACCGCCGGAGGACCAGGCGCGTTATTGCATCAGCGACGATGAGGTGCTGGAACTTGCCGACGCCGCGATCAGGATCGAAGACCACTACAGCCGCAAGTCCGGCCACCCGACACCCATGGACATTGAATGGGCCAAGGATGGCCTGGACGGCAAGCTCTATATCGTCCAGGCGCGGCCAGAAACCGTGGCCTCGCGCAAACCGCTGGGAACCATCGACGAATACCGGCTGGGCGGCAAGGGTGCGCTGCGCGTCAGCGGCCGCGCCGTGGGCAGCAAGATCGCCTCGGGGCGGGCGCGCGTCATCAGCGACGTCGGCGAGCTCAACCAGTTCCAGCCCGGCGAGGTGCTGGTGGCGGACACGACCATGCCCGACTGGGGCACGGTAATGAAGATAGCCGCCGCCGTGGTGACCAACCGGGGCGGGCGGACCTGCCACGCGGCCATCGTTGCGCGCGAAATGGGTATTCCGGCGGTGGTCGGCTGCGGCCAGGCCACCACCGCGATCCGCACCGGTGACGAGATCACGGTGTCCTGCGCCGAAGGCAGCGAGGGCCGGGTCTACGCCGGGCTGTTGCCCTTCACGACAACGCACCTCGACGTGACCGGCCTGCCCAGGCCGCAGACACACATGATGGTCAACATCGCCAACCCCGACACCGCGTTCCAGACCGCGCTGCTGCCCAACGACGGCGTCGGCCTGGCGCGCATGGAGTTCATCGTCGCCGAACACATCCGCGCCCACCCGATGGCGCTGGTACACCCTGAAAAAATCGAGGATGCCTCGGTACGCGAGGAAATCGCCCGCCTCACGCGTTCGTATGCCAAGCCGGCCGACTATTTCGTCCGGCAGTTGTCTGAAGGCGTGGCCACCATTGCCGCGGCCTTCTGGCCCAAGCCGGTGATTGTGCGCATGTCCGACTTCAAGACCAATGAATACGCGAGCCTGCTCGGCGGACGCTGGTTCGAGCCGGTCGAAGCCAATCCCATGATCGGCTTTCGCGGTGCCTCGCGTTATGCGCACCCGGCCTATGCCGAGGGCTTCGCGCTGGAGTGCGCGGCCATGAAACGGGTGCGCGACGAGATGGGCCTGTCCAACGTCAGGTTGATGATCCCGTTTTGCCGCCGTGTCGAGGAAGGCGAGCGCGTGCTGCAGGCCATGGCCGGATACGGCCTGGCACGCGGCGGTCATGAAGCTGGCAAGGGGCTGGAAATTTACGTCATGTGCGAGATCCCCAACAACGTGATCCAGATCGATGCGTTTGCCCGGCTGTTCGACGGTTTCTCCATCGGCTCCAACGACCTGACGCAACTGGCGCTCGGGGTGGACCGCGACTCCGACATCGTGGCCTTCGACTTCGACGAACGTGACCCGGGCGTCAAAATGCTGATTCGCCAGACCATAGAGGGCGCGCGGCGCAATCACCGCCACGTGGGTATTTGCGGCCAGGCGCCCTCGGACTACCCCGAAATCGCAGAATATCTGGTAGAACTCGGCATCGACTCGATGAGCGTCACCCCGGATACGCTAATGAAAATCACGCGCGACGTGCTGGCCGTGGAAGCACGGCTGGGACGCGCGCCACGCAGCGCCGCGCCGGCGCGACATGAGCCGTCATCGGCGGCCAGGAGCATGCCATGAGCAAAAAAATATCGTCATTGATGCACCGTGAAGTGTGCCTGGTCGGCCTGGACGACACGGCGCAATCCGTCGAGGCCCAGATGGTGGCCAAGGGCCTGTCATGGGTGCCGGTGGCCAATGCCGACGGCGTGGTCCTGGGCGTCATCAGCAGCGCGGACCTGCTGCGCCTGCATGCCGAAGGCAAGCCCTTCCAGAAAGTCAGCGCCTGGCAGCTCTGCACCTACAAGCCGATCACCGTGCGCCCGGACGCCACCCTCAGCGAAGTCGCCAGCCTGATGGTCGCGATGAATATTCATCATGTGGTGGTGGCGGAGGGCACGCATATCAAGGGGGTCGTCTCCTCACTCGACTTCGTGCGCACCTTCGTGTAGGGGGCAGCAAGGCAGCTCCGGTGGCTCCGGGTGGCCTCAGGTAGCGCCGGCTTGCTCGAGGTGACTCCAGGCTTCTTCATAATCACCCCATGAAGTCTTTACCACGCCACCCCGGAAGCAGGCCCCCTGCATTTCGCCAAATCCATGCGCTGCTTGCCGCCGCCCTGCTCTGCGGCTGCGCCGCCACAAAGGCACCCAAGCCTGCCTCTGCCTTGCCAGCAGCACCCGCACCCCACCCCCTCGTGGGAACCTGGACCTGGACACCGCCCGGCAAGTCCTGTACCGAAACCTGGCAGTACCGCGCCAACGGCACCCGGCTGAGTACCAGCGGTGAAGAAGTCACACAGGGCAATTACGAAATACCGCGCGTGCCTGGCCTGCTGGGCTTCTACCGGCTCGCCGAAACAGTCACCACCAGCAACGGCAAACGCGACTGCTCGGGTGACCTGCATGAAAGCCCGGAAGATGGCGCCACAGAGAGCGTCACGCGCTTCATCCAATTCAACCCCCAGCGGGACCAGTTCATCGTCTGCAAGGCCGAGTCGCTCCAGGCCTGCTTTGGGCCCCTGAAGCGCGTCTCCGGTTAAGGGGTCGCTATCAGTGATTGCAAAACGCCCGGCTCAAAGTGCTGCTCTATGTAATCGGCCAGTCCGTCAAATACGGCATCCAGCGTGGGTACCGTGGCGCCAAAGAGCGCCTGCAGCACGGCCGGATCTTCAAACATGCCATGCAAATACAGGCCCAGCACATTGCCTCGAGTGTTTTGCCAGGCCAGGCCTTCGGCCATCACGCCATGGGCAATGTCCCCTGCAGCCGCCATGGCCGTGTGGGGCGCCGTTTGGCCGTGATGAATTTCGTAGCCCTGTAGGCCCACGCCTGACAAGGCCGCCCAGGCTCCGGCCAGCTCGCCAAACCGGGCTTGCCTGCGCTGCACGGTTTTGCCTTCTTCAAACACGGTGACCACAGGCAGCAGCCCCAGCCCCGGCGCATTGCCGTCAATGCCATGCGGGTCGATCAGCGCCTCGCCGAGCATTTGCAGGCCGCCGCAGACGCCCAGCACCGCACCGCCCTGCTCTGCATGGGCGGCCACCGCACGGTCCAGCCCCTGCGCGCGCAGCCAGGCCAGGTCGCCGCTGGTGTGCTTGGAGCCGGGCAGGATGATCCAGTCAACGCCGGCCAGCTCGCCGGGGCTGCGCACCCACTTCAGGTGCACGCCCGGCACATTTTTGAGCGGCTGAAATTCGTCCAGGTTGCTGATGCGCGGGTAGGCGATGACGGCGATCACAGGTCGCGGTGAACGCAGCGAAGGGCCGCCCCGAGCAAGTTCAGCCCCCTCGGGGGGCAGTGTGGACACGCCAGTGCCGAGCGTGGGGGCCATATCAAACACGCCGTCTTCTTCGGGCAGGCCATGCTGCCACCACATCGGCAGTGTCGCCACGGTGGGCACACCGGTCATCTCCTGCAACATTTGTGGTCCGGGCGCCAGCAGGCTGGCGTCGCCGCGAAACTTGTTGAGCACAAAGCCCTTGATCAGCTGGCGTTCCGCCTCATCGAGCATGGCCCAGGTGCCATACAGGTGGGCAAAGGCGCCGCCGCGGTCGATGTCGGTGACCAGCAGGCAGGAAGCCCCGGTGTGCTGCGCCACGCGCATATTGACGATGTCGCTGGATTTGAGGTTGATCTCCGCCGGCGAGCCCGCGCCTTCAATCACCACCACGTCATTCTCGGCCAGCAGTTCGTCCAGCGCCCGGGCGATGACCGGCCACACCGAAGCGCTGCGGCCGCGCCAGGGCATGCGCGAGAGCTCGGCATCGACCTGGCCCATCAGGATGACCTGGCTTTGCGTGTCTTTTTCGGGCTTGAGCAGCAAGGGGTTCATGCGCACATCAGGCTCGGCGCGCGCCGCCAGCGCCTGGAAATACTGGGCGCTGCCAATCTCGCCGCCCGCGACAACGCGGGCATTGTTGCTCATGTTCTGCGCCTTGAAAGGCGCAACCTTCAACCCCTGCCGCGCGTAGTAACGGCACAGTGCGGTGGTCAGCCAGCTTTTGCCGGCGCCGCTGGTGGTACCCAGAACCATGACGCTTCTGGCCAATGTGCCGCTCATGCTGACTTTCGTGTGATGTATTGCCATGCATTGTGCAATGCGTCCTGCGCAGCGGGCGGCTGGACGCTGATGCGCACATGGCCGGGCAGGCCGAAGGAGGTGGTGTCGCGCAGCTTGATGCCCTGGAGGCGCAATGCGGCCAGCACCTGCTGCAAAGCGAGGCCCGCCGGTAATACGGGCCGGGCGCAGAAAAAATTGGCATGGCTGGGCAGGCAGGTCCAGCCCAGGGATTCGCACAGCGCAATTTGCCGTGCTTTCCACTCGCGCAGGGTCTTCAGGCTGTCCACCAGCCAGTCTTGCACGTCAGGACGCAGCCAGGCATGCAGCATGGCCACGCCGTGCGCGCCCGCCGGCCACGAAGGACACAGCTGCTCCAGCGCAAGCACCTCCTCCTCCGCATCGACGGGTGCAATGGCGTACGCGGCACGCACGCCCGTCAAGCCCAGCGCCTTGTTCGGTGTCCAGAGTTGCCAAAATTTTTGCAGTTGCGCATCGGTGAGCGCCAGCGCGCCACTCAGTCGCAAGGGTTCGTAGGCCCGGTCGAGCACACTGATGGCGGGTGGGCCGGCTTCATTGACCAGATCGTCCAGACCCGCGTGCGCCGCTCCCAGCGGGCTGGATGGGTCGCAACTCCAGCGCAGCTGTGCGTTGGCAACCTGGTCCGCCACGGTCAAGCGATGTGCATGGGCCGCTTGCGCATAGTCGCCATAGCTGAGCGGCGGCAGCCAGACCGAACGCCCGCCCTCCTTCGCCACCAGCGCCATCAACGCCACCAAGGCGGTGACGCGGAAAATAAATTCGCTGGCGCTGCCGGCCAGCAATACACGCCGCACATCCACACCGTGAAACCCAGCCAGTTGCTGGCGCAGGGCGGTGTAGCTGGCGTCTGGGTATACCGTGGCGTCTGCCTGGCTGACTGCGGCTTGCGCCAAAGGGCACGGCCCGCAGGCGTTGCTGTTGGTGGAGAAGTCATGAAGCGGCACGCCATACGGGTCGGGGCCACCGTGAATTCGCAGGCATTGCGGTTGCTGCGTGCTCATCATGAAAAATGCGCGAACGCTATCAATATGATGGCTGTCGGCGCACATAAAACAAGGGAAAAAACCACTTTTGATGCGTGTTTTTGCGCGGAAACGGTGTCAGGAGCCTGTGGCGGTTTGCCCTCGGGGTTGAGCGTGTAAACACCGGGTTTGCGCAGGCTGACGCCCAGCGCCAGGGCCATGGCCGCCATCGGCCAGCCGCTGTTGGGCGATGGCGTTTTACGGGCTTCCCTTCGCAATGTTTCCAAGTTTTTAAAGGACAAGCCCCCCGCCACCAGGGCCAGCAGCAAAGCCGTCAGGCGCGCCGGAATCCATGACAACACATCGTCAGCCCGCGCCGCCCACTTGCCCGCCCATTCCCAATGCTCGCCCTTGTACATCCCGCGATAGCCCCACATCGCGTCTGCAGTATTGGCGAAGCGGTAAATGGCGGCGCCCGGCAAGCCGAACAGCACAAACCAGAAAATGGGTGCCACCACGGAATCGTTGAGGTTCTCGGCCAGCGATTCGATCGCGCTTTCGCGCACTTCGCTTTCGTTGAGCAGCACGGTGTTGCGGCTGACCAGCCACGACAACCGTTCGCGTCCTGCTTCCAGCGATTGCTGCAGCGCCGCTTCAACCGCATCGACTTCGCTGCGCAGCATGCGCCAGGCCAGCATGGGCTTGAGCAGCACGGCCATGAACACCGCAGCAATGACCGGATGCAGGCTAAAAACCATCTGCCGCTGGGCAAACCAGGCCAGGCCACCCACCAAAACCGCACCAGCCAGCCACGCCAAAGCCCCCGAGCCGAACGCCAGCGAGGGCTGCAAACCAGGCAAAAGCTTGCCACACCACGACAGGTACTTGCCCATGCCCACCACCGGATGCATCCAGGCGGGTGGTTCGCCGAATACGCCATCCATGAGCAAAGCGAGCAACAATGCTGCCGCCATGAGCAGCGCGCCATCACTCATGGGGTGAGGCATGAGGTAGGGCCGGCTTGGCCCAGTAGTCTTCAAAAACCATGTCGGCCAGCGGCGCACGGTGCGCCCAGTTTTCAGCCTGCAGCATGGGCTGGTCGTAAAACGCCTGGACCGGGCCCAGGCACAGCACGGCAATGGGTTTGCTGCCCTCGGGCATCTGCAGCAGTTGCGCAAGTTGCTGCGGGGGGAACATCGACACCCAGCCCATGCCCAGCCCTTCCGACCGCGCGGCCAGCCAGAGGTTTTGAATGGCACAGGCGGCGGAGGCCAGGTCCATTTCAGGCAGGGTACGGCGGCCAAAGACATGCTGCTCGCGCCCTGGCGGCAGCGCCACCACCAGCACTTCGGCGGCATCAAGCACGCCCTGCACCTTGAGCTTCATGAACTCGTCTTCGCGCTCGCCCAGCGCCCGGGCCGTCAGGATGCGCTCCTGCTCGATCAGCGCATGCACGGCGGCGCGCAGCGGCTGGCTGCGCACGCGGATAAAGCGCCAGGGTTGCATAAAGCCGACGCTGGGTGCGTGGTGGGCGGCAGCCAGGAGGCGCTGCAACACCTCATCGGCCACGACCCCGCCGCTGAAATGGCGCATGTCGCGCCGCTCATAAATGGCGCGGTACACCGCCTGCTGCTCGGGCAGGCTGAAGGCGTGGGGGACTGATGGAACACTCATTGGGACAACCTTGTTCTGCTTCTAATTCGGTGCGAGATCAGGCGCACCGCCGCAGGCAGTGCTTTGGCACGGCAAGGCGGGCAACGACATATCGCATTGAAGTAGAGACAGAATCAGTCCTCGATGCCGCGCTGGGCGGGGATGCCGGCATTGAACGCGTGCTTGACCTTGGTCATCTCGGTCACGGTATCGGCCAGCTCGATGATTTCGGGCGGGCAGCGCCGGCCGGTGAGGACCACATGCACGTCCTTCGGGCGATCGCGCAGCGTCTGCAGCACGTCGTCCAGTGGCATCCAGCCGTAAATCAGCGGATAGGTGATTTCGTCCAGCACCACCATGAAGTACTCACCGCTCAGGATGGCTGCCTTGGCTTTCTCCCAGCCATCGCGTGCCAGCTGCGCGGAATGTTCCAGGTCCTGGCTTTTCCAGCTGAAGCCGTCGCCCAGCCCTTCGATCGGTATGCCCAGCTGTTCGAACATGCGGTGCTCGCCAAAGCGGGCGCTGGGCACTTTCATGAACTGGAAAATCTTGACGGCCTTGCCATGCACATGGTGGCGCCCGTGCGCGCGCAGGGCCAGGCCAAAGGCAGCGGTGCTTTTGCCCTTGCCATCGCCGGTATTGACGATGACGATGCCGCGGCGTTCACCCCCGGGTTTGTCATAGGGCTTGTCGGACGGTGGGGTTTCAATCTGCATGGCAATCACCTAAAGGTTGAAATGGGGGCTGAGTTGCACGGTCTCACCAATGATGAGCAAGCCGGGCTGGGGACCATACGCCGGCGCGCGCGCCACCAGGTCGCGCAGCCCGGTGGCGATGACGGTCTGCGTGGCGCGGGCACCGTCGCGCACGATGGCGGCCGGGGTATCGGGTGCCAGGCCATGCGCGATGAGCTGGTGGGCAATCTGCGCCAGGCGCTGTACGCCCATGTAAAAAACACGGGTCTGGCCCGGACGCGCCAAGGCCTGCCAGTCGTGCGTGGCTTCGTCGTCAGCCAGGTGGCCGGGCAGAAATACGCAGCTGCCCGCCAGGTCGCGGTGGGTCAGCGGAATACCCGCCGCCGCCGAGCAGCCACTGGCTGCGGTCACCCCCGGCACCACTTCAAAGGCAATAGCCGCCGCCTGCAAGGCCTGCACCTCTTCGCCCCCGCGCCCAAACACATAGGGATCACCGCCCTTGAGGCGCACCACCCGTTTGCCCAGGCGCGCATGCTGAACCAGCAAGTCATGGATGCCGCCCTGCGGCACCGCATGGTTGCCCAGGGCCTTGCCCACATACACACGCTGGGCGGCCACGGGAATCAAAGCCAGTACCTCCGGCGCGATCAGGCGGTCGTGCACCACCACCTCGGCCCGCTGAAGCCGGTCGAATGCCCGCAGCGTCATCAAATCGACCGGGCCCGGGCCTGCACCCACGATGGACACGAATCCGCGGCCGGTGTGCTCCTGTGCCTCAAACGTCATGGCAGTCCCCCGGACCCTGATGGAACACCAGATCAGCCACGGGCTGCCCGCCCACCAGATGCTGGTCAATGATGCGGTCCATGTTGGCGGGCGTGACGTTGTAATACCAGGTGCCATCAGGCTGCACGCACATGACCGGCCCGCCCTTGCAGGCGGCAAAGCAGCTCACCCGGCTGCGCTTGACGCGCATCTCACCGTCGTGCAGCCCGGCCGCCTTGAACTTGTCGCCCAGGCTGTCGAACAGCTCCTGCGACGCACCATCCTGCGTACAGCGCGGGCCGGTGCAGATCAGCAAATGGCGTTTGTAAGCGCCAATTTTGGGTTTGACCACCGCTTCGCTCATGCTTCCGATTCCTCGGCACTGGCCGTTTCTTCCTTGACGGCCTCTTCTTCAATCGGCGCGGTCAGCACTGCCTCGATGTAGTCCGCAGGCAGCTTGTGGCGCAACGCCAGCGCAGCAACGCTCGCGCCTTCAGCATGGTCAATGCGCAGGTTTTCCATCCAGCCCAGCAGGCCGGTGGACAGCGAACGGCCAGGCCTTTCGCCCTCGCGCGTGCTGCCATCGCCGTGCAGCTCGTACTTGTTGGCGTAGCCGCGCGGCGTAACCATCAGGCCATGCCGTACAAAGGTGTGGCTGTTGCCGATCAGTACCGTGGTGAGCATGCCGATGTCGCAGTCGCTCATCTTGTCCAGTGTGGTGAACTCGATGCGCTCGCGTCTGCGGTAAGCCGACTTGACCACCGCCACCGGCGTGTCGGGCCTGCGGTGCCGCAAGAACAGCTGCTGTGCCTGCACGATTTGCTGGGTACGGCGGCCGCTCTTGGGGTTGTACAGCGCCACCACAAAATCCGATGCCGCCACCGCATCCAGCCGGCGTGCAATCACCGGCCAGGGCGTGAGCAGGTCAGACAGGGAGATCGAGCAGAAGTCGTGCGTCAGGGGCGCGCCCACCAGCGCCGCACAGGCGTTGATGGCCGAGGCCCCCGGCACGACTTCCACCTGCACGTCGGACTCGGGCGTCCAGCCGGCCTGGAACAGCACCTCATAGGTGGGCCCGGCCATGCCATACACCCCAGCGTCGCCACTGGAGATGAGCGCAACCTTCTTGCCTTCGCGGGCGCTGGCCAACGCGTGCACCGCGCGGTCCAGCTCTTCAGTCATGCCTTTGCGCACGACCTCTTTGCCTTCCAGCAAATCGGCCACCAGCTTGATGTAGGTGACGTAGCCCACCACCACGTCCGCCTCGGCAATGGCGGCACGGGCGCGCTGCGTCATATGGTCATGGCTGCCGGGACCAATGCCCACCAGCATGATTTTTCCTTTGGGGCCGGTCATGGGCTCACCGCCGTGCCGGCTGATGCAACCGGCTTCGAGCGTTCAAAAGTTGCTTCCAGCACCGGACGCAGCCAGCGCTGAAACGCCGCGCCGCATACCAGCCCCATGCAGGCCCAGAACGACAATGACACCCAGGTGGTGGCCCAGATGAACTGCGTGCCGAGTTCGCGCAAAGCAAGCTGCGCTGCGCCGCTGAAGCCGGCCAACGGGTCGGCGCTAATGTGCGGAGCACCCACCACAAAAGGCAAAGCCAGCCACGCCGCTGCGGCAGCCCAGCGCAAAGGATGACGCAGGCCCGCCAGCGAGGCACAGGCCAATGCTGCGCTGCCCGCAGCCAACACCCACCAGCCCTGGCGCGAGCCCAGACGGGCCGCATCCATGCCGGGAATCTCGGCGTGCAGGCCCAGTGATGGCCAGAAGTGAAAGCTGAGCCAGCCCGCCGCAGCCACCAGCAAGGCCAGCGGCAGCGAACGCACGGCGGTGCCGCGCCACAGGCAGACACCCATCACGGCAAACACCAAAAGCGCCATGCTGAAGGCGTGCAGAACGTTGGCCACCCAGGTCCAGAACATGCGCTCGGCACCATCAGCCGGCGCCCATTCCTCGGCGCTGCCATGGTCGTGCGCGTGTTCAGTTGCCACACCTTCGGCGTGGACGTGCGCAGCGGGTGCGGGCGGCTCTGCGGGTGCCTCGGCCTTTTGCCCCTCATACACCTCGGCCGCCAGAATAATCGGCACGGCCTGCCACTGTTGCACACCGGACTGCACACTGCCCCCCAGCAAGGCGGCAGCCAGGGCGGCCCAAATCAATCGTTGAAACAACATGAAAACCTCCCTGGCTCAGTGGCAGGGTTTGACAGTGACGTGGCGCACGTCGTGGGCGGCGTTGTGGGCCAGCGGGCTTTCAGCAAAAGCCACGCCGTACAGCACAACCAGGCCCAAAGCGGCACCGGCGGCCAATTGCAGCAGCAGGCTGCGGGTTGCGCTACCGCTCGCAACAAGGGAGATGGAAGATGCAGAAGATGCGTTCATGGGTTGCTCCATTTCAGGGTTGATAAACTAAAAAATTAAAAACAAAAAGAGTCACAGAGGGAAACCGTCACAGCGGGCAATGGAAACCGTGGCGTTACGCCCATCGGCGCCACGGTGTTTGAATTTTTCGACCAGCAAGGCGGTCATGGGCAGGGCTTCCGAACGCCCCAGCACCCCAGCGCCTGCCAGCAGGGCAGCCGCCTCACTGACCGAGGGCGTACCGGTGTACTGGCGCACCGTCTCCGACGGATTGGGCACCGGTACCGCCGCCAGTTGCGCGGGGGTGTAGAAGGTGATGGGCCAGCCCTGCGCTGCAGCCAGCGCCAACAGGCCCGCTTCATCGGCCTTGAGCGTGATGCTGGCGGCGGCTTTCACCTGCGCGCTGGTGGCGCCTATGCGCGCCAGCGCCGTGTCCACGGCAAAGGCAATCACATCCGCCGGGGTACCGCGGTCACACCCCAGACCCAAAGCGATGGCGTACGGCAGGGGTATGGCGTCTTTGTTTGTCATACCTCCTCCGGCTTGCGCATCACGATGCGCATGACAAACAGCGCCCCCAAACTCGCCGTCACAATGCCTACCGGCAACTCCTGTGGCGCCAGTACGGTACGGCTAACGAGGTCACTGCCCAGCAGCAGCACGGCTCCGGTGAGCATGCCCATGCCGAGTAGTCTTTGATGCAACGCGCCGACCCGGGCGCGTGCCAGGTGCGGCACCATCAGGCCCACAAATCCGATGACACCGGATACCGACACAAAGCACGCGGTAGCCAGGGCGCATACCACGAAGGTTTGCGCGCGCAGGCGCTCGGGCTCCACACCCAGGCTATGCGCAGTGTGATCGCCGGCCAGCATGGCATCCAGCGCGCGCGTTTTGAAAATGGCAAACCCTCCCACGGTGACCACACCGAGCAAGGGCAAGAACAGGTTGTCCCAGCGCGCGCCGCCCAGCCCTCCCATGGTCCAGAACAGCACTGACTGTGCCGCTCGCTGGTCGCCCAGAAACGTGAGGTAGTAGGTCAAGGCGGTGAACAAAAATGAAACCGAAAGCCCCGCCAGAATCAACTGGTCGGAGGAGTGGTTTGCGTACCCGCGCAACAGCAGCAGCACAGCAGCCACCGATGCCAGGCCGCCGGCCAGTGCCGCCAGCGGTAGCGACCACAGACCGAATGCCTCCCCGGTGAAGGTAATTGCTGCAACGGCTCCTGCGGCAGAACCGGAAGACAGACCGAACAGATAGGGGTCCGACAACTCGTTGCGGGTTACCGTCTGCAACAGCGTTCCCACCACAGCCAGTCCTGCGCCGACCAGCATCGCAAGAATGACTCTGGGCAGGCGCAGCTCTACGACGATGCGGTCCTCCATTCCGTAAAGCGCTTGTGGTGCACCGGACACCAGGAGCGACAGACTCTGCACCAATCGTTCCAGGCTCACAGGCACGGCGCCGGCTTTCACCGACACCACACACAAGACCAGCAGCACGCCCCAAAGCACCGCAGCTGTCAACCCGAAGGAGCGGGGCAAAGTGATCAAAGCTTGAGCGCCTTTGCCATTTTCTCGATGGCAGTGATGTTGGCGGGCCCAGGGGTTAACTCTTCATAGCGCAGCGCGACGAAGCGCCTGTTTTTCACGGCGTCGGTGTGCCGCATCAGCGGGTGGGCTTGCAAAAACTTCAACAGCTTTTCCGCGCCACCATCATTGGCGTAGTCAAGAAGGACCAAAAACTCCGGATTGCGTGCGGCCACGGCTTCCCAGGACACGGTGCCCCAGCTCGTATCCAGGTCCTCCATGACGTTGCGCCCACCCACGGTTTCCATCATGGCGGTAGGAATGGCGAAGCGCCCGGCGGTGAAAGGTTTGTCTTCCCCGGAGTCAAACAGGAACATGCGAACCGGCTCTTTGCCCCCCGGCTTGGGCAAGGCAGCCAATTGCTTTTTCCAGTCAGCCACCTGAGCGGTGGCTTGTGCCTGTTTGCCAAAAATGGTACCTAGCTTGATGAAGTCGGTGTAGAGCAGGTCCATGGAAGCGCGTGGGCGCGTTTTGTCAATGTGCACGCAGCTCTCGCTAAGCACCAGTGTGGGAATGTTGTACTTCTTCAGCGTTGCAGGCGTTACGTCGCCGCCCACCTTCATCCCGTAGTTCCAGCCGGCAAAGAAGAAGTCCGGCTTGACTGACAGCACGTTTTCCAGGGTCGGCTGCTTGGGGGCCACCTCGGGAATGCTGCCCAGTGCCTTCTTGAACTCCGGGGTCGGCTTGTACCAGCCGGTGATACCGGACACGGCGGCCATCTGACTCTGGAGCTTGAGCGCCAGCGCCATATCCGTCATGTTGAGGTCATGGATCATTGCGGCCTTGGGCGATGCATTGAACACCAGCTTTTCCCCGCAGCTGTCCACCGTCACCGGGAATGTTTGCGCCTGCGCCATGCAGCCAAGGCCCAAGCCCAGCAAGATGGCGCTTGCTGCGCGGTGAAGCGCGAGCTGCACAGGGCGTTGTTTAAAAAGCGGGACAGAATTCAGCATGGGGAGATCCCTCCAGGGATAGTGCTTGAGAGGTGGGGGGAATGCGCTTTGCGGGCGCAAGCCGGGGTGACTCAAAAACTGCCACGGGCGACACCCGCCCGGGAATAGGGACGTAATGCACGTCCATGGCAAACGTACGGCTGACATGTGACTGGCAGAGCGCGCGCGGAGGTACATCCAGGGCAACCACACGCCCTTGCTGCAGCATCAACACTCGATCAGCGAACCGGTGCACCAGACTCAGCTCGTGCAAGGCTGCAATCACGGTGACACCGATGTCTGCCACCATGTCCAGAATGTCGGCGCGCGCGCGCATGTCAAGGTGGTTGGTCGGCTCATCCAACAGCAATACCTTGGGCTGCTGTGTCAGCGCGCGTGCGATACATGCCCGCTGCTGCTCTCCCCCGGACAGCGCACCGACGCGCCGGTGGCGAAGATTCCACAGGCCGCAACGTTCCAACGCATGTTGCACCTGCGATGCGTTCTCTTCACGTTTGGCCGAGGCAAATGGCGTGCGTCCCAGCGCAACGTACTTGCTCACCGAAAGCAGTGCGTGGATGTGTTCTTTTTGCTGAACAACCGCAATGTGTTGTGCACGCTGCGCGGCGGGCAGCTGCGACAAAGCGGCCCCGCCCAACATGACACGCCCTGCTGGCGGGCTGATGCGGCCGGCCATGACATGCAAAAGGCTCGACTTGCCGGAGCCGTTGGGTCCGATCAATGCCAGGTGCTCGCCGAAGGGAACCTGCAGATCCAGTGCATCCAGAACCATACGGCCATCCCGCTGCAGCGACACGCCTTGCAGCTCCAGCCCGGGAGCATCCCCCACGCCAGGAATCATCATTGCGCGCCCTGCCCCAGCGGCGGACGGTACACCACCAGGCGCTCATGCAGTTCGGTCCAGCGGGTCTCCGTGACCTCCGCATCCGTAATCCACAAAACCGCCTTGAACCGCGCCAAATCCACATCCTCAAACCGCTCAAACTTGTGAATGCTTGCAGGCAGCGGCGTAGGCCGGGTCCACCAGTTCGGGCTGCCCACCTCCTGCACCACGGCAATCGGCTCGCCGTTGACCACATGGGCCGAGACACGGGTGATGTTGATCTTGGGGGCTTCGACCTTCCAGCCCAGCTCGCGGCCCAGAATGTCGACCGGAATGGTCTTGCCCACGTCGGAAGCGGTGGTCAGCACGGCGGTTGCGCCCAGCAGCGCGGCCACCTGCTCGGCCATGGCGTTGGCTCCGCCCACATGGCCTGACAGCACGGGAATCACAAACTGCGCCGCGTCATCCACCACCAGCACGCCCGGGTCTTCGTCTTTGCTTTTCAGGTGCGGGGCAATCAGGCGGACCACGGCGCCCAGCGAAACGAAAAATACCACCTGGTCAAAATCGGTAAACAGCGTTGCGATTTCGTCGCGAAAAGCCCCGCTGTAGGCGCGCACCGGATTGGGCAAACCGGCCATCAGCGGTGCGAACTTGTCGGCCACACAGACGCTGGCCTGGGGCAACTGGCGCGCCAGCTCTGCCGTTTGCTGGGCGCCGTGTTTGGTGATGGCGACCAGAACGACGCGCACATCCGAAGGTGTAGCGGAACTGGTTTCCGGCAAAGTGTTCGTGCTCATTCCTGGGTTTCCTCTTCAATTTCAGTGCTTGTTTTCTTGCGGCAGCCGCGCAGCATCTCGCCACGTTCGCGGTGGGGATTTTTGACCAGCAGCAGCGACAGATAATTGACCTTGGTGCCCTTGAGTTCGGCCACGTCGTGCACGATGCGCTCCACCGGGGAACCAGCCTTCTCGATAAAGCGGCTGTGCGCCAGCAGACCCCGGCGCGCCAGCAGATCAATCAGGTCATCGAGCAGCGGCTTGACCTTCATCAGCACCAGGGTGTCGAAATCGTCCAGCATGCGCTCCACCGCTGCAATGCCGTAGGCGGCCGGCACGATGGCAATCGTGTCGTCCTGCTCCGACAGCGGCATGTGCAGTTGAGCGCACGCCGCGTTGAACGAGGTCACACCGGGCACGATGTCGATTCGCGCGTCCGCATCGAGCTCGCGCAGAACGCGTGCCAGGTAACAAAAGCTGGCGTAGGTGGAGGCATCGCCTTCGACCAGAAACAGCACGTCCTGCCCGGTCGCCAACAAGTCGCGCACGGTCTCGGCGGCCTTGAGCCAATGGCGCGCCAGTTTTTCCACGTCATGCGTCATCGGGAACAGCAGTGACTGGTGTTTTTCGGGCAATGGCAGGCCAGCGCGCAAAGCGATGTCCAGCGCGTAGCTTTCCTTGCGCAGGCTGCGCACCGGGTAGGTCCAGACGGCATCGGCGCGCTCAAGCAAGGCCCAGGCGCGGCGGGTGATCAGGCCCGGGTCACCGGGGCCCAGCGATACGCCGTAGAGTTGACCGGGCTTAACCATGCTCAACTCCCGGCTGGGCGCAGACGATCCACACCGGGTTCTCGGCCGCCATGCGGTTCATGTGCAAAATAGGTTTGCTGCGCGAGGCCTGGAGCTGCAGTACGTCCCAGCCGGCGCCCAGGCTTTTGAGCGTTTCGACCGCCGTGCCCAGGTTTTCAATGGTCACAAAATTCATCACCAGCCAGCCACCCGGTTTCAGGCGTTTCAGGATCAGCGCAATCAGCTCGGCCAGTTCACCGCCTGAGCCACCGATAAACACCGCGTCCGGGTCAGCCCAGGCCGCCAGGCCCTCGGGGGCTTTGCCGTGCACCAGGGTATGGTTGCTGATGCCCATGGCCTGACGGTTACGGCCCACGATGGCGCTGTCGTCCACATTTTTTTCGATGGCATAGACATGGCCCTGGCGGCACAGCCGCGCCGCCTCCAGGCCGACCGAACCGGAGCCTGCACCGATGTCCCACACCACGCTGTCGGCACGCAACTGCATGCGCGCCAGCGAGACGGCGCGCACCTCGTTTTTGGTGATCAAGCCCTTATCCGGGTGACGCTGCTCAAAGCTGACATCGGGCAGGCCAAACAACACCTGCGGCGCACGCAATTTGCTGCGCCACAGCAGCACCACGTTGGGATCGGCAAACGGCATGTGCGCGGCGGCATGAATGCTGATTCCGCTGACGATGCGTTCATCGCTCTGGCAAAGGCGCTCGGCCACCGCCATTTCAAAGTCATCGGCCAGGCCTTCCGTCACCAGCATGCGGGCGATGCGATCGGGCGTGTTGTCGGGGCTGGTCAGCACGGCCAGGCGGTCGTGCTGGCGGATGTCGCGCAGCAGCGCATACAGGCCGTGGCCGGGCTCGGCGCCTGCCACCCAGTCGCCCGCGTCACGGCTGTGCACGGAAGAAAATTTCATTTCCTGCCACGGCAGCCCCAAGCGGGCACAAGCCAGCTGCAAGGTAGAGACATTGGGCAGCACCTCAATCGCCTCAATGCACAGCCGCGAGGCCAGGTAAGCCGCAATGCCGTGGCACAGCGGGTCGCCCGTGGCCAGCACCACCACGCGCTGCCCGGCGGCCTGCGCGGCACGAATCCACTCGGGGACCTGCGACAAGGCTCCGGTCAGGTCGCGCTGCACCGCATCAGGGGATATCTGTACGGCCAGCAACTGCAGCGTGCGTGCGCCGCCAATCACCAACTGAGCAGATTGCAGATGCGCCAGCGCACTCTGGCTCAGGCTGTTGATGCCGTCGTCCAGCACGCCGAGGATGCGGCATTTTTCAATGGCTTCCTTGGTTTCCATGGCTTCCATGGTTTCCATGGTTTCGATTGATTCAGAATTCAAGAGGCCTCCGCAATCTTGCGACCGTCAAAGTCGCAGACCAGCACTTTCAGTTCAAATTGATCGGGGTAACGCGTGCGCAGGGTCTGTATGACCCGCTGCGCCAGCGCGGTGTGAAAAGCCTGCCCCAGGCCCAGCGCGTCCATGCGCTCGCCGGCATAGCGGGCGGTTTCGTTGCCACGGATGGCGTCGCAGACGTCGGGCGGTGCGCCCACGCTGGCAGCGAGTTCGGCCAGCAACCCTGTGTCCACCTCGGCCCGGCCCGCGTGGGTGATGGTTTCGCCTTGGGCAATCTTGGTGAGCTTGCCGACCATGCCGCCGATGACGACTTTCTTCAGGCCCGCCTTGACTGCCGCACCCATGGCGTAGCGCAGGAAGTCGCCCATCTGCACGAACGCGGGTTCGGGCAGTTCGGGCATTTCTTCCATCACAAACTTTTCGGTACGCCCACCGGTGGTGAGCACCACCACGCCGTGGCCCAGCGTGCCGGCTACCTGCACGCCCTGCACCACGCTGGCGCGGTAGGCGGCAGTGGAATACGGCTTCACGATGCCGGTAGTGCCCAGGATGGAGATGCCACCCAGAATGCCCAGCCGCGCGTTCAAGGTCTTCTTGGTCATCTCCTCGCCCTGCGGCACGGAAATGGTCACTTCCAGACCCACTTCATCCAGCAGGCCCTGCCCCACGGCACGCACATTGGCCTCGATGTTGCGGCGCGGCACCGGGTTGATGGCCGGGCCGCCCACCGCCAGACCCAGGCCCGGCATGGTGACCGTGCCCACGCCAAAACCACCGGCTAGCAACACCTGGCCCGGCAGATCGTGGCGCAGCCGCACATCGGCGGTGAGGTGCGCTTTGTCGGTGCAATCCGGGTCATCGCCCGCGTCCTTGATGACCATGGCGTGGGCTGATACACCCCCACCCACGCCTCCACCCACGCCCTCAACGCGGCCATCCTGCACGGCGAAGGTCACCAGGTCGCCATTGGGCAGCAGGCATTCCACCGCGTCGGGCACCTGACCGGTAACCAGGCCAATCACCGCCGCACGCGCCGCCGCAGCAGAACACGCACCGGTGGTGAAACCAGTGCGGGTGCCGCGGGGCGCGTCTTTTTTCATCATGCGGCGAGTTCCCTCGCCTCAGCCAAACCGAGCAAGGCATGGATGGCTGCCACCACCAGGGTAGAGCCGCCTTTGCGCCCACGGATCACGACCCAGGGCACCTCGGTTTCCAGGGCCATCAAGTCCTTGGATTCGGCGGCTGAAACAAAACCCACCGGCATGCCCACCACCAGCGCCGGGCGGGCGCCCTCCTCATGGATCAGGCGCACGATCTCGATCAGCGCGGTGGGCGCATTGCCGATGCCGACGATGGCGCCGTCGATCAGGCCCAAGCTGTGTGCCTTGCGCATGGCCTGTACCGCACGGGTGGTGCCCTGGTCTTTGGCGGTCTCGATCACATCAGCATCGCTGATGAACTGGTGCGTGCGCATGCCGAAGTGCCCCAGGCGTGGCGCCGACAGACCGACGCAAATCATCTCGACATCGGCCACCACGCGGGTGGCGCGCGACACGATGGCGGCCACACCCGCATCCACCGCTGCGGGATGGAAATCGGTCAGCCCGTTGAAATCAAAATCCGCATTGGCGTGAATCATGCGACGCACAATGGGCCACTGGTCGAGGCTGTAGGCGTGCGGCCCCACTTCGCGGTCGATCACGGCAAACGAGTCGTGCTCGATGGCCCGGCCAGCAGCCGTGAGCTGCTCGGTGACAGTATTGACACTGCTCATGCCTGGGCCGCACTGGGGGCGTGCTCGTGATGCTCGTGATGCTCGTGATCGTGGGGATGATCGTGACCATGGTGAGCGTCATCATGGCGATGCCCTTGCCACTGCGCCGCTTCCGCGCTGACGGGCACCGCCGCCAGGCTGCCATTGATCAGGCCCTGCACCCGCCCGGCCAGCAGCCCGGCCACCTCGGGCTCGAAGCCGAAGTGCGAACCCAGCGCGAAGCGCACGCCGGGGTACTGCAGCCGCAAATGCGCCACCTGGCGCCCGATGCGCTGGATCAGCGTACCCGTGAACAGGTAGTACGGCAACACCACAATCTGGCGCAGACCGATGAGTGCCTGGCGCTGCACCACGCGCTCCAGCCGCGGGGTCGTGATACCCGTGAAAGCCAGGTCGACCAGCTCATGGCGACTCTCCTCCTGCAGCCAGCGCGCCATCTTGGCCATCTCGCCGTTGGCCAGGCGGTCCGACGAGCCGCGCCCCAACAGCACAACACCGGTGCCGCCGGGGTCGGGCATGTCCAGCGCCTGCATGCAATCGTGCAGCTGGCGCTGCAACACCGTCAGCAGCGGATCGCACACGCCCAGGTGCGGTGCGTAGTCAAAGCGCACACCGGGAAAGCGCTGGCGGGCCAGCGCGATGTGCGCCGGGATCTCCATCTTCACGTGGCCGGCCGCATTGAGGATCAGCGGCACCACGATCACCCGTTGCGCCTGTTGTGCAGAGCGCGCCAGCCCCTGGTCCACGCCGATCTCGGCGAACTCGATGAAACACAGCTCGGTATGCCATTGCGGATGGGCCAGGCGCCAGCGCGCGGTAAAGGCCTCGATCTCGTCGTTACCGGCGGGCTCGCGCGAGCCGTGGCCCACCAGCAAAATGGTTGTCATGGTCATGGGGTCTCCTGGATGAGGTTTGAGACTGGGACGCTGGCGCGCCGGAAGCGATGCGTGAAACTGGCGTCATACAGCTTTGACTTGGCCAGGGTCGTCCACTGGCGGGCGCCCAGCGTCGGGCTGGCAATGATCATGGCCTGGCTGACAATTTTGGCCTCGCGGCACAGGCTCTGGATGGTGCTCACTGTGCCGCGAACGATCTTCTCCTCGCCGGGCCAGCTGGCCTTGTGCACCACCACGATGGGGGCATCCGGCGACCAGCCCGCCACGGTCAACGCCGCGGTAACGCGCCCCATCAAGGTAATACTCAGGAAGATGCACAGCGTGCTGTGGTGCGCGGCCAGCACCTCCAGCGACTCGCCCTCGGGCATGGGCGTGCGGCCTTCCACTCGGGTAAAGATCACTGTTTGTGTCACCTCAGGCAGCGTCAGGCTTTCCACCGCAGCCGCAGCGGAGGCCATGGCGGACGACACACCGGGAACGACCTCGATGGCGATTCCAGCAGCGTCCAGCGGTTGCACTAACTCAATCAGCGCCCCATACAAACCGGGATCGCCGGTTTGCAGGCGTACCACGGTTTCGCAGCGCCCAGCCTGCTCAATCAGCCAGGCCGACATCTGCTCCAGCGTCATGTCCTTGCTGTCAACAATCACGCAACCCACCGGGGCCCAGCGCGTGGCAGCCTCGCTGACCAGCGAACCGGCAAACAGGATGGCGCCCGCACGTTCAATCAGCGCGCGGCCCTTGACGGTGATGAGTTCCGGGTCGCCCGGCCCTGCACCGACAAACCAGACCTTGCCCGGCGCAGCAGTGTCGCGATCAGCCTGTGGATGAGAAGTGAGAGTTTTCATGGTGTGTTGGGGTTTGAAGTTTGCTGGCGACACGCTAGATTTTTGGCAGGGTCACCCACTGGCCCGAGAGCTGGTGCACGGTGATGCGATGGTCAAACACCTCCTCCAGCGCGCGGTGCGTGGCCGCATCGGTGCAAGCCCCCTGGTGCGTCACCCGGCCCTGGTCCATGACGACCAATTCATCGGCCTGCAACGCGAGTGAAATTTCGTGCAGCACGCTGACCACCGTTTTGCCGCCCGCCACCAGCTCACGCACCATGAGCAGCCAGTCGGTCTGGTGCGGCGGATCCAGGTTGGCAAGGGGCTCGTCCATCAGCAGCACCTGGGCCTCTACCGCCAGCGCACGCGCCAGCAACACGCGCTGGCGCTCGCCGCCCGAGAGCTGGCTTAAGGGACGGCCGCGCCAGTCCCAAGCCTGCGTGGTGCGCAGGGCCCGCTCCACCGCCGCGCGATCCGCCGCGCTGGGCGGCGCCAGCCAGGCCTGGTGCGGCAGACGGCCCAGCATGGCGACGTCGTAGGCGGTCAGGTCTTCCGCCGAGCTTTCGTTCTGGCCCAGCCAGGACAGCTGCCGGGCACGCGCGCGCGCGCGCAGCGCGGCCAGCGGACGCCCCAGCAGGGCCACGTCGCCCGAGTGAGGCAGCAGGCCTGCCAGCACCTTGAGCAAGGTGGACTTGCCCGCACCATTGGGCCCCACGATGCTGCTCCAGCGCGCCAGCGGCAGCGCCAGCGTTATGCCATGCAACACTTCGACATTTCCGAGGCGAGCCCTGACGGCATGGGCGCCAACAGCTATTGAATTCATGGCGACCGGATCAATAGGAGCCATCACAATCCTGCCCCTCTTCCGGTATGCCGGTGCATCAGCCACAGCAGGTAGCCGCCGCCCAGCACCGCCGTGAGAACGCCCACGGGCAACTCTTGCGGCGCAATCAGCCAGCGCGCCAGAATATCGGCGGCCATCAGCAGCACCGCGCCCATCAGGCTGGACAGCACAATGAGCCGGCCGTGCGTCGTCTTGACGACCGAGCGCACCAGGTGCGGCGCGGCCAGGCCGACGAAGGCGATCAGGCCGGTTTGCGCCACTGCCGCGCCGGTGGCCAGCGCCAGCACCGCCACCAGCGCGGCCCGCATTTGCGGCAGCTGCAGGCCCAGGCTTTGCGCGGTGGCTTCGCCCAGCGCCAGGCCATCCAGCACATGGCTCATCATCCAGGCAGCAATCACGCTGACTGCCAGCACCAGGGCCATCACGGCACAGGCGGTCCAGTCCACAAACGCCGTACTGCCCAACATGAAAGACTGCATGGCCTGCATGATGTTTGGGCTCAGCAGCAAAATGAGCGAGCTGACGGCGCCCAGCACCACCCCCACGACCACACCGGCCAGCAGCAGCCGCAGCGTGTGTTGCACGCCCTTGGCCAGCACCAGGGTCAGCAACACGGCAAGCACGGCGCCGACAAAGGCAGCCCCCGTCAACCCAATCCGCACAAGCCAATGCGCGGCCAGAGGCGACACGCCCAGCAGCACCATCGCACACGCCTCACCCAGCAAAGCGCCCGAGGCGCTGCCCAGCAAATACGGGTCGGCCAACGGGTTGCGAAACAGGCCCTGCGCCACGGCGCCCGCCAGGCCGAACAGCGCCCCCGCCAGCCACGCACCGGCCGTGCGCGGCAGGCGAATCTCCCAGACGATTTGCATGGCCTGCGTGTCGTGCTGCATGTTCATCACGCTTTCAAAGCCGATGCTGCCCACGCTGGCGCCCAGCAGCAATAGCGCTGCGGAGGCCACCAGCAAGGCACCGGCCAGCCAGAAGGCCTTGCGGTGCTGGTCATGCACGGCAAAAGAACGGTTCGGCGCCCTCACCGCTGCTTGCCTTCAAGGCACTTGGCCATGATGCGCGCCGCCTCGGCCATGCGCGGGCCGGGACGCACCACCACGTCGGATTCGTCCACACCGAAGACACAAATACGCCGCTCCCTGACCGCCTTGATACTGCCCCAGCCGGGGTAAGGCTCCATGGCCTGCATGCTGCGGTTGCCGATCATGATCACGTCGGGATTGGCGCGCACCACAAATTCGGGATTCAGCTTGGGGAAGGGGCCGAGCGACGCCGGCACCACATTCTTCACGCCCAGCCGGGTCAGCGTTTCGCCAATGAAGGAGGACTCGCCGGCGGCATAGGGCCCCCGGCTCACCTCAAAGTAGACCCGGCTGTCCCTGGCTTTGGGCGAGAGCGATTGCGCGGCGGCCGAGACACTGCTGTCGATGACGCGCCACAGGCGATCGGCACCGGTGTCGTCGGGAACCTCCAGCAGCGCGCCGAGCTTGCGAAGCACGCGCCGCACATCGGCATGGGTTTTTGGCTCCAGCGCCACGACTTTTATGCCCAGCGCCTCCAGCCGGCCGGTGGCCCGGGAAGATGTGGCCACCAGGACCACATCGGGCTTGAGCGCCACGATGCCCTCGATGTTGGGGTCGATCCCGCCGCCCAGCACGGGCAGGCGCTTCACGCTGGCCGGGTAGTTGGAATAACGATCCACCCCTATAAGGCGATGGCACTGATCGAGCGCGCAAACGCTTTCGGTCAGCGAAGGCAGCATGCTGACGATGTGCTGCGGTGACTGCGCAAACGTGAGGGTCACGCCGCGGTCATCAGTCAATTGCAAGGGCAAGGCGCGGACCGGCGCCGCCAGCACCAGGCACAGCAAAACCAGCCAACCGGCGATGCGCTTCACGGCGAACCTTTCAGGGTGAGCGGCAAACCGGCTGCCATCAGCGTCACGCGTTCGCAGGCGCCAGCCACGTCCTGGTTGAGCCAACCCAGCGCATCGACAAAAGCGCGCGTCTCACGGCCCATCGGAATCACGCCCAGCCCGATTTCATTGCTGACCAGCACCACGGGACCGGCAGCCCCATGGATCGCGCCCGAAATCACGGCTATATCCCCGGATAAATCATGGGCTGGAGTTTCTTTTGGCCGTGAATTTTCAGCTGGCCTTTCCGCCGGCATCAAGCGATTGGTCAGCCACAGGGTCAGGCAGTCAACCACGACCAGGGTGCTGCTGCGGCTGTGCTGCGCGATGGCCTGCGCAAGGTGCAGCGGCTCCTCCACAGTGACCATGCCGGGCAGGCGTTCGGCCCGGTCCCGCTGGTGGCATGCAATGCGTTCGCGCATCTCGTCATCCCAGGCCTGCGCGGTGGCGATGAACACGGCGCCATGGTCCGGCGAATCAGCCAGCCAGGCTTGCGCGAGCCTTTCTGCGCGGCGCGACTTGCCGCTTCTCTGGCCACCCAGAATCAGTTCACTGCGGACCACCGACATGTTCGTCATGGCGTGCTTTCGGGGGGCAAGGACGACCCGCCCGTGTCGGCCGTAGCGCCCACGGTCCGGCTCCAGGCCATGATGATCCGGTGCAATTGCTCCACGCCATCTGTCAGGGCGGCCGGACCTGGCTGCAGGATCTCGGCGGACTTGATCTCGAACAGCTGCCTGTTTCTGACGGCATTGACGTTTTCCCAGCCGGGGCGCGCCACCACATGCTCGGGGCGGAACTTGCGGCCGCACCAGGAGCCGAAAATAATGTCGGGGTTGCGCCGCACGATCTCGCTGCCGTCGGCAATGATGCGGTCCTTGCCCATGGCCTTGGCGGCGAGCTCGGGAAAGCAGTCGTCACCCCCGGCAATGCCGATCACTTCCGACACCCAGGCAATCCCGCTGATTTGCGGGTCGTACCACTCTTCAAAATACACGCGCGGGCGGCGCTTGAGCGTGGCCGCGGCCTGCTCTATCTCCAGCAGGCGGCGCTGCATGCCCTGCATTAACTCCAGGCCCCGCGCTTCCTGGCCCACCATGGCCGCCAGCTGGTACATCATGGAAAAAATCTCGGCCACGCTGCGCTGGTTGAAGATGGTGACCTGAATGCCCTTTTTGACCAGTTGCGACGCAATGTCGGCCTGCAGATCGGAAAATCCGATCACGCAGTCGGGCTGCAACTCCACAATCTTGTCTATCTTCGCGCTCAGGAACGCGCTGACCTTGGGTTTTTCTTCGCGCGCGCGCGGCGGGCGCACGGTGTAGCCGGAAATGCCGACAATGCGGCGTTCTTCACCGAGCAGGTACAGCCATTCGGTGGGCTCTTCCGTCAGGCAGACGATGCGCTGCGGGCCATACATTTGACGGACTGCCGAGGTGTCCTGCTGGTCAGCCAGCGCACGCCAGCCCATTTTCTTGTCAGTCATGGCGATCTTTCAGAAACAGGCGCGCCAAACAACTGCGCGGTCGCAGCCGGGCAGGAGGCGAACCAGGCGTGAAAATAACTGGCCCTCACCGAGGAGGTCGGCCCGGCCACAAACAGCGCCTCGCCCTCACCACGCAGCGTGCGGCCGGGGGCCGCCCGGGTTCGCGCGACGGCTTGCAGCGGCGTGGCGCAGGTGGAGTAATGAAAAGCATGGCCGCGCAAGGTACCGCCCGCCACATCGAGCTGCTGGGGGCCCAGGGCGGCGAGACGTTTTTGCATGCTGACGTTGCCGGGCAGCACGCCCCACATGGGGTAGCTGGCGCCATCGACTGTCACGAGCTGCTCAAACAGCGCCATCATGCCGCCGCATTCGGCCCAGACCGGCCTGCCGGCCTGCACATGGGCGGTGATACTGCTTTTCATGGCGCGGTTGGCCGCCAGGGTTTCGCCGTGCAGTTCGGGGTAGCCGCCGGGCAGCCAAAGGGCATCGCATTCAGGCAAAGCCGTGTCTGCCAGGGGCGAGAAAAACACCAACTGAGCCCCCAGCGCACGCAAACAGTCGAGGTTGGCAGCGTAGAGAAAACAGAAGGCCGCATCACGCGCTACCGCGATGGTACGGCCCTGCAATGCACCGGCGGGGAAAGCTTCGCCCAGCGTTTCAGGCGCTTCGAAGGCCACGGACCAGGCCTGCAGCTCTGTCGCTCCCATCTGCCCCAGCGGCGTACCCGCCAGCGCGTCGGCGGCCGCGTCCAGCCGCGGCAGGGCGTCGCCCAGTTCATCCGACATGACCAGGCCCAGATGCCGCTCGGGCAGCGTAAAAGCCTCGCTGCGCATCAGCGCGCCCTGCCACTGCGCTGCATCGCGCAGGCCGCCTTCCAGCATCGCGGCATGACCCGGCGAGGCCACGCGGTTGGCCAGCACGCCGGCGAACCGCAGGCCTTCGCGGTAATGCTGCAGGCCCCACGTCAGCGCGCCAAAGGTGCCGGCCATGGCGCTGGCGTCAATCACCGCCAGCACCGGCAGGCCAAAGCGCTGCGCCAGGTCCGCGGCGCTGGGCTCACCGTCAAACAGCCCCATGACCCCTTCCACAATGATGAGGTCAGCCTCCTGCGCGGCGGCATGCAGGCGCTGTGCGCAGTCGGCCTCGCCGGTCATCCACAAATCGAGCTGGTGCACCGGCGCGCCGCTGGCCAGGGTCAGCCAGTACGGGTCCAGAAAATCCGGCCCGCACTTGAAGACACGCACCCGCCTGCCCTGGCGTGTGTGCAACCGCGCCAGGGCGCAGGCCACCGTTGTCTTGCCCTGGCCGGAGGCCGGGGCGGCGACAAGAATGGCGGGGCAGGTGGAGGCGGACATGGTCTGTTGGGATTGCGCTTAACGATCCGGCATGGATGACTTACTCCAGAACCTCTAGAACTTAATCCGCACCGCAGCGACGATTGCACGCCCCGCTTCAGGATAGATGGAATTCGTCACGCCAGCGGCGCATCGAAAAGCCTGCGTATAGAACTTGCGGTCAAACAGGTTAGTGATGCCGAGTGAAACTTCGGCCTTTTGCCACTGGTACGCGTAGCGTGCATCTGCCGTGGTGTAGGCTGGGATGGAACACTGGTTTGCAAAGTCTGGATGCTGCGACGACACCCAGTTCAGACCGCCGCTGACAAGATGTCCGGCCACAGGCGTCCAATCCGCATGCGCTGCAAAGGTTCGATTGGGTGCGAGCGGTACATCCTTACCGGCATACGGACCCGATGAAAATGTGGATTTTCGCAGCGCGGCATTCACGCGCAGCTTCAGGTTTTCTGCGTAAGCGTAGCTGCCATCGAGTTCAAGACCAGAGCGGCGGGTCGGGTCAAAGTTCACGTTGGCGCCGCGGCCGAATGGACCTGCCGCATTCGGATCGAAGCCGATCTCATTGGTCAAGGAACTGCGGTACAAGCGTGCCTCCATTTTCACTCGCCCCGAGGCATAGCGCGAGCCAATCTCGACATCGGTGGAGCGCTGCGGCAACAAGGTCACGCCGGGCGAGGTGAAATTAAATTCATCAGCATTGGCCAGTCGAAAGCTGCGGCCCACGCGCCCATAAACGGAAACCTCTTTATTCAATGGCTGATTCAGTCCCAGCTCCCAGGCATTCTGGCGATCGGCAAGACCTGACGAAGTACCTGCGATGTCTTTTTTAATGCGCTCTGTACGTGCCCCCACTGACAAGACGGTGCCTATGGAAGCAACTGTCAGCTCATCACGAAAATAAAACGCGCGTGAAGCCTGCGTTGCGGTGGAACCACCGAGCACCTCGCGCTGCCAGCTTGCATAATCGGTCCCGAGCACGAGCCTGTTTGAAAAGACGGACTGTTTGGCACTGTGCACAGCGCGCAGTCCGTAGTTGGTGGCCTTGACGTCATAGTCGAAGGCGCCAAAAGCTGACACACTGCGCAGTTTTTTGTCACGCCAGCCAGCATCGGCCAAAAGTTGCCAATCGCCCAAAGCGGCTTCAGCAAACAGGCCATTGCGAACATTGTCAATGGACGCCTTGCTTTGGGGGGTCGTGGTCTGACGGGGATTATTTTGGTACTGCGCCGCCGTCAGCCCGCCAGGCAGCCCGGTGTCCAGACTGTCTTGTGCCCGACTTGCGCCCAGGCGCAGCCACTCGTTGCTCCACTGTGCAACCGCGGATACCGCATCGGTTTCAGAGCGGAAGTTATCGCGGTGGTTGTCAGCCTTGCGGTTCATTGCATTGACATCCAACGAAAATCCTCCGCTGGCCAGCGTCGCGTTGGCACGCCCCTCGCGCAGCCCGTAGCTCCCAGCGCCGGCATACAGAGACGCCGCATTTTTACGAGCCGCGCCGGCTCCTGCCTTGGTGGTGACGATAATGACGCCGCCGGTCGCGCCCTCCCCGTACAAGACCGCGCCGCTGCCGCGAATAACTTCGATTTGTAATACGGATTCAATCGGGATGCCAGCCAGGCGGGTGCCACTCAAATCGGCCTCATTGATGCGAACACCGTCCACAATCACGACCTGGTTACTGCTGGCGGTGCTCCCGAAGCCCCGCAAATCCAGGGCATAGTCTCCACCGCCGTAGAAATCCTGACGGCCAACGACACCCAGCAGGCGCATGATGGCATCGTTCACGGTGGCGGCCCCAATCCGCTGAATATCTACATCCGTGATGACACTTGTGCCAAAGGGCTGCGATTCGCGGGGCCCGGCCACGCGGCTGCCCGTCACCACCACTTCGTTCAAGGCGGGGGCCGGGCCGGTTTGCGCCAGCACCGCAGAAACGGCGGGCAACGACAAGACAAGCACGGAAAGACGTACGGGAAAAACACTGATTTTCATGGGGTCAGACAATCAACAAAATGCCCTCACCGGCTTCCCCGCCAGTGCATGAGCGTTACAAATGCCTGCGTCAAATGATCGACGCACACGTTCACCTTGTTGGCCGGTATCCGGGCTGGCGGAACTGCTTTCATCGCCTTCCCAAGCGCGTGTTCAAGACGCTCAGTGGCTAATGATGAAAGCTGAATGCGTCCTCCACTGTGAAGTGGGGAGCCGCATTCGTCCGTTTACCGTTGCGGGGGCAGCGCAGGTTAAAAGTCGCAGCGCCTGCGGCCTAGGGTTGACCCTGGCCGAATGGCTTTGACTTCCTCCTGCTTCCCGTTGAACTGCGGCATGTGAACCACACCGCGAGCACCAACAAACAAGGATTCTACGCCGCCCCATGCGGCAAACCATACAATCAACATTGCCATGTCGAATCAAACCCAAATCGACCAGATCACCGAACGCGTTGAACGGCTGTTGGTGCGCTACGAGGAATTGCAGCGGACCAATGCACTGCTCAGCGAACAGGTCAGCGTCCTGACGCAGGAGCGGGATTCACTCCGATCGCGGCTCGCCGCGGCGCGCGCGCGCGTCGACGCCCTGCTGGAACGCCTTCCCGAAAACGGCGATCATGCGGCCCAAACGCCCGTGGGAACCGAATGATGAAACAGCTTGAAGTGCAAATCATGGGCCAGAGCTATCTGCTCAGTTGCCCCGAAAATGGCGATGCCCGCATGCTCGATGCGGTCAACCGGGTCGACCTCGCCATGTGCAAAATCCGCGATGCCGGCAAGCTCAAGGCGCGCGACCGGATTGCGGTTCTGGCGGCCCTGAACCTGGCGTTCGAACTGTCTGACCGCCCGGGCCAGGCGCCGGCTCCGGCTGCGAAAGCCGCAACGGCCGGCAGCAGCTCCCCCACCAGCGCGGAACACACAAGCCAGCCGCAACTGACTGCCTTGCTGCAGCGGCTTGACAATGCCCTCGGCATTGACGGCCGCCTGCTCTGAAGCGGTTTCCCGCACGCCGCCCATGGTAGGCGGCATCCACCATCTTCCGGGCACGATCTGCGGCGAGGGCCTACAATCGGGCCTGTCTGCGATGCGCACCGGGCTTTATATTTCCTTGAACCAATGCTCATAGAGCTCGGGCTTGGTAAATTGTTTGGCAGGCGTGATCGTCTCGCGTCAGGCGAACCCGAAACCAAACTGCCCTCGCCCACCTGAACCCTGCGTTCAGGATGACGGTCCGGTGGCACTCGCAGACACCTTTATCCCTTTACCGGACGGTGTACCGCCGACCCGCGCCGCATCCTTCGCCCGCATTCTTCCGCCTTCCTTTTCCGGGCGCTCTCTTTCACCTGTCAACAGGGTCTTCAGGCTCTGGTAAAACATGACCCTCGAACCCCTGCTCATCCTTGAAATGGCCCTGCTGGGTGTCTGCACCGGCTTTCTGGCGGGCCTGCTGGGCATCGGTGGCGGCATGCTGATGGTGCCTTTCATCACCCTCATCCTGACTTCCCAAGGCTATCCGCCGGAGTACACCGTGAAGATGGCCGTGGCCACGTCGCTGGCCACGATCTGCTTCACCTCGCTGTCGTCGGTACGCGCGCATCACCAGCGCGGCGCGGTGCTGTGGCCCATCGTTCGCCTGCTGGCGCCCGGCATCCTGCTGGGCTCACTGGTCGGCGCGCAGGTGGCGGTGGCGCTGCCGGGCAAGATCCTCGGGGTGCTGTTCGCGATCTTCGTGGCCTTCTCCGCCACCCAGATGTTCCTGAACCGCAAGCCCAAGCCCAGCCGCACCTTGCCTGGTCGCCTGGGAACCTTCAGCATGGGATGGGTGATCGGCATGCTGTCCTCGCTGGTGGGCGCCGGCGGCGCCTTCGTCTCGGTGCCCTTCATGACCTGGTGCAACGTGAAGATCCATGACGCCGTGGGCACATCGGCCGCGCTGGGGTTTCCGATCGCGCTGGCGGGTACGCTGGGCTACATGTGGGCCGGTCAGGACCTGCCGCAGATGCCGGCTGGCTCGGTGGGCTACCTCTATTTGCCCGGCCTGCTGGTGATCTCGCTGGCCAGTATCAGCACGGCGCCGCTGGGCGCGCGAACAGCCCACCGCATGGACATACAACCGCTGAAAAAGGTCTTCGCAGGAGTGTTGTACGTTCTGGCAGGCTACTTCCTGCTGCGCTGACGCAGAAGCCCAGGCAGCGTCAGCGCTTCAGACTGAAGCCGACCGTCTGTTCGATCCAGGCAGCGCCGTCATTCAGCAAAAAGCTCTTGAAGGCCTGTGCCACGGGCGGCAGGCGCTTGTGCTTGCGGTGCACCACATACCAGTGAAGCATCAGCGGAAAGCCCTGTACGTCCAGCACCGCGAGGCTGCCCGCCTGCAGCTCCCGGCTCACGGTGTGGGCTGACAGAAAGCTCACGCCCATACCGGCGATCAGCGCCTGCTTGATGGTCTCGGTACTCTTGATCTCCATGGCGATATTGAGGTCGGCCAGGTGCCCCCTGAAACCCTCCTCCATGGAATTCCAGGTGTCAGAGCCTTTTTCGCGCACCACGAAGGGCTCGCGGGCCAGGCGCGACACTGGGATGCGCTTTTTGCTGGCCAGCGGATGGTCGGGCGGCGCCACGATGACGTAGGGGTGCGGCGCAAACGGCTCGCTCACGGTGTCCATATCCAGCGGCGGGCGCACCATGATGGCGAGGTCGGTGACGTTGTTGGCCAGCTGGTCCAGCAGCTCTTCGCGGTTGCAGACACCGAAGTTCAGCGTCACACCCGAGTGGCGCCGCGCAAATTCCACCAGCAACCGCGGGAAGAAATAGTCGCCGGCGCTGATGACGGCCACGTTCAGCTTGCCGCCAGAGACGCCCTTGAATTGCGTCATGGCTTCCTCGACTTCCTTGAACTGCTGGATGATGAGCCGGCTGGAGTGCAGCATCTCCACCCCTGCGGGCGTGAGGTGAATTTTCTTGCCCAGCTGCTCGAACAGCGGAAGGCCTGCGTGGTCTTCCAGCTTCTTCACCTGGATGGACACCGCTGGCTGTGTCAGGTGCAGCTCCTCGGCGGCCCGGGAAAAGCTCAGGTTCCGCGCTACCGACTCGAACACCTTGAGTTGACGCAATGTGGCGTTTTTCATGCGGCTCCTTCTGCCTTGGTTGCTTATATATAACTTAATAGTTATCAATATTATTAAATACTTTAACTATCGCTAATCGTTATTTTTTTCTACATTTGCGTCAGACCGGTGCAAGACGCATCGGCAAGTGCCACCCAAGCGACCGATCACCGAAGGAGAAATTGCCATGTTCAATACCTTGCTCGAACACGCCACCGACCAAGCCGTCGAAGCCCACCGCCACGCCTACAACGCCGCATTCGGGGAACTGGGCCTGAACTGGCACTGGGATGCCGCCACCTACGCCCGCCTCCAGGCCCACGGCCGTGACGGCGTACGCATCTACCTGGAAACCGAGCAGTCGCACCTGCTGCGTGCCTATGAGGCGGACTTCCTGGTTGCCGCCATCGAAACCGCAAAGGTTCGTTGCTACGCCAGCATGGCGAATATCCCGGCACGCCCCGCTCCCTGCGTCAGTTGGGCCCGTGATTCGCGCGCCCGGCTGACAGCCTGAACCGCTCATTGGCCACGCCAAAACGCGCAGACCGGGGTGCCGTTACCCGGTCTGCGCCGACTTTTTTTAAACTTGAGAGGTTGGTATGTCAAAACAATGGGTGAGATTTCAAGACGGCAACACGATTCGCTTTGGAACCCTGGAGGGCGAGCGCGTGAGGATGTGGGACGGCGATATGTTCGCCGGCGCAACACACACGGACCGGATATTCCCGCTGGCCGACGTGACGCTGCTGATGCCTGTGCAGCCCGGCAAAGTCATTGCGCTATGGAACAACTTCCGCGCGCTGGGCGACAAGCTCAACCTGCCAGTGCCCGCCGAGCCGCTGTACCTGCTCAAGGCTCCGAATTCCTACCTGAATCCCAACGAAACCATCCGCAAGCCGGCATGCGACGGAAAGGTGGTTTTTGAAGGTGAGCTCGGCATTGTGATTGGCAAGACCTGCAAGGAAGTCGCCGAACAGCAGGCGCTGGATCATGTGTTTGGCTACACCTGCGCCAACGACGTGACCGTCGCCGATATCCTGAACCGCGACGCGTCCTTTGCCCAATGGGTGCGCGCCAAGGGTTTCGACACCTTTTGCCCTCTCGGGCCGGTGGTGGCCACCGGTCTTGACCCGACAAAGCTGGTGGTGAAAACCATCCTCAACGGAGACATCCGTCAGGACTACCCCGTCAGCGACATGCGATTTTCAGTCCAGCAACTGGTGAGCCTGATTTCGAAAGACATGACGTTATACCCCGGCGATGTCATCCTGTGCGGTACATCCATCGGTGTGGGGGCCATGAAGCCAGGAAGCACCGTTGAAGTCGAGATTGCCGGTATCGGCAAGCTCAAAAACCGGTTCGAGTAACGTTTTTATATTGGAGCACCGTGTGAAAATTGCGATCATTGGAGCAGGAGCCATTGGCGGCTACGTGGGGGTAAAGCTGGCGCTGGCCGGCGAGGACGTCACCTTCATCGTGCGAGGCGCCAATCTGGAGGCCATCCGGAAAAACGGCATGAAGCTCATCATGCATGACGGTGTGGAGCATGTGGCCTCCAGCGTCAAGGCCACCAATGACTATGCCGAAGCCGGCCCGCAGGACCTGGTGATCCTGGCGATGAAGGCTCATCAGGTGGAAGCCGTGGCCAAGGATCTGCCCAAGCTGTTCGGCCCCGACACGCCCGTAATAACCATGCAAAATGGCATCCCCTACTGGTATTTCCACAAGCACGGCGGCCCTCACGAAGGCAGCCAGGTGCACAGCGTGGATCCCACGGGCATGATCACGGAGATGATTCCGCCCAAACGAGTCATCGGCTGCGTCGTCTATCCGGCCTCAGAACTGGTAGCGCCCGGTGTGGTCAAGCACATTGAAGGCGACCGCTTCCCGATCGGCGAACTGGATGGCTCGACCAGCGAGCGTGTCACACGCATTTCGGAGTGCTTTGGCAGGGCCGGCTTCAAGGCGCCGGTGCTGGACAATATCCGCTGCGAGATCTGGCTCAAGCTGTGGGGGAACCTGACCTTCAACCCGATCAGCGCCCTGGCCCACTCCACCCTGGTAGATATTTGCCAGTTCCCGCTGTCGCGCGAACTGGCCGCCAGCATGATGCGCGAAGCGCAGGAAGTGGCCCAGAAACTGGGTATCGAATTCCGGGTGACGCTGGACAAGCGCATCGCTGGTGCCGAGAAGGTGGGCAAGCACAAGACGTCCATGCTGCAGGATATCGAAGCCGGTCGCGCGCCCGAGATCGACGCACTCGTGGGATCGGTGGTGGAACTGGGCCGCCTCACGCAAACGCCGACACCCCACATTGATACCGTGTATGCGCTGGTCAGGCTGCTTGCCAAAACCATGGAAGAAGAACGCGGCCAGGTGCGGCTTCAGCCCGCGGCCTGAAAGCGGTGCAGAAGGCTCAGGCCTGCGGCCAGGTCGTCTCGCGACGAGAGGTTTGATGCTGCAGGCCGCAAGGCTGCGCCAGGCGGCAACATCCCCGCCATTCGGTCCTGCGCCCGCAGGCCTGGATGGCTAATCCACCAGCCCGGCAAACATCACAGGAAAATCTTGTTCAGGGCGCTGTACCCAGCGACAGCTTCATTGCCTGGACGGATTTTTCGGAGGGCGTGGCGAACTCGTATTTGCTGCCCAGGTCCAATGCCCGCAGCAGCGAGGGATTGCTTGTCTTGAGGGACGTGAACTGGTTGGCGACCTTTTTCAACGCGTCACCCGGAACGTCGGGATGGACATAGATGCCGTAACCCCAGCTGGGATTGGCTGCAGGCACGACCACCAGCCGCGCCAGATGAATCCGCTCGTCGGTGCCGTAGTGGTTCTTCATGGTGGAAGCCTGGGCGGTCTGAAGCCGGGTGATCAGGCCCACCCACCGGTCCGCCTGCCAGTGAAAGGCTGCCTTGGTGGGCAGATAGCTCTGCCCCAAACCTTGCTGGGGCATCACTTCGACCACCGTGCCGCAAAGATTTTCAGCCTTCACCAGCGTGGTGGTGACGCCGCTTTTCATGCCAAAGCAGCTGGTGGCCTTGAGCCTGGCGAGTATCTTCGCCTGCTCGTCAATGGGCAAGTTCTTCAATTCGACCGGCTTGCCATCCTTCACCGAACCGATGTCCGCAAGAATAAGCACTGCCGACTGGATCGGTTCCATGTTGATCGCCACGGGGCGATAACCCGAGGCCAGGCCCACGACCGGGTTGCCGTAGACCCAGCACGGAGGCGCTGGCCGCTTGACGGCCGTAAGGACGTCCTGGGTTTCCCTGATGTTGAGAACCGGCGAGACCGATAGCCCGGCAGGCCGGACAAACTCGATCAGTTCCTTGAGCGCACTTTCAGTTTGAGACGATCCCTCACCGCGAATGACCTGCGGATTGAGGTACAGGCCGCCTTCACAGGACTGCGCATGAACCTGCACCCCACAGAGCAACGTGCCAGCCAGCAGCAACAGCTTTTTCATCGTTTTTCACCCTTGTCAAAACGCGTTTCATCCCCACCTCACGGCAAGGGTGCCAGCCCTCTGCTCGTGTTCGTGCTCATGGTAATGCGGGTGCGACTAATCTCTTCTAGGCGAATACGCTACCCTCCTCCCCGTGAAAGCCGCGACCGCCCCCCGGAGAAACCCTAAAACGGTTCGAAATTTGGACAAACTTGATCATCGTCAAGAGCTTTTCCACCTACTTGGGAAGACCATACGTGCGTGATACGTTCAAGCCATGGGATCAGCAATGAATTCCAGGTCAGAACCAGGCATAGTTACCAAACACAGGAGACAACGAGATGAATATCAGACTCGCAAACATCAGGAGTGGACTGGCGATGGCCTCCACAGGGGCAATTGCAGCGGCAATGCTAACGGTCGCAGCACCGGCCCAGGCGGCCTGGGAGCCAACCAAACCGGTTGAGTTCGTGGTACCAGCGGGTACCGGTGGCGGTGCCGACCAGATGGCCCGCCTGATCCAGGGGATTGTCATCAAGCACAAGCTGATGAAAGAGCCGCTGATCGTTGTCAACAAATCCGGTGGCGCAGGCTCCGAAGGCTTTCTCGAGGTCAAGAATGCCAAGGGCGATCCCCACAAGATCATCATCACGCTGTCCAATCTGTTCACCACACCCCTGGCAACCGGGGTGCCTTTCAACTGGCGCGACATGACGCCAGTGTCCATGATGGCGCTTGACCAGTTCGTTCTGTGGGTCAACGCCGAGGCGCCCTACAAAACCGCCAAGGACTACCTGGCAGCCGTGAAGGCCGCAGGTCCCAGCAAAATGAAGATGGGTGGTACCGGCTCCAAGCAGGAAGACCAGATCCTGACCGTCGGCGTCGAGCGCGCCACTGGCACCAAGTTCATTTACATTCCGTTTAAAGGCGGCGGCGAAGTGGCTGTGCAACTGGTTGGCAAGCACATCGACTCCTCCGTGAACAACCCGATTGAAGCCGTGGCGCAATGGCGCGCTGGCCAATTGCGCGCCCTCTGCGTCTTCGATGACCAGCGCATGACCTACAAGACCAAGGTGACCGATACCATGTCGTGGGCCGACATTCCCACCTGCAAGGAAGCGGGCGTACCAGCCGACTACACGATGCTGCGCGGCATCTTCATGGCGCCGGGCGTGTCCAAGGATCAGCTTGAGTTCTACAACACCCTGCTGAAGAAAGTCCGCGACACCCCCGAGTGGAAGGACTACATGGAAAAAGGCGCCTTCAACCAGACGGCCATGTCGGGCGAAGAGTTCACCAAGTGGCTCGGTAGCACCGAAAACACACATCGCGAACTGATGAAAGAAGCGGGCTTCATCGCGAAATAAGGATTGCCCCCCTCACGAGGGGGCTCTTCCACCACGAGCCGGGCAGCCCCTGCGCCGGCCTCTCATTCAGCCAATGTCGCCCTCTCCGGGCAATTCAATTCAGCGGGAGTTCCTGATGGAGCCAAACGAGCAATCCGGCGCGGAGCGCCGCACGGGTGTCGCCACCAATATCATCGAAGCCATAGTCGCAGTGGGCGTTATCGTCATGGGCCTTGTGGTCATCCAGGGCAGCCGGGCGCTAGGGTCCGGCTGGACCACCGATGGCCCGGGCTCTGGCTACTTCCCCTTCTATATCGGCATCATCCTCTGCATTTCCGGCGCAGGCACCCTGTACCAGGCCCTGTTTGGGAAAAACCGCAATACCGAAATTTTCGTCGACGGCGAACAGCTCAAGCGCGTCTTGTCCGTGCTGTTGCCGGCACTGCTTTATGTCCTGGTCGTTCAGGTCATTGGCCTGTATGTGGCCTCGGCTTTTTACATTGCCCTCTTCATGATCATCCTGGGCAAGTTTTCCCCGATCAAGAGCGTGATCACCTCACTCATCGTGGTCGTGCTGTTTTTCTGCATGTTCGAGGTCTGGTTCAAGGTTCCCCTGTTCAAGGGCTACTTTGACCCCCTGAGTTTCCTCGGCTACTGAACCACACCCCACCCGCATCAAGCTCACTGAACCTTTACTGACCGGACAATGAAATGGACGAACTAAACGCGCTTTTTCACGGATTCAGCGTCATCTTGACGCCGATGAACATCGTACTGATGTTCGTGGGCATCATTCTTGGCGTACTGATCGGGGTGCTGCCAGGCCTGGGCGGCGCCAACGGCGTGGCCATCCTGCTGCCGCTGACCTTTACCATGTCGCCGACTTCGGCCATCATCATGCTGTCGTGCATCTACTGGGGCGCACTGTTCGGCGGGGCGATCACCTCCATCCTGTTCAACATACCGGGTGAGCCCTGGTCGGTGGCCACCACCTTCGACGGCTACCCCATGGCCCAGGACGGACGCGCCGGCGCGGCGCTGACGACAGCCTTCACGTCGTCTTTCATCGGCGCTTTCGTGGCCGTGTTGATGATCACCTTCCTGGCTCCGCTGGTTGCCAAATTCGCGCTGAAGTTCGGTCCGCCTGAATTTTTTGCCGTCTACCTGCTGACCTTCTGCAGCTTTGTGGGCATGGGCAAAGGTTCCCCCTTCAAGATCCTGGCCTCCATGGCCATCGGTTTTGCACTGGCTGCCGTCGGCATGGACACGGTGACCGGCCAGCTGCGCCTGACCTTTGGCATCCCTGACCTGATGCGTGGCTTCGACTTCCTGATCGCTGTGATTGGCCTGTTCGGTATCGGCGAAATCCTGCTGTCGATGGAGGAAGGCCTGGCCTTCTCGGGCAAGAGCGCCAAGATTGACCCCAAGGTCGTTCTGGAAACCTGGAAACAGTTGCCCAAATACTGGATGACCTCGCTGCGCAGCTCGCTGATCGGCATCTGGATGGGCATCACCCCGGGCGGCGCGACGCCTGCGTCGTTCATGAGTTATGGCCTGGCCAAGAAAATGTCCAAAAACGGGGCCAAGTTCGGCACCGGCGAAATCGAGGGTGTCATTGCTCCCGAAACCGCTGCACACGCCGCGGGTACCAGTGCCCTGCTGCCCATGCTGGCCCTGGGTATCCCGGGCTCGCCGACCGCTGCCGTGTTGCTGGGTGGTTTGCTGATCTGGGGCCTGCAGCCCGGCCCGCTGCTGTTCGTGGAGCAAAAAGACTTTGTATGGGGCCTGATTGCCAGCATGTACCTGGGTAACCTGGTCGGACTGATCGTCGTGCTGACCACCGTGCCGCTGTTTGCATCCATCCTGCGCATTCCGTTTTCGATCATCGCACCTGTGATCGTGGTGATTTGCGCAATTGGCGCCTACACGGTCCACAACGCCATGCTTGACATCTGGTTCATGATGCTGTTTGGTGTGGTCGGCTACCTCTTCAAGAAGCTGGACTACCCGCTGGCTCCGCTGGTCCTGGCACTGGTGCTGGGCGACAAGGCCGAAGATTCGTTCCGCCAGGCGATGCTGGTTTCCCAGGGCGAGGTGTCCATCATGTGGTCCAACCCGCTGGTTGGTGGCATCAGCACGCTGGCCGTGATCCTGCTGCTCTGGCCGCTGATCTCCCGCATTCTGGCCAAAATTCGCCCTCCAAAGCATGCGGCGTTCACAACAGAACAACCTGTTGATTGATTAATCAGGGAAAGACACCATGCCAGTAATCGCCATGACCCAGGAGATGGGCTCCCTCGCCAAGGACGTCTCCCTGCAGCTTGCCCAGACAGCCAATCTGGCTGTGATGCGCCATGAGGTGCAGGAACATGTGGCCGATCGGATGCACGTGCCCAGCAGCCTGATCAGCCGGCTGCGCGAAGGCAAGGCCGGCCTGGTCGAGCGCCTGACCACGGACAAGGAGCGGGTGGCGGTGTACACGGCGCAGGAAGTTTTTGCGCTGGCCGATCAGGGCAATATCGTGCTGCGCGGCTGGGGAGCGACCTGCCTGTTGCGTCCGGTTCCGCATGTGGTGCGAGTGCGGGTAACCCGCCCGTTCAGGAAGCGCGTGGCGTGGCTGATGGACCATCTGGGAACAGACGACGAGGCGTTCGCCGAAGCCGAGGTCCATCGCAGCGACAGCGCCCACGCTTCCCGGATGCACGAACAGTTCGGCGTGACCTGGGGTGACCCGCTGCTCTACGATCTGGTACTCAACACCGATCGTGTGTCCGTGGACAGCTGCGTGGCCCAGATCCAGCATCTGGCCAGCCGGCCGGAATTCCAGGAAACCGCGGCGTCAAAGGCAATGCTGGCAAACCTGGCGCTCAACGCGCGCGTCCGCGCGGCACTGAAAGACCAGGAATCGACCCGCGATATCAACATCAGCATCGATTCCGACGCAGGCCAGATGGTCCTCAGCGGGATCGTCCTGAACGCGCAGGAAAGCGCGGAAGCGGCCAGGGTCGCCGGCACGGTGCCCGGCGTCACCCGCGTTGACAACCAGTTGCGCCTGATGGCCACAACCCGGCGTTTCGCTGCAGCCAAGCACTGAATGCTGCCTGTCATTGCGGGCTTGACCCGCAATCCATGACCCCCTGAATTCATGGATGCCGGATCGAGTCCGGCATGACAGCCGGGGAGCATGGATGCAGGTCAAGCCATGTCAAGCCCGCAATGACGAGTTCCGGCTCAGATCTTGCCGCGCTGCTTGAGCCGGCTCAGGGTTTCCGCCGACAGGTTCAGGTAGGACGCCAGCTCCTTCTTGGGAATGCGGTCAAACAGCTCGGGATGCTTGCGCAGGAAGCGCTGTACCCGACCCGGTGCGTCAAGCAGGTGCAGCGTGATGGTGTGGGCCATGATCTCGCTCATCAGCTGCATGACGTAATACTCGAAGGATTTCTTGATCTCGTGGTGGCGCTCCAGAAACACCACCCACTCTGGCAGCGGCAGCTTGGCCACCCGCACCTTGGTCACGCAAACGGTGCTGTAAGGCGTGGGCGTACCCAGCCGCCAGGCTGCGTAGCTGGTTTCCATGTCACGCTCATCGGCGAAACGAAGAATCATCTCCTTGGCCTCCTGATTGGTCACAACCCGCTTCAGGATGCCCTCCAGGATGAAATACTGCTCCATCTCGTGCGCCCCCTGATGCAGGAGCGTCTCCCCCTTCTGGCAGTCAACAATGACCAGGTGTGACTCAAGTTCAGCGCTTTGCTCTGCGGTCATTCCCTTCAGAACGATGTTCTGCGCCAGCTGGACGCGAATGACGTTTCTCTCAGGATGGTTTTGTATGGATGACATGAATACGTTAGGGTAGGAGAAATGCAGTCTTCATCCTTTCGCGTAATTCGAATACAGCGAAAATTGACCGTGGTCAATGGTGAGAACCGGATCAATTCCTATGATACCCCGACGGTGCAAATGACCCGCCTGAGCAGCCGAGCGAAGCGGGAAATCCACCTTCGGAGGCGTTGGCTTGGGTCAACGGTTTTTTTCTGGCGCCAACCGATATTGCCAGCCGCTAGCTCAACCTTTATCGAAGTCAAACGAAGAGACTTTTCATCATGACAAACGACACTCAATCACCAGAACTGACCGACGGGTTTCATCTTGTAATCGATGCCCTGAAACTCAACGGGATCGACACAATCTTCGGTCTGCCCGGTATTCCCATCACCGATCTGACGCGTATGGCACAGGCCGAAGGCATGCGGGTCATTTCATTTCGTCACGAGCAGAACGCCGGCAACGCCGCTGCCATTGCCGGCTTTCTGACGCAAAAGCCGGGCATCTGCCTGACGGTTTCCGCCCCCGGCTTCCTCAACGGCCTGACCGCGCTGGCCAACGCCACGACGAATTGCTTCCCGATGATCCTGATCAGCGGCTCCAGCGAACGCGAAATCGTCGACCTGCAGCAGGGCGACTATGAAGAGATGGATCAGCTGGCCATCGCCAAGCCCCTGTGCAAGGCAGCTTTCCGCGTGCTGAACGCCGAAGACATTGGCGTGGGCATCGCGCGCGCCATTCGCTCCGCTGTCTCTGGCCGCCCGGGCGGCGTCTATCTGGACCTGCCGGCCAAGCTGTTCGCGCAGACCATGGACGCGCAAGCCGGCAAGGATTCCCTGATCAAGGTCGTCGATCCGGCCCCGCGCCAGATTCCGGCGCCCGACGCCGTCCAGCGCGCGCTGGACCTGCTCAAGGGCGCCAAACGCCCGCTCATCCTGCTGGGAAAGGGCGCAGCCTATGCCCAGGCCGATGCCGAGGTCCGTGCCCTGGTCGAGAAGACTGGCATCCCCTACCTGCCGATGTCCATGGCCAAGGGCCTCCTGCCCGACACGCATGAACAGTCCGCCGCGGCCGCGCGCTCCTATGTGCTGCCCGAAGCCGACGTGGTGCTGCTGGTCGGCGCGCGCCTGAACTGGCTGCTCTCGCACGGCAAGGGCAAGACCTGGGGCGGCAAAGACCACAAGGACTGGGGCCGCCAGAAATTCATCCAGATCGATATCTCCCCCACCGAGGCAGACAGCAACGTGGCCATCGACGCCCCGCTGGTCGGCGACATCGGCTCCTGTGTCTCGGCCCTGCTGGCCGGCATCGGTTCGGGCTGGGCCAAGCCGCCGGCCGATTGGCTGAATGCCATTGCCGAGCGCAAGAACAAGAACATCGCGAAGATGGCCGAGACCCTGAACAGGAACCCGTCGCCGATGAATTTCCACAGCGCCCTGGCCGTGGTCCGCGACATCTTCAAGGCCCACCCGGAGACCATCATGGTGAACGAAGGCGCCAATGCGCTGGACTTCACCCGCAGCATCGTGGACATGTACCAGCCGCGCAAGCGCCTGGACGTCGGCACATGGGGCATCATGGGCATCGGCATGGGCTTTGCCGTGGCTGCCGCCGTGGTCACCAAAAAGCCGGTTGTTGCCATCGAGGGCGACAGCGCCTTCGGCTTCAGCGGCATGGAAGTCGAGACCATCTGCCGCTACAACCTGCCGGTCTGCGTGGTCATCATGAACAACAATGGCGTGTACCGCGGCACCGATGTCAATACGTCCGGCACCCCCGACGTGGCCCCCACCGTGTTCGTCAAGAACGCCCGCTACGACAAGCTGATGGAAGCCTTCGGTGGTGTCGGCGTGAACGCCACCACCCCGGGCGAGCTGCGCCGCGCCATGGACGAAGCGATCAAGTCCGGCAGGCCAACCCTGATCAATGCCGTCATCGACGAGACAGCCGGCACCGAGAGCGGCCGCATCACCAGCCTGAACCCGCAAAGCGCGGCCAAAAAGAAGTAAATTAGCAAAGCAATCCACTAGGAGTTATGAAGATGTCAAACAAACCACTCAACGGCATAAAAATTATTGACTTCACCCACGTCCAGGCCGGTCCCGCGTGCACGCAGCTGCTGGCGTGGTTCGGTGCCGACGTCATCAAGGTCGAACGCCCGGGTTCCGGCGACGTCACCCGCAGCCAGCTGCGCGACATCCCCGAGGCTGATGCGCTGTACTTCACCATGCTCAACAGCAACAAGCGCGGTCTGACGCTGGACACCAAGAAGGCCGAAGGCAAGGAGGTGCTCGAGCGGCTGATCAAGGAATCCGACGTCATGGTCGAGAACTTCGGACCCGGCGCGCTGGACCGCATGGGCTTCACCTGGGAGTACATCCAGAAGCTCAACCCCAAGATGATCCTGGCTTCGGTCAAGGGCTTCAGCGAAGGCCACCACTACGAAGACCTCAAGGTCTACGAGAACGTGGCCCAGTGCGCCGGCGGCGCCGCCTCCACCACCGGCTGGTGGAAGGGCGAGAACTCCGAGCCCACGATTTCCGCTGCTGCCCTGGGTGACACCAACACCGGCATGCACCTGGCCATCGGCATCCTGACGGCAATCATCGGCCGCCAGCAGACCGGCAAGGGCCAGAAGGTGGCCGTGGCCATGCAGGACGCCGTGCTGAACCTGTGCCGCGTCAAGATGCGCGACCAGCAGCGCCTGGAGAAGGTGGGCTACCTCGAGGAATACCCGCAGTACCCGCACGAGATGGAAGCTTTCGCCGACAAGGTGACGCCGCGCGGCGGCAATGCCGGCGGCGGCGGCCAGCCGGGCTGGATCCTGAAGTGCAAGGGCTGGGAAACCGACCCCAACGCCTACATCTACTTCACGGTCCAGGGCCACGCCTGGGAGCCGATCTGCGACGCACTGGGCAAACCAGAGTGGAAGACCGATCCGGCCTACAACACGCCCAAGGGTCGCCAGCCGCACATCATGGACATCTTCGCCACCATCGAAGACTTCATCAAGGACAAGACCAAGTTCGAAGCGGTCGACATCTTCCGCAAGTTCGACATTCCTTGCGCCCCGGTGCTGTCCATGAAGGAACTGCTGCGCGACGAGTCGCTGCGCAAGAGCGGCTCCATCGTCGAAGTGCCGCACAAGGTGCGCGGCAGCTACTGGACCATCGGCAGCCCGATCAAGTTTTCCGACCTCAAGCCTGAAGTCACGGCGTCTCCCCTGCTGGGCGAGCACACCGACGAGGTGTTGGCCGAACTGGGCTATAGCAAGGACCAGATCGCAACAATGCACGCCAACAAGGCTGTCTAAAACGGTCATCTGAACAGCGACCCTTCAATGTGGAACGGCGCCCGACCCAGGCGCCGTCTTTACTTCAGAGACCTTTTTTCAGCACAAGGAGCAGGCCCATGGAATCCGGAATTGATATGAAACAGCTCGTGGAGGCAATCGGCGATGCGATCGTGGCCTCCGACGCCGGTGGCGCCATCGTGCTGTGGAACCCTGCCGCCGAGCGCATGTTCGGCTTCACCGAAAGCGAGGCCCTGGGCCAGTCGCTGGACCTGATCATTCCGCAGCGCCAGCAACAGCGTCACTGGGATGGCTACCACAAAACCATGGCAACGGGGCAAACCCGGTACGGCAATGACGTGCTGCGGGTACCTGCCATGCACAAGGACGGGCATGCGATCTCCATTGCGTTTACGGTTGCCCTGCTTCACTCCGCGGACGGCAAGGTGTCGGCCATTGTTGCGGCCATCCGCGATGAAACCAGCCGCTTCGCCGAGGAGCGCAACCTGCGCAAACGCCTCACGGAACTTGAAATCCAGCACGGCACAGGTGTCAAAGGCACGTCGCTGGCGCAGTGATTAACATAGGGGGATAAACCGGCCGCTTGGGCGTCCGGCACCATGGCTCAAACCGTGTACCAGTAACCGATTCAACTTCCCAGCAGGATTTTTTCATGAGCAAAGCGTTAGACGGCGTTCGCATACTTGATTTCACCCACGTCCAGTCGGGCCCCACCTGCACCCAGTTACTGGCTTGGTTCGGCGCCGACGTGATCAAGGTGGAGCGCGCTGGCGAAGGCGATGCGACGCGCGGGCAGCTGCGTGACATCCCCGGAGTGGACAGCCTGTATTTCACCATGCTGAACCACAACAAGCGCTCGATTACCCTGGATACCAAGAGTGCCAAGGGCCGGGAAGTCCTGGACAGGCTCATCAAGCAGTGCGACGTGATGGTTGAAAACTTCGCCCCCGGTGCGCTGGACCGCATGGGCATCACCTGGGAACACATCCAGGCCATCAACCCCCGCATGATCGTGGCTTCGGTGAAAGGCTTCGGGCCAGGCCCCTACGAAGACTGCAAGGTCTACGAAAACGTCGCCCAGTGCGCCGGCGGCTCCGCCTCGACCACGGGCTTCGACGACGGCCCGCCCATGGTCACCGGCGCCCAGATCGGCGACAGCGGCACCGGTCTGCACCTGGCGCTGGGCATTGTCGCGGCCCTCTACCAGCGCAACACCACGGGCCGCGGCCAGAAGGTTCTGGCCCCGATGCAGGACGCCGTGCTGAACCTGTGCCGCGTCAAGCTGCGCGACCAGCAGCGCCTGGAGCGCACCCACACCATGCATGAATATCCGCAGTACCCGGATGGCAAATTCGGCGAAGCGGTGCCACGCGCGGGCAATGCTTCGGGTGGCGGCCAGCCCGGCTCGATCCTGAAGTGCAAGGGCTGGGAAACCGACCCCAACGCCTACATTTACTTCATCACGCAAGCGGCCGTGTGGCCCGCCGTGTGCAAGGTGATCGGCGAGGAAGACTGGATCACCGACGAGGCGTTCGAAACCCCCGCGGCGCGTCTGCTGCACCTCAAGCCGATCTTCGCGCGCATCGAGCAATGGACCATGACCAAGACCAAGTTCGAGGCCATGGAAATCCTCAACAAGTACGACATTCCCTGCGGACCGATTCTGTCGATGAAGGAGATCGCCGAGGAACCTGCCCTGCGCGAAACCGGCACCATCGTCGAAGTTGACCATCCCACGCGCGGCAAATACCTGACCGTGGGCAATCCGATCAAGATGTCGGACAGCCCCACCGAAGTGACGCGCTCTCCCCTGCTGGGCGAACACACCGACGAGGTTCTGGCGCAATTGGGTTATGGCGCAGGGTATATCGCGGAATTGCGCGCAGAACGGGTGATCTGAACCACGCGCAAAGTACCGGCGAGCCCGCGGCGCGAGCGTCCTGCGAGTCGATTCCAAACAAAATGCAAATGTAAGCGAGCCCCCATGAACCATCCCATCATCCCTATTGCCGTCGTGCAAGCCGCTTCCAAAGAGCGAAAACGCCAGGCACCCAAGGGACGCCGCGTGGAGCCGAGCGCGCTGGCCGACGTGCAACGCCTGCTGGGCTCCGAGTCGCGTCAGGCCGATCTGCTCATAGAGCACCTGCACAAGATCCAGGATCACTTTGGCCACCTGTCGGCAGCCCACCTGGCGGCGCTGGCGCAAGAGATGCGCCTGGCGCAAACCGAGGTGTATGAGGTCGCAACTTTTTACCATCATTTCGACGTGGTCAAGGAAGGCGAAGCCGCGCCGGCGCCCCTCACCGTGCGTGTGTGCGATGGTCTGTCCTGCGAGATGGCGGGCGCACGTGATTTACTGGACCGGCTCCCGGCCCTACTGGGCCGCGAGGTACGCGTGATCGCGGCACCTTGCATCGGCCGCTGCGAGCAGGCGCCTGCCGCGGTGGTTGGCCAAAACCCCGTACCGAACGCCACCGCAGAGGCCGTCGTGGCCACCGTGGCAGCGAGGGCTGTACAGCACGCCCCCGAAGGCTTTTTCGACTTTTCCAGCTACCGGGCCGCCGGCGGTTATGCGCTGCTCGCGCAATGCGTCTCGGGAGACCGCGACGTCGAATCAGTCCTCAAGACCATGGAAGATTCGGGCCTGCGCGGCCTGGGTGGTGCCGGTTTTCCGGCCGGCCGCAAGTGGCGCATCGTCCGCGCCGAAGCCGGCCCGCGCCTGATGGCGGTCAACATCGACGAGGGCGAACCGGGTACCTTCAAGGACCGTGTCTACCTCGAACGCGACCCGCACCGCTTCCTTGAAGGCATGCTGATCGCCGCCTGGGCGGTGGGTATCGAGAAGATCTACATCTACCTGCGCGACGAATACCATGGCTGCCGCGCCATGCTCGAAACCGAGCTGGACAAACTCAGGCTGGCACCGCCGATGGCCGGCATGCCGCAAATCGAGTTGCGCCGTGGCGCCGGCGCCTACATCTGCGGCGAAGAGTCGGCCATGATCGAATCGATCGAAGGCAAGCGCGGCATGCCGCGGCTGCGCCCACCCTATGTGGCGCAAGTGGGCCTGTTCGGCCGCCCGACGCTGGAACACAACTTCGAGACCCTGTTCTGGGTCCGCGAGATCCTGGAAAAAGGCGGCGCCTGGTTTACCTCGCACGGCCGCAATGGGCGCAAGGGACTGCGCTCGTTCTCGGTCTCGGGTCGCGTGAAGAGCCCGGGGGTCAAACTGGCGCCGGCGGGCATCACCATCCAGGAACTGATCGACGAACACTGCGGCGGAATGCAGGACGGGCACACCTTCTACGCCTACCTGCCGGGCGGCGCCTCGGGCGGCATCCTGCCGGCCACCATGAACAGCATCCCGCTGGATTTCGACACACTGCAGCCCTACGGCTGCTTCATCGGGTCGGCCGCCGTGATCGTGCTGTCCGACCAGGACACCGCCACCAATGCGGCGCGCAACATGATGCGCTTCTTCCACCACGAGTCCTGCGGCCAGTGCACGCCCTGCCGCGTCGGCACGGCCAAGGCCGCGCACCTGATGGAAAAGCCCAAATGGGACCTCGCACTGCTGGCAGACCTGTCGCTGGTCATGCGCGACGCATCGATCTGCGGGCTGGGCCAAGCGGCGCCCAACCCGATGGACTGCGTCGTCAAATATTTTCCGCACGAGCTGGCCTGACCGCCACACGGCCAACAAGACAAAGGGCAACGTCATGAATGCAATTACCCGACAGGAACTCGCCGAACTCGACGTGCCGCTCGTGAGCTTCAGCCTCAACGGCCGTGAAGTGACCGGACGGGCCACCGAAACCCTGCTGCAGGTGGCCAAGCGCGAAGGCGTGGAGATTCCCCACCTTTGCTACAAGGAAGGCATGGAGGCGGTCGGCAACTGCCGCTCCTGCATGGTCGAAATCAACGGGGAACGGGTGCTGGCGCCCTCCTGCTGCCGCGCGCCTACGGCCGGCATGAAAGTCGTCACCGACAGCGAGCGCGCCGTGGCCTCGCAGAAAATGGTGCTTGAGCTGCTGCTGTCCGACATGCCCGAGAAGGCATACACCCGCAACAACGAGGTGGACCAGTGGGCCAGCAAAATCGGCGTCGGCAAGCCGCGCTTCGAGGCCCGCCAGCAGGTGCGCCAGGACCTGTCGCACCCGGCCATCGCCGTCAACCTCGACGCCTGCATCCAGTGCACGCGTTGCCTGCGCGCCTGCCGCGACGAACAGGTCAATGACGTGATCGGACTGGCATTCCGGGGCGACCAGGCCAAGATCGTTTTTGACATGGACGACGCCATGGGCGCCTCCACCTGCGTGGCCTGTGGCGAGTGCGTGCAGGCCTGCCCCACGGGCGCGCTGATGCCGGCCCGCGAGGCCGCGCTCGCGGTGCCCGACAAACAGGTGGCTTCTGTCTGCCCCTACTGCGGCGTCGGCTGCCAGCTGACCTACAACGTGAAAGACGACAAGATCCTGTTCGTCGAGGGCCGTGACGGCCCGGCCAACCACAACCGGCTGTGCGTCAAGGGCCGCTACGGCTTTGACTATGCCCACCACCCGCAGCGCCTGACCAAGCCGCTGATCCGCCGCGAAGGCGTGCCGAAAACCGGCGACTTCACCATGGACCCTGACCGCGTGATGGACGTGTTCCGCGAAGCCAGCTGGGAAGAAGCACTGGCCTTCGCCGGCGGCAAGCTTGCCGCCATTCGTGACCAGTACGGCAAGAAATCCCTGGCCGGCTTCGGCTCCGCCAAGGGCAGCAACGAAGAAGCCTACCTGTTCCAGAAGCTGGTGCGTACCGGTTTCGGCAGCAACAACGTCGACCATTGCACCCGCCTGTGCCACGCCTCATCCGTCGTGGCACTGCTCGAAGGCATAGGCTCTGGCGCCGTATCCAACCCCGTGATGGACGTCACCAAGGCCGATGTGGTGATCATCATCGGTGCCAACCCGACGGTGAACCACCCGGTGGCCGCGACCTGGATCAAGAACGCGGTGAAAAACGGCACCAGGCTGGTCATGCTCGATCCCCGCCGCTCGGACCTGACACGCATGGCGCACCGGCACCTGCAGTTCAAGCCCGATACCGACGTGCCGATGCTCAACGCGATGATGAACGTCATCGTGACCGAGGGCCTGGTGGACGAGGAATTCATCGCCAGCCGCACCATCGGCTACGAAGAGCTGCGCAAGAACGTGGAAGGCTACACGCCCGAGCTGATGGCGCCGATTTGCGGCATCGACGCCGACACGCTGCGCTATGTCGCACGGCTCTACGCCACCTCGAAGGCCTCGATGATCCTGTGGGGCATGGGCGTGTCGCAGCACGTGCACGGCACCGACAACGCGCGCTGCCTGATCGCCCTGTCGCTGATGACCGGCCAGATCGGCCGGCCCGGCACCGGGCTGCATCCGCTGCGCGGCCAGAACAACGTGCAGGGCGCCTCCGACGCGGGCCTGATCCCGATGATGTTCCCCGACTACCAGCATGTGTCCGACCCGAAGGTGCGCGCCACCTTCGAAAAGGCCTGGGACGTGCCGGCCGGTACGCTGGATGACCAACCCGGCCTCACGGTGGTGGAGGTGATGCACGCCATCAAGAAGGGCGGCATCCGCGGCATGTACGTCCAGGGCGAAAACCCGGCAATGTCCGACCCGGACGCCAACCATGCGCGCGAGGCGCTGGCGGCGCTCGACCACCTGGTGGTGCAGGACATCTTCCTGACCGAGACCGCGTATCTCGCCGACGTGATCCTGCCGGCCAGCGCCTTCCCGGAAAAGGACGGCAGCTTCACCAACACCGACCGGCTGGTGCAGATGGGCCGCAAGGCCATCAACCCGCCGGGCGATGCGCGCCAGGACCTGTGGATCATCCAGGAAATCGCCAAGAGGATGGGCCTGGACTGGCACTACAACCACGTGAGCGAAGTGTTCGACGAGATGCGGCACACCATGCCCAGCATCGGCGGCATCACCTGGGACCGGCTGGACCGCGAGCATTCCGTCACCTATCCTTGCATGAAGGAGGGCGACCCGGGCGAGTCGGTGGTGTTTGTGGAAGACTTCCCGCGTGAAGGCGGCCGGGCGCGCTTCGTGCCCGCCGACATCATCCCGGCGGCCGAACGCCCGGATACCGAATACCCGATGGTGCTGATCACCGGCCGCCAGCTCGAGCACTGGCACACCGGCAGCATGACGCGGCGCGCCACGGTGCTGGACGCGATCGAGCCCGATCCGGTGGCCCTCGTCCACCCCCTGGACCTCGCTGACCTGGGCGGCAAACCGGGCGATGTCGTGACCATCGCGTCGCGCCGCGGGGAAGTCACGCTGTACGCGCGGGCCGACGAAAGCTCGCCGCGCGGCGCGGTGTTCGTGCCCTTTTGCTACTACGAGGCGGCCATCAACAAGCTGACCAATGCGGCGCTGGACCCGTTCGCCAAGATTCCCGAATTCAAGTACTGCGCCATCAAGGTTTCGCTGGGCGGCACGCCGCCCCTGCAGGCCAGCTATGGGGGTGGCCAGGCCCTGGAAAACGCCATCGCCCTCGCCTCGGCCTGAGCCCGGCCAGGCGCACGGCCTCAGCCGTGCGCCTGGCGCGAATCGGCCGGCGCCTGCTCACGTTCATTCAGCCCGTAGTCGCGCGTCACCTCGGCGATGCGCAGCCGATAGTCCTTGAACATGGTGCTGCGGCCCGCAGCCTGCGCGGCCCGGTGCGCTTCCAGATTGCGCCAGGCCGTCAGGCAGGCGTCGTCCCGCCAGAACTGAAGGGACAGCAGCTTGTCGGGTTCGCTCAAGCTCTGGAAGCGTTCGATGGAAATAAAGCCGTCCATCTTCACCAGCTCGCTCTTGAGTTCGGCCGCCCAGTTCAGGTAGCCCTCGCGGTGCGCCGGATCGGGCCAGACTTCGAAAATCACGGAGACCATCATGCTTCCTTTCTGCTTGCAAATAAGGGTATGCGGGCGTTGGCCAGCGGCCAGAAACCCGCCAGAGCTCCAAAACAACCATCAAATTGGCTTGTAGCCCGCATCCATTGGATACAAGCAGCTACCATTTCGATGGCGATTGCGGCGCCGGGGCAGGCATGAGCGCCTGCACCGAAGCCCATGCTGCGGCGTTCGCCGCGCTGCGGATCGAACTGGTCGGGCCTGGGATTCAGTAGCCCGTCGCGGTTGGCGCTGGCCAGCACGAGCACCACGCCCTGCCCTGCCTCGATCGACTGGCCCGCCAGCACCACGGGATCGGCGGCAAAGCGCCGCGTGTTCTGGATAGGCGCTTGATGGCGCTCGACCTCGGCGACGAACCCGCGCATGGCTTGCGGCGACTGATCAGCCAGGAGCGCAAGGTCGGGGTATTGCGCGAGCATCAGCACGGTATGCCCCATCAGCCCCGCTGTGGCATCGAGCGACTGCTGCATGAAGGCGATGCGGTTGGCCGCCTGCACAGTCGACAAACCCAGCGCCCGGCCCTGGTCCATCAGGGCCTCGGCTGCGCCAGCCGCCAGCGCCACGGCCTGCGTCGACGCGCCAGGTGCAATGCCCTGCACGAACTGCCGGACCCAACGGCAGGAGTCGTCAAGCAAGCCGTCAGGCAGGCCCAGCAGGCGCGCCATAGCCTGCACCGGCAGCACACCCATGAGGTCGTTGACGGTCAGACACCGAAATTTGGCCCCCACGCTACGCTGCCCCCCAAGGGGGCCATGTTTGCCTTGGGGCGGCCCGGCGGCAAACAGATCCCTTGCAGCCGCTTCGCTGGCCCGCGTCACATCGGCCAGGCTCCAGCGGCGCGCAGCTTGCTCCACCGCGGGCTTGTGGACTGCGTGAAATTCACCGTCCGTCATGCGTACCAGCTGGGCAAAAACCTCGCCCGCTGCTGTACCCAGCAGGGCCTGGGGCACCGGCTCTGCCGGCGGACGCACACGCAGCGCCACGTTGTGAAAGGCCTCATCTATCACGGAATGGCTGCTGGCCACCCAGAGCTTCAGGCCTTCATCAAAATACAGCGGCCGCTGTTCCCGCAACTGCCGGTAGTAGGGGTACGGGTCGACATGGGTGACCGCCTCGATCGGGTTGCCAGGCTGTGGAAGAACGCCGTCACTCACGGGCAGACGCCGGCTCACCACGCGCTTCCATTTTGACCGGGTTGGCGATGGAACATTCTGCGCCGGCTTCGTGGTGGAACTGGTCAATCTGCCCACGCATCGGCATAACAATCCACGCCAAACTTGCGTTTGGCGGCGATGGCTGGCTGTAACGGTTGCCAGGAAAATCCCGTTCACCGCGCTGCCAGAGAATCTCTGCGCTGTACTGGGCCATGGTTGCTCGCTCTGTTTGTTTGACAAGACCTCCAGTGTCGCCAGCCTTCCCCCGCTTGTCGAGCAACAACAGTTTGGTTAGGATCAAACCATGAATGCAGAACCCGACCTTGCCAGGCTGGCATCCACCGTGGGCGATCCGCGCCGCATCCAGATGCTGGCACTGCTGATGGAAGGCCGCGCACTCACCGCAAAGGAACTGGCGCTCGGCGCGGGGATTGAGCCCGCCACAGCCACGTCGCACCTCAAACGGCTGCTTGACGATGGCCTGCTGGTATCCACGTCACAGGGCCGCCACAAGTATTTCCGCCTGGCCTCAGAGCACGTGGCCCATCTGGTGGAGTCGCTGATGCGCGTTGCGCCGCGCACGACAGAACCCGCGAGCCCTGCAGGTCTTGAGCCGATCCGCCGGGCACGCTACTGTTATGACCATCTCGCCGGCGAACTCGGTACCACCCTGCTGGCCGTGATGCGCCGCAAAAGCTGGCTGGTGGCAGACACCAGCCAGAACCTGCCGAAGGCCCTTGCACTTTCGCCCAAAGGCGATCAGGCCCTCGGCGCGCTGGGCATCGACGTCACCGAGGTGCGCGGCAGGCGCCGGCAGTTTGCCTGCACCTGCCTGGACTGGTCGGAGCGGCAGGACCACCTCGGCGGTGCGCTCGGTGCCGCGCTGGCAACGCACTTCACGCAGCAGCGCTGGATAGAGCGTAAAAAACACACGCGCGTGGTGAGCATCACCGCCGCAGGCACAGAGCAATTAAAGCGCCTCGGCATCAAGCTGCGGACCTGAGCCGCAACCGCTGTGCGGTGAAACTCAAGCGTCAGGCGTCCAGCGGCGGCATCACAGCAACGCCGTCATGTCGGCATAGAGCCAGTCACCACCGGGGTAGACCCAGATGCCCTGAACCTGCACCGCCACATCACGTTGGCCCTGTCATTTCCCCGTGACCTTGTTGATCGCGGGTTTGATGTTTTCCCTGCGGGCAGGCAGCACAATGGCGTTCTCACGAGGGGCGTTGAGCACAATCGCGGTAGAAGTCTCGGTCAGGATGCAGAATTTGGTCACGACTGCATCCAGATGCGAAACGTCAATGACCGCAATTTCCAGCACCCAGCTGTCTTCTCCGGTGACGTTGTAGGCGTTGATCACCTCCGGCGTCTGCTCAATCAGCTTGACCACCCGGGCGTACTCGGCCCGTGCCACGCGCATGATGGCGCGAATCCCATAGCCCAACCGCGCCAGGTCGACCTCGGCGCGGTAGCCCCTGATCACACCGCCCAGCTCCAGTTTGCGGACGCGCTCAGTCACCGCGGGCTGACTCAAATGGACGCGTCGTCCCAGCTCCGCCATGGTGATGCGGGCGTCCCGCTGCAGTTCGGTCAGGATGCGGCTGTCGTAGTGATCGTATTCGTCAGTTTCTGTCATCATGCTTTTCAAGCGTTAAATTAAAAGCGATCTCCGTTCTTCACCTTTAATTCTGCATGGCTTGGCCGTTATTGGCAATTTACGATGGCGTGGATGAGCTCCGCAATCTCCCTCCCTTCCCCGACCGCCCGGGCTGCACCGCTGCTGGTCCCCGCCCTGATCGCCTGCTATGTGGTGTGGGGTTCCACCTACCTGGCGATCCGTTTCGCACTGGTGAGCTTCCCGCCTTTTTTCCAGATGGGCACCCGCTTCCTGGTGGCGGGCATGCTGGTCATGGCCTGGGTGATCATTCGCAAGCAACAGCTCCCTACCCTGCGCGAATGGCGCAATGCGCTCGTGATCGGCACCTTGATGCTGGGCGGCGGCATGGGGCTCACCGCCAGTGCAGAAGTTCACATTGGCTCCGGCCTGATCGCCACCTTCATTGCGGTGGTTCCCCTGATGGTTTGCGCATGGGGTCTGTTGTTGGGCCAACGCCCCAGCCGGCTGGAACTGGCCGGCATGGCCGTGGGGCTGGCTGGCGTGCTGCTGCTGGTGAGAGGCGCCAGCTTTTCCGCGGCGCCCGTGGGCCTGGCCTGCATCGCCGGTGCAACCCTGCTGTGGTCGCTGGGCTCCGTGTTGTCCACCGAACGACTGCCCCTGGCCAGCGGCCCCGCGGGTTTCGCGAGTGAAATGTTGTGTGGCGGCGCGGTGTTAATGGCGATCTCTCTTGCACTGGGTGAGCAGCACGAGGTCGCCAGCAACTGGCCTTTCCAGCCCGCAGCCCTGGTGGCCTGGCTGTACCTCGTGGTGTTCGGCTCGCTGATTGCGTTCAGCGCCTACATGTACTTGCTGGCCAATTCCTCCCCTGCTGTGGCCACCAGCTATGCCTTCGTGAACCCGCTGATCGCGATTTTTCTGGGTGCGTTTTTTGCCGGCGAGCATGTCACCCGTGGCGAGTGGATCGCTTGCGGCGTGATTCTCACAGGCGTTTTTTTGATTTTCAGAGGTAAATCTGCAACAGGCGGGCGCAAATAAAGTGCTTTTTCGCTATGAAACTGCGTTTTTCTCCAGTAGCATCCGCATTGCCGCAAGGAAGTAGTTATCCCTGTGGTGATTTATCAACTTCTAGAAGGAAAATCAATCATGGCAACTGCGAAAAAAGCACCGGCTAAAAAAGCGCCTGCAAAAAAGGCTGCTCCGGCAAAGAAAGTAGCTGCGAAGAAAGCAGCTCCTGCCAAGAAGGTCGCCGCCAAAAAAGCAGCGCCCGCCAAAAAGGTAGCTGCGAAGAAAGCAGCGCCTGCCAAGAAAGTTGCGGCCAAAAAGCCAGCAGCGAAAAAAGCGCCCGCCAAAAAGCGTACGCCCAATGCAGCGTTCATGAAAGCGCTGACCTTGAGCCCCGCCCTGGCTGCCGTGGTGGGCGACAAGCCTTTGCCACGCACGGAAATTGTCAGCAAGCTGTGGGTTTACATCAAATCCAAGGGCCTGCAGGACAAGGTCAACAAGCGCATGATCAACGCCGACGAAAAGCTCAAAGCCGTTTTCGGCAAACCGCAAGTGTCGATGTTCGAAATGGCCGGCCTGATTGGCAAGCACGTCAAGTAATCGGCTTTTGCCGACTCCCCAAAGGCCGGTTTCCACCGGCCTTTTTTTATGCTCCGACGCATTGCCTGTCGGAAGCGGCGCCACGAAACGAGTCGACGGATCCGGTGCTGTTCACTGGCTTCCTGTGGCACGCTTCCTGCGTAACCCCGTGGCCTCGCGATCACCAAAAGCTTCACGAAGCAATACGGGTTACTCGGTAGCAGATTGCCGACACGTCTGCCAGGAATAAACGGGTTTGTTGATAAGATAAAAATTGCTCGCGACGCCATCGGCGCGCGACGGTACAAACCAGAATTTCATGCTCATGCACCCAATAAAAACCAGCGCAACGAAGATTTTCATTGCCCCGACCTGCCACTTCTGTGACGAATTTTCCGCTGCCCGCGTGAATGCCTGTCTGGGTCACCCGAAATAATGCTTCGCTTTATTTTTACCCGACTCAGCCTGATCATTCCCACGTTTCTGGGCATGACGCTGCTGGCCTTTTTTCTGATTCGCCTGGTGCCGGGCGACCCCATTGAAACCCTCGCCGGCGAGCGTGGCATCGATCCGGTGCGGCATGCGCAGCTGCTCAAAGAATACGGCCTGGACCGGCCGGTTCTGGTGCAGTACGGCATCTACATCGGCCGCGTGCTCAATGGCGATCTCGGCAAATCCCTCATCACGCAGGAACCCGTGCTGCGTGAATTCCTCACGCTCTTCCCCGCCACCATCGAACTGGCCCTCTGCGCCATCGTGTTCGCCCTGGTGATTGGCATTCCCGCCGGCATTCTGGCTGCGGTCAAGCGCAACTCGATACTGGACCACGGGGTCATGGGCGTCTCGCTGACCGGTTACTCCATGCCGATTTTCTGGTGGGGCCTGCTGCTGATCCTGCTTTTCTCGGTACAGCTCGGCTGGACCCCTGTCTCGGGCCGCATGGCGGTGCAGTACTTCATTGAACCCACGACCGGCTTCCTGCTCATCGACTCGCTGCTGTCAGAGGACAAAGGCGCATTCTGGTCGGCTGCATCGCATCTGATTTTGCCGATGATTGTGCTGGGGACCAACCCGCTGGCGGTGATTGCCCGCATGACGCGCTCGGCCATGCTGGAAGTGCTGGGTGAAGACTACATCCGCACCGCGCGCGCCAAGGGGCTTTCCAACCTGCGCGTCGTCGCCCTCCATGCCCTGCGCAATGCCTTGATCCCGGTGGTAACCGTGATTGGCCTGCAGGTCGGCGTCCTGTTCACGGGGGCCATCCTCACCGAGACCATCTTTTCCTGGCCTGGCGTCGGCAAATGGCTGATCGAAGCCATCAGCCGCCGCGACTACCCGGTCCTGCAGGGCGGCATCCTGCTGCTGGGCGTGATCGTGATGGCCGTCAATCTGCTGGTGGACATCACCTACGGCATCATCAACCCACGCATCAGGTACCAGCGATGAGCACGGCCACCTTGAAAAAAGCCACCGTGGTGCCCGGTACACCACCGGCACCGCCGCATCCGTTGCGCGAATTCTGGAACTACTTCAGCGCCAATCGTGGTGCACTCATGGGCCTGATCATTGTGGTCGGGGTGCTGCTGGTCGCGCTTTTTGCGCCTTGGCTGGCCCCCCATCCACCCAACATCACCAACAATGCGGTGTTTCTCAAACCCCCGGCCTGGCAGACGGGCGGATCGTGGACCTATCCCCTGGGCACCGATGCGATCGGCCGCGACATCCTGTCGCGCCTGATGCACGGCGCCCGCCTGTCCCTGGTGATCGGGCTGGCCGTGGTTACGCTGTCGGTCGTGGTCGGGACCGTGCTGGGCCTGCTGTCGGGTTTTTTCCGCGGCGTCTTCGAGATCGCGGTCATGCGCCTGATGGACATCATCCTGACCCTGCCCAGCCTGCTGCTGGCCATCGTCATCGTGGCCATCCTGGGCCCCGGCCTGATGAATGCGATGCTGGCCGTCGCCATCGTGGTGCTGCCGCATTACGTGCGCATTACCCGCGCTGCGGTGATTTCCGAGGCCTCCCGCGACTATGTGACCGCGGCACGCATGAGCGGCGCAAGCCGCATCCGGCTGATGGTCAGCGAAATCCTGCCCAACTGCACTGCGCCGCTGATCGTGCAGGCCTCGCTGGGGGTGTCCACCGCCATCCTGGACGCTGCGGCGCTGGGCTTTCTGGGTCTTGGCGCCCAGCCGCCCTCCCCGGAATGGGGCACCATGCTGGCTGACGCCCGCGAATTCGTACTGCGTGCCTGGTGGGTGGTAACTTTCCCCGGCCTCGCGATTTTGATCACTGTGCTGGCCTTCAACCTGCTCGGAGACGGACTGCGCGATGCGTTCGATCCAAAACTTAAACGATGAACAGGATCCACCCACCCTTCATGAGCCTCTTCGCAAGTAACAGCGCGGAACCGGCTTCGCCGGGCCGCAGCTGTTGCCCCCGGAGGGGGGATCCGGCTACACGAAGTGAGCCGAGAAGGGGGAGTTACTAAATATGGCCCTGCTTGAAATAGAAAACCTGTCCGTCGAGTTTCCCTCGCAAAACGGGATCATGTATGCCGTTGACGGCGTCAGCCTGTCGCTCGAAGAGGGCGAAGTGCTGGGTATCGTCGGTGAATCCGGCTCCGGTAAAAGCGTCACGATGATGGCGCTGATGGGGCTCGTGGCCTATCCGGGACGGGTGCGCGCCGACAAACTCCGCTTTGCCGGCCATGACCTGCTGGCCCTGTCGGCCAGCGAGCGCAGCAAGCTCACCGGAAAAGACGTGGCCATGATTTTTCAGGAGCCCACAACCAGCCTGAACCCCTGCTTCACCATCGGCTTTCAAATCACCGAAACCCTGCGCCTGCATTTAGGCATGGACCGCAAGGCCGCCACGCGCAAGGCCATAGAACTGCTCGAGCAGGTTGGCATCAATTCGCCCGAAAGCCGCCTGAAAGCCTATCCGCACCAGCTGTCGGGCGGCATGAACCAGCGCGTGATGATCGCCATGGCCATCGCCTGCAACCCGCGGCTGCTGATCGCCGACGAACCCACCACAGCCCTCGATGTAACCATCCAGGCGCAAATCCTGGACCTGCTGCGCAGCCTGCAAAAGGAGCGCGGCATGGCCCTGGTGCTCATCACCCACAACATGGGCGTGGTGTCTGAAATGGCGCAACGCGTGGCCGTCATGTATGCCGGCCAGATCATGGAAGAGCAAAGTTCCCACGCGCTTTTCAACACTCCCCAGCACCCCTATACCGAAGCGCTGCTGTCAGCCCTGCCGGAGCGCAGCGATGGCAGCACCCGCCTGGCGACCATCCCCGGCATGGTGCCCGGCCTGTACGACCGGCCCACCGGCTGCCTGTTTGCGCCGCGCTGCGCCTATGCCACCGAGCATTCGCGCAATGAGCGCCCGTTGCTACGCGCCTGGAAAGACGGCAAGGTGCGCTGCCACTATCCGCTGGGCGACCCCGACCGTGAAGCAGCCATACTGCGCGACACCCCGGTACTGGCCGCGGAGGAAGCGCCATGAACGCGCCACAAGACGCTTCTGCGCTGTCAGCGCTGGCTGCGCAACCCGTGGTGGAGGCCCGGGATCTCAAACGCGTTTATGAAATTCGGCGCGGCTTCATGCGCCCCCCCGATCACCTGCAGGCCGTGGGCGGCGTCTCCTTCGTTGTCCATGCCGGCAAGACGCTGGCCGTCGTGGGTGAGTCGGGCTGCGGCAAGTCCACGCTGGCGCGCATGGTTTCGCTGATTGAAACCCCTACCAGCGGCCAGTTGCGCATCAAGGGCGTAGACGCGGTCACCGCGCCCCACGAAGAACGCCAGAACCTGCGCAAGGCTGTGCAGCTGGTGTTCCAGAACCCCTACGGTTCGCTTAATCCTCGCAAAAAGGTCGGCGCCATTCTGGAGGCGCCGCTCGAGATCAATACCGACCTGTCTCCCGCTGACCGTGCCACCCGCGCGCGCGCCATGCTCGCCATGGTGGGCCTGCGCCCCGAGCACTACGACCGCTATCCCCACATGTTTTCGGGGGGGCAGCGCCAGCGCATCGCCATCGCACGTGCGCTGATGCTCAACCCCACCCTGGTGGTGGCCGACGAACCGGTGTCGGCGCTGGACGTGTCAATTCAGGCCCAGGTGCTGAACCTGCTGGCCGATCTGCAGCAGTCGATGGGACTGGCCTACCTGTTCATCTCGCATGACCTGGGCGTGGTCCGCCACATTGCCCACGATGTGCTGGTGATGTATCTTGGCCATGCGGTCGAGCAAGGTGAAAAAAACGCTCTGTTCGCGCAGCCGCTGCACCCTTACACCCAGGCCTTGCTGGCATCCACACCAGGCCTGGCTGGCAGCACTGGCGTCAGGCAGCGCATCGTGCTCAAGGGCGAATTGCCCTCGCCGCTCAATCCGCCCACGGGCTGCGTCTTTTCCACCCGCTGCCCGCACGTGACCGACCGCTGCCGTGCCGAAAGGCCGGTGCTGCGTGAAGTGGCGGGTCGTCAGGTAGCCTGCCACTATGCTGAAGATTTCATCACCGCGTGATATGGTGCAGTACAAACCACGTGCTGACCCATGCCACGTTTTTCAAAGACCGGGGAGCGCAGAACACAATTCGCGCAAACTGGCCGCCAGCCCGCTGCATCGCAGCATTAACCCCCAAAGGGAGTCCGTCAAATGATTCAGACCAAACCAAGTGCAAGCCGGCTACGCCCGGTCCAGCGCGCATTGCTGTGCGCGATCGCCCTGCCAGCATTGCTGGCGCTCACGCCGGCGTCCGCCAAGACGCTGGTGTTCTGCTCTGAAGGCAGTCCTGAAAACTTCTACCCCGGTATCAACACCACGGGTACCTCGTTTGATGCCAACGAACCCATCTACAACCGTATCGTGGAGTTTGAGCGTGGCGGCACCAAGGTAATGCCGGGACTGGCCGAGAAATGGGATATCTCTGCCGATGGCAAGGAATACACCTTCCATCTGCGCAAAGGCGTGAAATGGCATAACACCAGCAAGAGCTTCAAGCCCACCCGCGACTTCAATGCCGACGACGTACTGTTCATGTTCGAGCGTCAGTGGAAAGAAGACAACCCATTCTTCAAGGTCACCAGTCCCAACCACTCCTACTTCAGCGACATGGGCATGCCCAAGCTGCTGAAATCGGTGCAAAAAGTCAACGACTACACCGTCAAGATCACGCTCGACAAACCTGAAGCACCGTTCCTGTCCAACCTGGCCATGCCTTATGCAGCGGTGCAGTCCAAGGAATATGCCGACGCCATGCTCAAGGCCGGCACCCCCGAAAAAATTGACCAGGATCCTGTTGGAACCGGCCCCTTCTACCTGGTGCAATACCAGAAAGACGCGATCATCCGTTACAAGGCCTTCCCTCAGCATTTTGCGGGCAAAGCCAAGATCGACGACCTCGTCTACGCGATCACGCCGGACGCCTCGGTGCGATGGGCGAAGCTGCAAAAAGGCGAGTGCCATGTGATGCCCTACCCGGCTCCGGCTGACCTCGAAGCCATCCGCAAGGACCCGAATATCCAGGTCATCGAGCAACCCGGTTTGAACGTAGGGTATCTGGCTTACAACACCACGAAAAAGCCGTTTGATGACGTGCGCGTGCGCAAGGCCATCAACATGTCCATCAACAAGAAAGCCATTGTTGACGGCGTGTACCTCGGCACCGGCATTCCCGCGAAAAACCCGATTCCACCGTCGATGGCTGCCTACAACGACAGCATCAAGGACGACGCCTACAACCCTGAAGCCGCCAAAAAACTCCTGGCAGAAGCAGGCTACCCGAACGGCTTCACCACCGATTTGTGGGCCATGCCGGTGCAGCGCCCCTACAACCCCAACGCCAAACGCATTGCCGAGCTGATGCAGGCGGACCTGGTCAAGGTGGGCGTCACGGCCGAGATCAAGAGCTTTGAGTGGGGCGAGTACCGCAAGCGCCTGCAGGCCGGCGAGCACCAGATGGGCATGCTGGGCTGGACCGGCGACAACGGCGATCCGGACAACTTCATGTACACCCTGCTTGGTTGCGCTTCAGCCCAGTCCGCCAGTGGTTCCAACATCGCCAAGTTCTGCTACCAGCCTTATGAAGATCTGGTCCTGAAAGCCAAGACCGTCACCAACCCGGCCGAGCGCACCAAGCTGTACCAGCAGGCCCAGGTGATCTTCAAGGAGCAGGCGCCCTGGTTCACGATTGCCCATGCGGTGCAGCTCAAGCCGGTACGCAAGAGCGTGATCGACTTCAAGAACAGCCCATTCGGCCGACACAACTTCTACGGCGTCGACATCAAGGAATAAGCCCTCCAAGGCCAATACGGTTCAGTTAAGCCCTTGCCCCTGGTTTGTCATCCCGGACTTGACCCGGATCCATGGATTGCGGGTCAGGCCCGCAATGACAAGTCAAGGTTTTGGTTATTCCGATTCAGGGTGAATAACTTAACTGAACAGTACTGCCTCTAAGGCTTACACCAGCGCCACGCTGGAGCTGGCGTGCCAGACAAAAGGCCGGGCTATCCCGGCCTTTTTCATTTCCTCAAGCCTTTTCAGCTTGAATCCGCCCTCGATTAGGCATTCAACATATAGCTATGATTTTTGCAGCGACTGAGTCAATGCAGCCTGGGTAATCGATGACAGCGTGCCCCGCGTGGTGATGACCTCAGGATCCAGTGTCACCTCGATCACCGTGCCTTCCTTGCGCGCCAGCGCGGCCAGCAGTTCGGCTTCAAATTCGGCGGTCCGCGTGATGCGAACACCCGCATAACCGTAGGCGCGTGCCAGGGCGGCAAAGTCCGGGTTGTTCAGGCGCGAGCCGCTCACGTGCTGCGGATACGTCTTTTCCTGGTGCATGCGAATGGTGCCGTACATGCCGTTGTTGAGCAGCACGATGATGCTTTTGGCGCCGTGCTGAACGGCTGTCGCCAGCTCCTGGCCATTCATCAGGAAGTCACCGTCCCCGGCAATGGTGAAGGCCGTTCGGCCCGAGACGATATTGGCCGCGATGCCGGCCGGCACGCCATAGCCCATGGCGCCCACAGTGGGCGCCAGTTGCGTCTTGTTCCCTTTGACCAGCCCGTGGTGTTTGAAAAACCGGTGCACCCAGCTGGCAAAGTTGCCCGCGCCATTGGTCAGTACCGCATCTTGCGGCAAATGCTTTTGCAACAGGCCGACGATGGCCGCCATGTCGATATCGCCGGGCAGCTTTTGCCCTTCCTGGGTTTGCAGGTTGGCCAGGTAATCGTTGTTGGCCGATGCGGTCCAGGCCTCCCAGGGCAACTCGGCTGGTGCCGTTAGCACCTCCAGCGAGCGCGCAGCGGCATTCATGGTGGCGTTGATGGCCAGGTCGGCCTGGTAGACGCGGTTGAGTTCTTCGGCGCTGGAGTGGATGTGCACCAGCTTCTGCCGGGGCCGAGGTGCCTCCAGCAAGGTGTAATTGCCGGTCGTCATTTCCCCCAGGCGCGGGCCGATGGCGATGATGAGGTCGCTGGCCTTGATACGCGCTGCCAGTTTGGGGTTCAGGCCGATGCCCACGTCACCGGCATATTGCGGGTGGTGGTTGTCAAACGTGTCCTGGAAACGAAAGGCGTTGCCCACCGGCAGCTTCCAGTTTTCGGCAAAGCGCTGCAGTGCCTGCGCCGACTGCGGCGTCCAGCCGCCGCCTCCGGCAATGACAAACGGCCGCTGCGATTGGAGCAGCATCTCGCGCAGCGTACGCACGGAACCGGGGTCGCTCCAGGCCTGGACCGCCTCCACGCGGGGCAAGGGCTGGGCGCCGGTCATCTGCGTCAGCATGTCTTCAGGCAATACCAGCACGACCGGGCCGGGCCGGCCGTTCACGGCCGTCGCAAAGGCGCGCGCCACATACTCCGGAATGCGGTCCGCATCGTCGATGCGCTCCACGCGTTTGGCAAAGCCCTTGGTGCTCGGCCCGAAAAAGCTGGCGTAATCCACCTCCTGAAAAGCTTCCCGGTCGCGGCAGTCGCTGGCCACATCGCCCACCAGCAGCACCATGGGCGTCGAGTCCTGAAACGCGGTGTGGACACCGATGGAAGCGTTGGTAGCACCCGGTCCGCGCGTCACCATGCAAACGCCCGGCCGGCCGGTGAGCTTGCCGTGCGCCTCGGCCATGAAGGCAGCACCGCCTTCCTGGCGGCAGGTGATGAATTCAATCTGGCCCTGGCGTGCATGCAAGCCATCAAGGACGGCGAGGTAGCTTTCACCGGGAACGCCAAACGCATGGGTAACGCCCTGGGCAATCAGGCAGTCAACGAGAAGGTGGCCCGCAAGTTGTGTAGTCATGGGGCGTATTGTGCGCTGGAGTGTTGCCCCCACGCTTGTCACTTCGTGTACTGCGCGAGGCCTTGCAGGCCGCGTCTCGCGAGACGCTTCGCCTCTGTCGCCTGTCCAAACCTGCTCAAGCAGGTTTGGAGCCGCAGGCTCCAGCCCCTCGGGGGCCGCTTTTTCCTTGGGGCGGCCCTGCGGAAAAATGCCGCCGTGCTTTCAGGCTCCCGTTCGTCCTGAGCCCGTCGAAGGATGCTCCAAGGGGGCTGTGCTTGCCCGGGCCGCCCAATCGGATCAGTTCGGATAGGGGGTCGCGCTGCTGCCGTATCGACCGGGGGAAATGGCGCTACTCGGGCGTGCTGTTGTCGCTGTCTGTACCACCGGCCTCCAGCGCCTGCCTGGCCAGTTCCTCGTCACTCAGCGGCGGTGCATCCTCAAGCGCCGCCAGTTCTTCAAGAAACTCCTGGGTCGGCTCTTCATGCTCCAGCAGCACCTCTTCAAGCTTTTGCTCGCCAGTCTCCACGTGTACCGAAGGTGAATGCAGCTCGGTGGGCGGCACCGGGAATTTCTCGCCGAGTTCGAATTTCAGCGCCTGTGATTTCTCGTCGATCCAGTGCGCGAAATCACCATCTTTGGGCGGGTTCGAATTACTCATGGACGTCTCCTTGGGTGCGTTGCGGTTCCGGCGCGGGTGGCCGGCGCTGCTCAGACTTCATTATGGCGCTACGTTTGACGCAGTGGTAGTACCCCTATAGATTCACGCGTCAGGGCTTGTCAGCGTCAATAAGCGGTCAGCCGTCCGGTGACCGTGAAGCGCCCGCCGCCCTGGGACGTGAGCACCACCATCTCCGCCGTGCCGGGTGAAATGCCGGTTAGCGCCGCGATGGTGGAGCGGCGCGAAACCAGCACCGTATTGCCGTGCGCCTTGTCCCTGTGTTAGTGTGGTGTTGCACGTTATCAGGCATATAAAACCGCGTCTTTTTGCCCATGGCCGCGTTGCAAATCCTCGCCATAGCTGGGCTATGGCTGCGGTTGTCGCCTTGCCCTGAACAAAAATCCATCGGTTTATGGGTACCTGCAAGCATGCAACACCACACCGGTCTGGAAAAATGAGACGCCGCACCCTGCTGCTGCACCTGCTTCCCGCGTCAAGCGCGCTAGGCGTGGTGGGCGCCTACGCGCAAAATGCTGCGCCGTCACTGCCGATGTCCAGGCCCATTCCCTCGTCCGGCGAACAGATTCCGGTGGTCGGGCTGGGCAGCTGGATCACCTTTAACGTCGGCAACGACCACCCGGCACGCGCGCAATGCGCCGAGGTCATGCGCCACTTCTTTGATGCCGGCGGCCGCCTGATCGATTCCTCGCCGATGTACGGCTCCTCGCAGGGCGTGATCGGTGACGGCTTGCAAAAACTCTCGGCGCAGCAGCGCGTCTTTGCCGCCGACAAGGTCTGGACTTCCTCGGCCGGCGCGGCACAAATCGAGATGTCGCGCCGGCACTGGCGGCTGCCGCGCTTCGACCTGCTGCAGGTCCACAACCTGGTGGCCTGGCAGGAGCAGCTGCCGCTGCTGCAGGCCATGAAAACGGCAGGCAAGCTGCGTTACGTGGGAATCACCACCTCGGAGGGCCGCCGCCACCGCGAGATCGAACAGATCATGCGCGGCCACCGCATCGACTTCGTCCAACTCAGCTACAACCTGCTCGACCGCGAGGCTGAAGAGCGGCTGTTGCCGCTGGCGCGTGAGCGTGGCATCGCCGTGCTGGCGAACCGGCCGTTTCGCCAGGGCGCCCTGCTGCATCAGCTGCAACGCCATCCGCTACCGGCCTGGGCCAGCGAGATCGACTGCGCGAACTGGGCCCAGTTCGCGCTGAAGTTCATCGTCTCTCACCCCGCGGTGACCTGCGCGATTCCGGCCACCAGCAACGTGGCCCACGTGCGCGAAAACATGGGTGCAGCCTTCGGCCGGATGCCTGACGAGGCGTTTCGCAGGCGCATGGTCACCCACACCCTGGGGCTGTGAGCCATGTCCGAGTGGTGGACCTACCGTCTCTCGGACTTCCTGATGTTTTCACCCGGGACGTATTGGCGCCTGGTCGAGCTCTACAACCGCGATGTCTGGCCAGCGCAGCTGGTCGCACTCGCTACCGGTCTCGCCTCGCTTTGGCTGGCCGGGACCCGGCGCGCCGGCGCCGGCCGCGTGCTCGCTGCCCTGCTCGCCGCAGTCTGGCTCTGGGTGGGCTGGACCTTTCACTGGCAGCACTACGCCACGATCAACTGGGCGGCGCCCTACTTCGCCGCGGCCTTCGGCATCCAGGCCGTGCTGCTGGTTGGCCTGTGCATCTTGTCCCGCGACGCGCACCCACCGAGCCCTGGTGTTGTGACGCGAAACCTCGGCTGGCTGCTGGCCGTGACCGGCGTGGTGCTCTACCCGCTGGCCGGGCTGCTCGCTGGCCACCCGTTGAGCCAAGCGGAGGTGTTCGGCATGGCGCCGGAGCCGACGGCGCTGGCCAGCCTGGGCCTGCTGCTGGCCAGCGGTCAGCCGCCATCACGCGCCCTGCGCTACTTGCTGGCCATCATTCCCACGCTCTCCCTGCTGGTGGGCGCGGCGACGTTGTGGTCGATGGCTGGCTGATCGCCTTATTCCTCTTTCAGTACGCCACCGCGTAGCGATAGCCGCGGTACCGCAGCACTGCGGTCCTGGCACGGATCTGCTCCAGCACCACGCCCGGGGCCAGCTCTGCGCCTTCGCCCACCACCTGGCCGTTGACGATCATCATGCGCTGCGCGGGGTTGTCGGAATAGACGCCGCCGCTGATGGCCAGCTTGGGCAAGTCACGCTGTACATCGGCCGGCAATTCATTGACGGACAGCAAGCGATCAGGGGCTGCCGCTGCGGGCGCCGGTGAGGAAGCCGCCAGCGCCGGAGCCGGCTTTCGCGCTTCACGCAAAGGAGCCGCGGGCAGGGCCACAGGCGCGGCGGGCGGTGGTGCTGCGGGCAGCACCTCGGTCGCAGGCAGGGCCGGCGCTGCCGTGGGCACCGGCGGAGGCCTGATCACGGCAGGCGCTGGGGACATTCCGGCCCCTGCGGCTGGCAGATGAACCACCGGTGGCGCGACCGATACAGCGACCGGTGGCGCGGCGGGCCCGGCCAGCTGCCATGCCGCCACGGCCAGCAGGCCGGCGCCAATGACCACCACCCCTCCCAGCCAAAACCGGGTCTGATGACCTTCAGGTGGCTCAAGCGGCGACACCTGCACGGGCTGGGCATGAATGCCCCGTGCCGGGTCGCGTTCGCGCTGGGCGTCGGCCTTCCGAAGTGCGTCGAGAATGTAAGACATGGGGTCAGGGCCCGGTTCGAAGGCGCGGCTCGTCCACGCCGGCCGTGCGATTGAGCTGCATAAAAGTTAACGGCCCGAGTCGGCCGTCGGTGGGCAGGCCCTGGGCCAATTGAAAAGTGCGCAGGCGGGCTCTGAGCGAGGCATCCAGCACGGGCCGGCCCGCCTGCGCCGTGCCATCCACTGCGGTCAACCGGGCCGCAACCCATTCGACCACCGGGCCGCTCTGGCTATCAAGGGGGCGGCCTCCATAACCGGCGGGTGAACGCCAGAGCGTGGAAAAGTCGCCTTGCCAGCGCGCGGCCAGCGCGGCCAGTGTGACGGTCTGCTCGATGCCCCCGGCGCGCAAGGTGGCGCTGTCGTCTGTCAGGGCGGTGAGCAAGGCATAAGAAGGCGAGCCGCTTTGGCTGTCGAGCTTGACGATGCCGGGGCGGCCCAGCTGGCGGATCAGGGCCAGGCTGGTGTTGCTGCTGAAGCACCGCACCTGCTCGCGCTGCAGCGCCTGGCAGGGGTCGCCCTCCCCGGGGGTCAGTTTCCAGGCCTGCGCCAGTTCGCGCCAGGCCTGGCCTTCGTCGCGCAGCAAGATGGGGGGCTGCGCGGGCGGCGCGGGTGGCGTGGGCGGGGCGAGGGTTGCGTCGGCTGCCGCAGCGGCCATCACCGGTCCGGAGGCCGCAACCGCTGCGGGTGCGGCTGCGTCAGTTGGCGTGGCAACTGCTGCGATCTCGGGTGCATGCGGCGCTTGCGGCGTCTGCGTCGCAAGGCGGGCCGTGGCGAGCAGCCCGGCGCCGGCGGCGACACTCAAGCCCACCAGGGCAAGGCTGCGCTGCCAGCGCCATGTTAAAGATGATGCGCGCACCGGCGGGTCAAACACCTCGTCCGCCGCCTTGTTGACGATGCCGCGGTTGACCGTGGCCTGGCCGCCCGCAAAGGCTCCCAGCAAAGCACGGTCGCACAACAGGTTGATGCGGCGGGGCACGCCGCGCGCGCGCTGGTGGATGCGTTTGAGGGCCTTGCGATCGAACGGCAGCGCGCGATTCAGGCCGGACACTTCAAGGCGATGCAGGATGTACTGCGCCGTCTCGGCCTCGGTGAGTGCGTCGAGGTGAAAGCGTGCGATCACGCGCTGAGCCAGTTGCTCCAGTTCGGGCCGCTGCAGCATGGTGCGCAGCTCGGGCTGGCCGATCAGGACGATCTGCAGCAGCTTGCGCTCGCTGGTTTCCAGGTTGGTGAGCAGGCGCAGCTGCTCCAGCACCTCGGCAGACAGGTTCTGCGCCTCGTCAATGATCAGCACGTTGTTCTGCCCGGCGGCATGGGCCTGCAGCAGGAAGGTGTTGAGCGGATCGAGGTAATCCTTGACCGTGAGCGGCAGCAGCTCTTTTTGCGGCACCGTGACATGGAACTCGTCGCAGATCGACTGCAGCAGCTCGGTTACCGTGAGCTTGGGATTGAAGATGTAGGCGACGTTGCAGTGGGCCGGAATCTGCTCCAGAAAGCAGCGGCACACCGTGGTCTTGCCAGTGCCGATCTCGCCGGTCAGCAGCACAAAGCCACCTCCGCCACCCAGCCCGTACAGCAGGTGCGCCAGCGCTTCGCGATGCCGGTCGCTCATAAACAGCAGACGCGGGTCCGGAGCGAGCGAAAACGGCGCCTGTGTCAGGCCGAAAAATGGCATGTACATGGGTGCAAAGGATACCGCACCACCATCGTTGGGTGCTAGTAATAACCCGCGCCGCGCTGGCGATCAGTGCCCGGTGCCATGAATAGGTGGGGTCAGCGACACCGCCAGTACCTGCACCCACACGCGCAACTCAGCGCTCCCGCCCGGCGCGCCTCAGTACCTGCGTCACCGGCTCGACCAGGTACTGCAACGGCGTGCGTTCCTCGCCCTTGATGAAGACCTCGGCTGGCATGCCGGCCTGCAATTTGACCTCGCCAGCTTGCGCCAGCGACGCGGCGTCTGCTTCGACCAGCGCCACGTAGTAGGCCTGGTTGGTGGCACGATCGACGGTGCGGTCGGGCGCGACGTAGAACACCTTGCCCTCAAGCTGCCGGCTGGTGCGGTACTTGAAGACAATAAGCGGGTGGGTCTCAACTCCCAAGTACAGCAACAGGGGTACCAGACGCTCCACACCATCAAAGTCAGTCGCAAAGTTCAACTAAGCGAATCCCACCTGCGCTATCCGGTAGCGCTGACAAGGGCCAGACAAGACAGTCAAAACTATACAGCCGATGCACCTAAGGCAGTGAACAGCACAAGCGCCGCGCTGCTGGACAGAGCGCCCTGGAGCCTGCGGGATTGGGGTTCTCGGAACATAGAATCTGGGTTCGGGCAGCGCTCAAACCTCACTGGAGCCAGTGTCGCGCGATTCTTCCAGCGCAGTCCAGGAAGGATTTATTCGCACTCGCAGAAATGCATCGCCAGCGCTGATACATTTCCCGCGTTAACGCCGGGGATCCTCAGGCGTTAGCCAGCGCAGTTCGCCGCACCTTGCGCACATTGAACGCGTTGGCAATCAGCACCGCCTGCACCAGCGCCAAACCCAGCAGCACGCCGCGGTACTGGCCGTGGTCCATCATCACGCCAAAGATCAACGGTGCGACGGCCTGGCCAATGTCGAGCCCCGCATACACCACGCCGTAGACGCGGCCGGAGGCATTGTCTGGCGTGGAGCGCTTGACCAGCAAATCCCGCGAAGGCGCCGCAATGCCCGATGCAAAACCCATGGCGCCGAACAGCACGGGCACCATCCACGCGGCAAAACTGCCCAGGGCCAGCAGCAGTGCAACGACGGCCGCCGCCCCGAAGCCAATGCCGACAATGCGCTCGCAACGGGCGGGTTCCGCGGCCAGAAAGCCGCCCAGCACCATGCCGCCCGCGCTGCACACCATGTAGATCGTCAGGCACATTGCCACCAGCGCCAGGGGAACGCCGTGCAGATAGCGGGCAGCTTCGGGTGCGAAGGCCTGCACCACGCTCAGCACAATGGCGTACCAGAAGAAGAACGCAAAGCACATCCACACCGCGGGAATCCTGAGAAAGCTCAAGGAGTTGTCGGGGCCTGCACCACCCTTGCCAGGCGGCGTCACATCGAGTGTCAACTTGTCGCGATTCAGCAGCAGCGCCCCCATCACCGCAAAGACCAGCAAACCCGCGGCGACCAGCGCCACGCGCCATGACCAGGCAAAGGTCAGCGTGACCACCAGCGCCGGCGCCAGCGCCCAGCCCAGGCTGCCGGTGATGCCGTGCACACTGTAGGCGTGGCCCAAGCGCGATGGGCTCACCTTGCGGTTGATCAGCGTGTAGTCCACCGGATGAAACACGCCGTTGCCCACACCGGCGATCACGGCAAATCCGGCCAGCATCCAGTAGCTGGTGCTGATGGAATAGCCCAGGGCGGCGATGCCGAGCAGGCTTAGCCCGCCAAACAGAACGGGGCGCGGGCCAAAACGGTCCACCGCAAAGCCCGACAGAGCCTGCACCGCGCACGAGACGACGAAAAAGATCGTCATCAAAAAACCCAGTTCCGCGTAGCTGACGCTGAATTCCTCCTTGAGCCAGGGAAACAGGGGCGCCAGCAACAGCTGGCTGAAGTGGCTGATCAGGTGGGCGGTGCCGACCAGGCCAATGATGCTGGCGTCCTGCCGCAGCGAAACAGCGGTGGCCGGAGTAGTGGCAGTGGCTGCAGCACCAGCCACGTTCGCAGTGCTTGAAGTATTCATGGCGCCATCGTAGTATTGGGCTCGCTTGCTGAAACGCGACAAAAAGCCATGATTCAGCGAATTTCAGACAAACCATCAACAACCCTCCCCTCAAGGACGCCGCAGCACCGTGGCCCGTAACACCCGCCTTCAGTTCATGCCGGTGGACGACACCGATAACTTCACGCCCAGCCGGCAGCGCCCCGTGCGCGTGCGTGCCCGCGCCATGCCGGTCGACACGCACTTTCAGCCGCACTCCCATGCCTGGGCACAACTGGCCTATTGCGCCACCGGTGTCGTGCAGGTCACGGCCGAGCAAGGTGGCAACGCCGGCGGCGAGATCACCTACATCGTGCCGCCGTCGCGCGCGGTCTGGATTGCCCCCGGTGCGCGGCATCACGTCACGGTGCTGGAAGCCGCCGAGCTGCGCACGCTCTACATCGATGCGAGCGTCACGCCCGGAGGCTGGGAAGGTTGCCGCGTCATGGTGGTGTCGCCCTTGCTGCGGGAGTCGATTCATGCGCTGGACACATCCTCCGGCCCGCCCCTGACCGCGGCGCGCGAACAGTTGCTCAGCGCCCTGGTGCTTGACGAGATCACCCATGCCGACACCCAGGCGCTGGGCGTGCCGCTGCCGCATCCGCAAACCGGTGACAAGCGGCTGCGCGCGCTGTGCACGGCCGTTTTGGGTGCCCCCTCGGAACGCGCGACGCTGGCGGAATGGGCCGCCGAAATTGGCGCCAGCGAGCGCACGGTGGCGCGCCTCTTTCGCGACGAACTGGGCATGAGCTACCAGCAGTGGCGCCAGCAGGCCGTCCTGGCGCACGCCCTGCCCTTGCTGGCGCGCGGCACACCGGTGAGCCTGGTAGCCGCTGCCAGTGGCTATGCAAGTGACAGTGCGTTTTCAGCGATGTTCAAATCCGCGATGGGTCAGACCCCTAGCCACTTTCAAAGCAAGTAGCCCGTCGACCTCATTAAAACCCGGGAAATTAACTATCAAAATAATAGCGCTCGCCTATTCATTCGCCGGCGTGACTCCGGGAGCGGCAGGTCATCCGCGAACCACGCGTTTCTTTACCGGACGTTTACGCGGAGCTTTCGATCGGTATACCTGCCCGCGCAGGCTAGCAGTGATAATTAATTTGTGAGCATGCAACCCAAGCCTGGCATGACGCCGATACCCCCATCAAACACCATAAACAATAAGTGCCGCGGCAATCCCGTCGTCGTGGCGGGCAACAAGGACAGCTGATGGACCCGAGAGCCGCAACGCCGCACACCGGCGCCAATCCACCACCCGGTAAACGATTGAGCCGCCGTGCATCCATCATCGGCGCCGTGATCGCCATCCTGGCACTGGCCGGTACCGGCTGGCTGGCCTGGCACCTGACACATCCTTCGCCGGAAGCCGGCAGTACAGCGGCAGGACCTGGTGGACCAGGAGCCCCTGCCGGACGGCGTGGCCCGCCAGCCACCACCGTGGGTGTGGCCACTGCCGAGCGGGCCAGCATTCCAGTGATTCTGGAGGCGCTGGGTACCGTCACCCCGCAGGCTACCGTCAAGGTGCGCCCCCAGGTGTCCGGTGTCATGGAAAAAGTACTGTTCAAGGAAGGCCAGATGGTCAAGGCCGGCGATCTGCTGGCCACCATTGACCCGCGCCAATTTGAAATGGCGCTGATGCAGGCTTCCGGCCAGCGCCAGCGTGACGAAGCGCAGCTCGACAGCGCCCGCGTCACCCTGCAGCGCTTCAAGACCCTGCTGGAGCAGGACTCGATTGCCCGCCAGGAAGTCGACACCCAGGCCGCGCTGGTCAAGCAGCTGGAAGGCACGGTCGTCATTGACAAGGCCTCCGAGGGCACGGCCCGCCTTAACCTGGGCTACACCCGGGTGGTAGCGCCAATCAGTGGCCGGGTGGGCCTGCGCACGGTGGACGTCGGCAATGTGGTGAGCAGCAGCGACGCCAATGGCATCGCGCTGATCACCCAGGTCAGCCCGATTGACGTGGTGTTTTCCATTCCGCAGGACCAGGTCGGCGAGCTGCAGCAAAGCGCCAGCGGCAGTGCGGCCATGAAGGTCACCGCGTTCGACCGGACGCGCTCCACCACGCTGGACACCGGTATGTTTGCCTCGCTGGACAACCAGGTCGACACGCAGACCGGCACGGTCAAGGCCAAGGCGCGCTTTGCCAACAGCAAGCTGGCGCTCTTCCCCAGCCAGTTTGTCAATGTGCAGCTGCTGGTCAGGACCATTGACAACGCTGTGGTGGTGCCGGTGACGGCACTGCGCCACGGCAGCACCGGCGACTATGTGTATGTGGTCAATACCGCCGAGCGCACCGTGAGCCTGCGGCCCGTGCAGCGCGGCCAGGCCACGGTCGACAAGATAGTGATCGCATCCGGCCTGCAGCCCGGCGAGCGCGTCATCACGGAAGGCGCCGACCGCCTGAAGGACGGCGCCAAGGTGATCTTGCCCGGTGACCAGCCCGGCGGCGGCGGCGCCGGATCTACCGGCAAGCGCCAGCGGCCCGGCGGGCCTGCTTCCGCGCCGGCAGCTGGGGCCTCCAGCCCGGCGGCAGCCGATGCCCCCGCGGCCGATGCATCCAGCCCACGGCGGCGGCGCCGCGCTTCGCAAGCTGAGGGCTCATGACAGGCGTGTATTGCTCCTTTCCCTGCCCGGGGAAGGTCGAGGCGGGAGTTGCTGGCTGTGGTAGCGCTGCTGGCCCCCACTCACGCCCTGCCCCGGCAGCGGAGGGAGTAACTCCGGCAACTCCGGCAAGAGCGAGAGTCAGGACAGCATGAGCCCGTCAAGCCCCTTCATCCTCCGGCCGGTAGCCACCTCGCTGCTGATGGTGGCCATCGTGCTGGCGGGCCTGGTTGGCTTCAAGTTCCTGCCGCTGTCAGCCTTGCCGCAGGTCGATTACCCGACGATCCAGGTACAAACGCTCTACCCCGGCGCCAGCCCCGAAGTCATGGCGCAAACCGTGACGGCGCCGCTGGAGCGCCAGTTCGGCCAGATGGCCGGGCTGCAGCGCATGAGCTCGACCAGCGCCGCCGGCGTGTCCATCGTCACGCTGCAGTTTGGCCTGGGCCTCACGCTCGATGTGGCCGAGCAGGAGGTGCAGGCCGCCATCAACGCCGGGGGCTCGCTGCTGCCAGCCGACCTGCCCGCCCCACCGGTGTATGCCAAGGTCAACCCGGCGGATGCGCCGGTGCTCACGCTGGCCATCACCTCCGACACCATGCCGCTCACGGAGGTGCAGAACATTGTCAATACACGCCTGGCCCTGAAAATCAGCCAGGTCAGCGGCGTCGGCCTGGTGACGCTCAGCGGCGGGCAGCGCCCCGCCGTGCGCATCCAGGCGGACACCCGGGCGCTGGCCTCTTACGGGCTGGCGCTTGACTCGCTGCGCACCGACATCAGCGCCGCCAATGCCAACGGCGCCAAGGGCAGCATCGACGGTCCGACCCGCGCCTATTCCATCAACTCCAACGACCAGCTGCTGGCGGCGGCCGACTACAAGAACCTGATCGTTGCCTGGCGCAACGGCGCGGCCGTTCGCCTTTCTGAAGTGGCCCAGGTGGTTGACAGCGCCGAGAACATCAAGCTTGGCGCCTGGAGCGGTGGAGATTGCCCCCCCCTGACCGCTTCGCGTCCTCCCCCCGAAGGGGACAACTGCCTGGGGGCGGCCCGTCGGCAGTTAACACCAGCCATCATCCTGAACGTGCAGCGCCAGCCCGGCGCCAATGTCATCGCCACGGTTGATGCCATCAAGGCGCGCCTGCCCGAGTTGCAGGCCGGCTTGCCGGCGTCGATGAAGGTCGATGTGCTGAGTGACCGCACCACCGGCATACGCGCCTCGGTGCTGCATGTGGAGATTGAACTGCTGCTGGCCGTGCTGCTGGTGGTGCTGGTGATCTTTGTCTTTTTGCACAGCGTGCGCGCCACCGTGATTGCCAGCCTGGCCGTGCCGATCTCGCTGATCGGCACCTGCGGCGCCATGTACCTGCTGGGTTACAGCCTGAACAACCTCAGCCTGATGGCGCTGACGATTGCCACCGGTTTTGTGGTGGACGACGCCATCGTGATGATTGAAAACATCTCACGCTACATCGAGCAAGGTGAAGAGCCCCTGGCCGCCGCGTTCAAGGGCGCCAGGCAGATCGGTTTCACCATCATTTCGCTCACCGTCTCGCTGATTGCCGTGCTGATTCCGCTGCTCTTCATGGGCGACGTGGTGGGGCGGCTGTTCCGCGAGTTCGCGGTCACGCTGGCCATCACGATCCTGATCTCGGCGGTGGTCTCCCTCACGCTGGTTCCCATGATGTCGGCACGCTGGCTCAGGCACCTGCCTGCGGGCGAAGGCAGCAAGACAGGCGCGCGGCTGCAGGCCCTGACGGACCGCGTGATTGCGCGTTATGACCGCTGGCTGAGCTGGGTACTCCAGCGCCAGGGCGCCACCTTGCTCGTGGCGCTGGCCACGCTGCTGCTGACGGTGCTGCTCTATATCGTGATTCCCAAAGGCCTCTTTCCCACGCAGGACACCGGCCAGCTGCAGGCACGCATCGAAACCGCGCAGTCCGTCTCGTATGCCCGCATGGCCGATTTGCAGCAAGCGACGGCCAGGGCCATTCTGGAAGATCCCGATGTCGACACGCTGAGTTCCTTCATCGGCGTGGATGCCGCCAACAACACCATGCTGCACACCGGCCGCATGCTGATCAACCTCAAGCGCGAACGCAGCGGCAGCCAGCAGGCCACCATGGATCGCCTGAAGGAGCGCGTAGGCAAGATCGCGGGCGTGACGCTCTACCTGCAACCCACGCAGGACCTGACCATTGATGCCGAAACCGGCCCGACCCAGTTCCGCGTGTCCATCGAAGGTGCCGACGACGCCACGGTCGTGCAATGGGCCACCAAACTCGCGCAGCGCATGCAGACGCTTGGCAGCGTGCGCAATGTGGCGTCCGATGCCGGCTCCAGCGGTGCAGCGGCCTACATCACGGTAGACCGCGACACGGCGTCACGGCTGTCCATCACGACATCCTCCATCGACGACGCGCTGTACAGCGCCTTTGGCCAGCGCATAGTCTCCACGATTTTTACCGAGACCAACCAGTACCGCGTGATCCTCGAAGCCATGCCCGATCAGCTGACGACACCGGCCGCGCTCGGCAACCTGCAACTGAAAACAGGCTCAGGCATCACCACCCCGCTCTCGGCGATTGCCACCATTGCAGAGCGGCCCGCCCCCCTGCAAATTACCCACGTGGCCCAGTACCCCGCCACCACGCTGGGCTTTGACACGGCCCCGGGTGTTTCGCTGGGCAAGGCCGTGAGCGAGATCAAACAGGCAGCCAAAGACATCGCCATGCCGGCCAGCGTGAGCATGACCTTCCTGGGCGCGGCCGGCGCCTACCAATCGTCCCTGGCCAACCAACTCTGGCTGATCCTGGCGGCGATCGTCTGCGTCTACATCGTGCTGGGCGTGCTCTATGAAAGCTACATCCACCCGCTGACCATTCTGTCCACCCTGCCCTCCGCCGGCGTCGGCGCATTGCTGGCGCTGATGATCAGCGGCTCCGACCTGGGGGTGATTGGCATCATCGGCATCATTTTGCTAATCGGCATTGTGAAAAAGAACGCCATCATGATGATCGACTTTGCGATTGACGCCGAGCGCAACGAAGGCAAGTCAGCGCAGGAGGCGATCCACCAGGCGGCCCTGCTGCGCTTTCGCCCCATCCTCATGACGACGCTGGCGGCGCTCTTTGCGGCCCTGCCGCTGATGCTGGGCTGGGGCGAAGGCGCCGAGCTGCGGCGGCCGCTGGGCCTCGCGATCTTCGGCGGCCTGATCGTGAGCCAGATGCTGACGCTGTTCACCACGCCGGTGATTTACCTGGCGTTTGATCGGATGGGGCGCAGGTTTGGACGCAAGAAGGAGATTCTTGCGTGAAGGCCTCTTTCTGCCTTCAAGCCGGGCGGTCTTTGCTGAGGACTGCTGGCCGGGGGTTGCCCGGCCAGCGATGGCTCATGGGTGCTTATACCGGGGTTCTTGTGAATGCTGCTGGCCGGGACTCGCCCCGGCGGGCGACTTACTTTTCTTTGCTTCGCCAAAGAAACCTAAGGAAAAGAAAGGCGACCCGCAGTCTGGGTCCCTGCGCTGCGCTTCGGGCAACCTGTGCTGCTCGACTCCGGCGGGGGTCCGCAGAACTCGCCTGCGGCTCAAACAGCTGCGGCCCTGATCCCGCCTCCATCTGCGCTGCTCGGCCCAGCCAGGACGGGTGGGGCGCGGATACCAATACCGAATACCTGAAGAAACAAGGACACGCCATGGCGTGTCCTTGTTTGTCCTTGTCTTTTTTGTCTTGGGGTTCGGTATTTGCTATTCGGACTGCCCCGTTCTGGCTGGGCCGAGGAGCGCAGAGGCAAGCGGATGAGGGCTCGCGATTGTCTGAGCCGAAGGCGAGTTCGAGCGAGACCCCGCTTGCCTCGAGCACCGCAGGTTGCCCGCAGCGCAGCGCAGGGACCCAGACTGCGGGTCGCCTTTTCTTTGGTGACTTTCTTTTGGCGAAGCAAAAGAAAGTTACTGGCCGCCGGGCCACTCCCGGCCAGCAAGCCTCAGCAATGAGCGCACTCGCCAAGACAAGAGCAGGCTTCGCCCCCTTCGTCTTCGCTCAGGACAGGCACCTCAACCCGAACGGTGAAGGCAGGTCCGCATGAACCTCTCCGAACCCTTCGTCCGCCGCCCGGTCGCCACCGTCCTCCTGACCATAGGCATCGCCCTGGCCGGCATAGGCGCATTCTTTGTACTGCCCGTCTCGCCCCTGCCGCAGGTCGATTTCCCGGTCATCTCGGTCAGCGCCTCGCTGCCCGGCGCCAGCCCCGACACCATGGCCAGCAGCGTCGCCACGCCGCTGGAGCGGCGCCTCGGCGTGATTGCCGGCGTGAACGAAATGACCTCCAACAGCGGCACGGGCTCCACCCGTGTCAGCCTGCAGTTTGACCTCAACCGCAGCATCGATGCCGCCGCGCGCGAAGTGCAGGCCGCCATCAATGCCTCGCGCGCGGACTTGCCGGCCACGCTGCGCAGCAACCCGACCTACCGCAAGGCCAACCCGGCTTCGGCGCCCGTCATCATCCTGGCGCTCACCTCCAAAACCCGTTCACCGGGGCAGATCTACGACGAAGTGTCGAATGTGGTGCAGCAAAAAATCGCCCAGGTGCCGGGGGTGGGCGATGTCGAGCTGGGCGGTGGTTCGCTGCCTGCCGTGCGCGTCGAGTTGAACCCGTTCGCCCTCAACCGCTATGGCGTCAGCATGGAAGATGTGCGGGCGGCCCTGCAGGCATCCAACGCCAACCGGCCCAAGGGAGCGATTGAAGGCAATGGCCAGCGACTGCAGATTTACTCGGGCGCCAACACCGCCACGGGCGGGCTCAAGGCGGCCGACTACCGCGGCCTGGTGGTGGCCTGGCGCAATGGCGCGGCCCTGCGGCTGGGCGATGTGGCCGAGGTGGTGGATGGCGTGGAAAACACCAACACCCTGGGCCTGTTCAATGGCAGCCCGGCCGTCATTGTGCTGATCACGCGTCAGCCCGGCGCCAACGTGATCGAGACCGTGGATGGCGTGCGCGCCCTGCTGCCCGAGTTGCAGGCCCAGTTGCCGCAGGATGTGCAGTTGCAGGTGGCCTCGGACAGTACCAACTCGATACGCGCCTCGCTCCGCGAGATTGAGCTCACCCTGCTGATCTCGATTGCACTGGTGGTGCTGGTGGTCAGCGCATTTTTGCGCAGTGCGCGCGCCACAGTCATTCCGGCGGTGGCCACCATCGTCTCCCTGCTCGGCACCTTTGGCGTGATGTATCTGCTCGGGTTCAGCCTCAACAACCTGAGCCTGATGGCGCTCACCGTGGCCACCGGCTTTGTGGTGGACGACGCCATCGTCGTGCTGGAGAACACCAGCCGCCACATCGAGGCCGGCATGGACCGCTTCAAGGCCGCGCTGCTGGGTGCGCGCGAAGTCGGCTTCACGGTGCTGTCCATCAGCCTGTCGCTGGTGGCGGTGTTCATTCCGCTGCTGTTCATGGGCGGGCAAACCGGACGGCTGTTTCGCGAATTTGCCGTGACGCTGTCGGCGGCGGTGATGATTTCCCTGCTGATTTCGCTGACCACCACACCGATGATGTGTGCCTGGATGCTCAAGCCCACAACCGTGGCCGGGCAGGCACGCAAGCGGCCCGGGCGCCTGGCCTTCATCCCGCGCTGGCTTGAAAGCGCTTATCAGCGTGTGCACCGCAGCTACGAGGTGAGCCTGGACTGGGCGCTGGCCAGCAAGCTGCTGGTCATGCTGATTTTGCTGGCGGTGGTTGCGCTCAATGTCTACCTCTACATCAAGGCGCCCAAGGGCTTTTTCCCGCAACAGGACACCGGGCAGATCAACGCCGGCCTGCGCGCCGACAGGAGCATTTCCTTTCAGGCCTTGCAGGCCAAGCTGCGGCAGCTGGTCGACATCATCCGGCGCGACCCGGCGGTGGACACCGTGGTCGGCTTCACCGGCGGCTCGCGAGCGGGTGGTGGCTTCATGTTCATCAACCTCAAACCTGTGGCCCAGCGCACCGAATCCGGCCAAGCCGTCATTGCCCGGCTGCGCCCGCAGCTGGCGCAAGTCACTGGCGTCAGCCTTTTCCTCAACACCGTGCAGGACCTGCGGGGTGGTGGCCGCCAGAGCAGTTCGACCTACCAGTACACCCTCAAAAGTGACAACGCGGCCGACCTGCGCGACTGGGCGACGCGGCTGGCCGACCAGATGAAGCGCCAGGACGCGCTGACCGACGTGGACACCGACCAGCAGGAAAACGGCGTGGAGACCATGGTCACGGTGGACAAGGACAGCGCGGCACGTCTGGGCATCAGCTCGCGCGACGTCGACAACGCCTTGTACAACGCCTTCGGCCAGCGCCAGGTGGCCACCATCTATGCCGACCTGAACCAGTACCGGGTGGTCATGGAGGTGGCGCCACGCTTTATCCGCAGCCCCGAGGCGCTCAAGGACATCTACGTTCCGGCGAAGGCCAGCAGCCTCACCACTTCCGGCACAAATTCAAGCACCACCTCGGGCACCAGCTCCACCACGACTACCGCATCCGGCTCATCCGGTACTTCCAGCGCATCCACAACCGTCATCAACCCGGCCTTGCGCGACCCGTCCAGCGGCCAGGCCCTGAGCTCGTCGGCCACCACCATGGTGCCGCTGTCGGCCATTGCGCGCTTCAGCGAAAACGCCAAGGCCGCATCCGTCAGCCACGAGGACGGCGAACTCTCCACCACGATTTCCTACAACCTGGCGGAGGGCAGCACACTCAGCGATGCCCAGGCTGCCGTGAAACAGGCCGAAGCCGAGATTCGCCTGCCCAACAATGTGCGCGGCAGTTTTGCCGGATCGGCGCGTGATGCCCAGGAATCGCAAAGCAAGCAGCCGCTGCTGATACTGGCCGCGCTGGTGGTGATCTACATCGTGCTTGGCATTTTGTACGAGAGCCTGATCCATCCGATCACCGTGCTGTCTACCCTGCCCTCGGCTGGCGTGGGCGCGGTGCTGGCGCTGCTGCTGTTCAAGATGGACTTTTCCATCATCGCGCTGATCGGCATTTTCCTGCTGATCGGTATCGTGAAGAAAAATGCCATCCTGATCATCGACTTTGCGCTGGAAGCCGAGCGGGCACGCGGCCTCACCGCCACGCAGGCGGTGCGCGAAGCCTGCCTGCTGCGCTTTCGCCCCATCCTGATGACCACGCTGGCCGCCATCCTCGGTGCGCTGCCGCTGGCCATAGGCTTTGGCGAGGGCGCCGAGTTGCGCCGCCCGCTGGGCGTCTCCATCATTGGCGGGCTGATTGCCAGCCAGCTGCTCACCTTGTTGACCACGCCGGTGGTTTATGTACTGCTCGACAAGCTGCGCCACCGCAGCCCGTCCGAGAAGCAGCTGAGCCGCCATCCGGATGACTCCAGCGAACCGCCTTCCGGCGCCCCGCTGCAACTGCAATGAATGATGACCGCCATAAACAATACTTGGCTTTGCCTCTTGCTCCTTCCCCCGCTGGTGGAAGGAGCAAGCGTGACGGTATGACACCCAAAGGTGGAAAAGTATGTACAAGGAATTGAAATTTCGCCGCTACCACTACGTGATGGCCGCGGCACTGGCCCTGCTGGCCACAGGCTGCGCGGTCGGCCCGGATTACAAGCGCCCGGCCACCGCCGATGTCAGCGCCTTCAAGGAAGCCGAAGGCTGGGTGCCCGCCGCGCCGGCCGATGCGCTGGAGCGCGGCCCGTGGTGGACGCTGTTTGGCGACCCGGTGCTGGACCAGCTGCAGTCGCGGGTCGAGGTGTCCAACCAGAACGTGGCGCTGGCGGTGGCCGCCTATGCGCAGGCGCGTGCCCTGGTACGCGAGCAGCGGGCATCGCTCTTTCCTTCGGTCACGCTCGATGGTGGAGCCAGCCGTTCGAAGAGCAGCGGCAGTGGCAGCAGCAGTTCTGGCGCTGGCGCTGGCGGGCGCATTGGCAACAACTACCAGCTCAGCATAGGCGGCAGCTGGGAGCCCGACGTCTGGGGCCGGCTGGGCCGGGCCGTCGACGGCGCCAGTGCCGGCGCCCAGGCGAGTGCGGCAGACCTGGCCTCGGCCAAGCTGTCGGCCCAGGGCGAACTCGCCGTCAATTACCTTTCGCTGCGCCAGACCGATGCGCAAAAGGCCTTGCTGGAAAGCACGATTGCCGGCTACGAGCGTGCACTGGAGATCACGCAAAACCGCTACGCGGCCAGCATTGCCGCCAAGACCGATGTGCTGCAGGCGCAAACCCAACTGGCCAACGCCAGGGCTGAAGCCGCAGGGCTGGTGCGCCAGCGCGCCCAGCTCGAGCATGCCATCGCGGTGCTGGTGGGCGAGGCGCCCGGTAATTTCACGCTCGCACCCGCCGCCTGGACACCCGTGGTGCCAGAGATTCCGGTCGGCGTGCCTTCCACGCTGCTGCAGCGCCGGCCCGATATCGCGGCAGCCGAGCGCCGCGTGGCCCAGGCCAACGAGCAGATCGGCATCGCCAAAAGCGCCTACTTCCCCAGCCTGTCCTTGAGCGCATCGGCCGGCTCTGGCGCCAGCCGCCTCGCGGACCTGTTCAAGGCCTCCAGCAGTGTCTGGTCGCTGGGCATTTCGGCCGCGCAGGTGCTGTTCAATGCTGGCGCGACGGGGGCCCGCGTCGAAGGTGCGCAGGCCTCGCACGAGCAGGCAGTGGCGCGCTACCGGCAGGCCGTGCTGACAGCATTCCAGGATGTCGAGGACCAGCTTTCCGCCACCCGCGTGCTGCTGGTCCAGCAGGACTTGCGGCGCCAGGCCTCTGACGCCGCCGACCAGGTCGAGCAACAGGTGTTCAACCGCTACCGCGGCGGTCAGGTCGGCTACACCGAGGTCATCACCGCGCAGGCCACCGCGCTGAGCGCGCGCCGCGCGCTGGTGCAGGCCATGGCCGACCGCCAAACCACCGCCGTGGCCTTGATCCAGTCGCTGGGCGGCGGTTGGCAGGATGGACGGTAAAGCGGCCACGCGGCGGCAGTCACTATAATTTTGATAGCAAATTACACCCAAATCCATTGGGCTGGGCACTGACTTCCCATCAAAACCCGGCCAAACGTGTAACGAGGCGCGGCAGAAGGCAGAACCGATGACCGGGCGGCTTCACGAACCGGCGTGAAGCGACTACAGTGGATGAACAGCCCGTGCCGCTCCCACTGCCGGGCTCACATGTCGCAACACGCCAATGGGGGCTGCCATGAGATATGAAAGCATCCTGGACGCGATCGGCCACACGCCGCTGGTGCGCCTGAACCAGCTGACTCGGCACCTGTCCTGCGCGGTCTACGCCAAGCTGGAGTTCCTGAGCCCGGGTGGTTCGGTCAAGGACCGCATCGGCATGTACATGATCCAGCAGGCCGAGCGGCGCGGCGAGATCGGCCCCGGCGCGACCATCGTGGAATGCACCTCGGGCAACACCGGCATGGGCCTGGCGCTGTTCGCCGCCGGGCGCGGCTACAAGACGGTGTTCACCATCGCCGACAAGCAATCGAAGGAAAAAGTCGACATGCTGCGGGCCATGGGCGCCGAGGTCATCGTCTGCCCCACCGACGTGCCGCCCGACGATCCGCGCGGCTACATCCAGGCGGCGCAGCGGCTGGCGCGTGACATCCCCGGCGCCTTCCTCTGCAACCAGTACGACAACCCGGACAACACGCTGGCGCACTACGCGAGCACCGGCCCCGAAATCTGGAACGACACCGGGGGCATGGTCACCCATTTCGTCTGCGGCATGGGCACTTGCGGCACCATCAGCGGCGCCGGCCGCTACCTCAAGGAACAAAACGCCATGGTCCGGGTGATTGGCGTCGATCCGCAGGGCTCGATCTTCCATGAGCTGTTCCACCGCGGGGTGACGGTGCAGCCCCACGTCTACCGGCTCGAAGGCATAGGCGAAGACTTCATCCCCAAGGCGCTGGACTGGCACGTCATCGACGACGTGATCCAGGTCAGCGACCAGGGCAGCTTCCTGATGGCGCGCCGGCTCGCCCGCGACGAGGGCATCTTCGCCGGCGGCTCCTCGGGCGCCGCGATGCTGGCCGCGCTGCAGGTGGCTGAAAAGCTGGGCCCGAACGACCTCATGGTGGTGCTGCTGCCCGACGGCGGCCGCCAGTACCTGGGCAAGCTCTACAACGACGACTGGATGCGGGAGCATGGCTACCTCGACGCCAAGCCCGATTCAGCACCGCGATCCTGATTTCAGATTCAGTGAGGCACGCCATGCGCTTTTCCACCCAAGCCATTCACGCCGGCCAGCCGGCGGACCCGACCACCGGCGCGATCATGACGCCGGTGTACCTGAGTTCAACTTTCGTGCAGCAAGCGCCCGGCCAGCACAAGGGCTACGACTACGGGCGCACCGCCAATCCCACACGCAGCGCGCTGGAGGCGAACATCGCGGCGCTGGAGGACGGGACTTACGGCCTGGCCTTCGCCAGCGGCCTGGCGGCGGAGTCCACCGTGCTGCAATCGCTCAGCAGCGGCGACCATGTGGTCTGCGGGCAGGACCTGTATGGCGGGACCTACCGGCTGATGACCAAGGTCTTTGCGCGCTTCGGCATCGAGGCCAGCTTCGTCGACGCGACTTCGCCGGGCGCGATCCGCGCCGCGCTGCGCCCGCAAACCCGGCTGGTCTGGCTGGAGACCCCGAGCAATCCGCTGCTGACCGTGTGCGACATCGCCGCCATCGCCCAGCTCGCGCACGAACACCAGGCCAGGCTCGCGGTCGACAACACCTTCGCCTCGCCCTACCTGCAGCAGCCGCTGCGCCTGGGCGCGGACATCGTCATCCACAGCACCACCAAGTACCTGGGCGGCCACTCGGATGTGATAGGCGGCGCCCTTGTGATGAATGACGAAGCGCTGTACCAGGAGCTCAAGTTCCTGCAAAACGCGGTGGGCGCGGTGCCGGGTCCGCTGGACTGCTTCCTCGTGCTGCGCGGCATCAAAACCCTGGCCGTGCGCATGCGCCAGCATTGCGACAACGCGCTGCAGCTGGCGCGCCACCTGGCCGCCCACCCCGAGGTCAAACAGCTCGCCTACCCCGGCCTGGAGTCCAGCCCCCATCACGCGCTCGCCAGCCGGCAGATGCGCGCCTACGGCGGCATGATCTCGCTGGAACTGCAAGGCGGCGTGGAGCGTAACATTCGGTTCACGACCCAGACGAAGCTGTTCGCGCTGGCCGAGAGCCTGGGCGGCGTCGAGTCCCTGATCGGCCTGCCCACGGTGATGACGCACGCCGCTATCCCGCCCGCGCAACGCCAGCAGGCCGGATTGCCCGACGCGCTGGTGCGCCTGTCGGTCGGTCTCGAAGACATCGAGGACCTGATCGAAGACGTGGACCGGGCGATCGAAACATCGCGCTAAGGGCGGTGTTGCGGCATGATCCAGTCGCCGGGCGGCGGCTGGCCGGGTTTCGATGCGACGTTTCATAGGGGGCATAACGGATGCTCCGGCAGACCTGCGCACTTACACTGATGCGATGCTGATTTCACCCACAACCAGCCCCACTTTCGGGGACACAACCGCCGAATCCAGCACACCAGCCGTGAAGCAGTTTCGCCAATCCCTGCTTTGGCCGTTGCGTCTTATAGCGGCGGCAGACGCTGAGCGCCTACACCACGGCCCCTGGGAGGTTCTTCGGGAGCTGGGTGATGCCACACCCTGGCGCGAAGAGTTTGACGAGTACACCGGCGACCGGGAAGATTTTCATGAGCGCCACTACAGCGAGTTTGTGAGCTTTTTGCCCTATGTGCAGCGCTTTCTGTATGGCGAAGGACGCTCGCAAAACCAGGGCAGCAAAGCGCCCGGCAGCGATGGCGATTCACCCATGCGGGTCTTCCGGCGCCGCGACATCGCCGCGGTACGCGTGGTGGCGCAGCCCGGTGATGCGCCAGTCACGCTCGCCGTGGAGCATTGCAACCTCCATTTTTTCTTTGATATCGACGTGGTGCTGCTCAACCTTGAGATTTGCGCCAACGACCTGAGCCTGGCGCAGGCCCAGGATCTGCTTTACCGCTTTGGCCGCGCCTACCCCGCTGGCTGGGATGCCGAAGGTGCCGCGCAGCACTGCATGGCCAGCGTGGAGTGGCTGGCCGCCGACGGCACCGTGCTTGCCAGCTCCGACGCGCAGCAACGCGAAACATTTCTGTCGCATGTCGCCCAGCACCGGGCGCCGCGCATTGCCGCCCACTGGGCCTATCTGATGCAGCCCTTGGTGAGCGACCATTCGGAGGAGCCCGGCGCCCTGCGCTACCGCCAGATTGAGTACTACCGGATGCCGCTGATGGCCTACCTGTCGCTCGACGACCCGCGCCGTCTCACGCGTACCGACTTCGTCCGGCTCGGGCTGGTCACTGGCGCGGGCGCGACCGACGGAAATCTGCCTTACGCCGCACAACACCTGGCTGATTTTGAGCAGCGCTACTGCTACGACCGCTTCTGGGGCGATACCGGCGCGGCGCCCAACACACGCTACCTGTGCAACGGCCACGCCCTGATTGTGGTGGGCGACGCACGCTCAGCCTTTTTTTGCTGCGGCGACCGCGGCGTGCTGGCGCAGTTTCGGCACCAGCACTTCCTGCTGTTCCTGATTGCGCACTTTCAAAAAGCCGCCTTGCTGATGTTTTCAGACCAGTTGGTCGAGGCGCTCAAGCAGCTGGACATCCACCACACGCCCAGCGTCAAGGACTTCAAGCGCGCCATTCGCGCCAGTTTTGAGCGCTTTCTGCGCTTCACCCACCGCTACTGGTTTCACGAGATTTCAGAGCAAGCCCAGGTACGCGCACTGTCACACCTGTGCACCACCCACCTGGGGCTCGACCCGCTCTACAACGAGGTCAAGGAGCGCATTGCCGACATGAACACCTACCTGGACGCCGACAGCCTGCGTCGCCAGGCCAGCACGGTGGTGCGGCTGACCGTGGTCACGTTGTTCGGTTTGATAGGCACCGTCACGACCGGCTTTCTGGGTATGAACCTGCTGGCCGAAGCGGACGCGCCGCTGTGGCGCAAGGCAATCTGGTTTTGCGTGGTGTTTGTCGCCACCACCACGCTTACGCTGTACACCATGGTCAAGTCAAAACAGCTGTCCGACTTTATCGACGCACTGTCGAACGACCGCCTCAGCGTGCGCGGCAAGCTCGCTACGCTGGCGCGGGTGTGGCGGTCGGGGGCGGATTGAATTTCAGGTAGCTACACCCCATCGGCAAGGCCAGACGGCGCCCGCTGGTGCAGCGCCCCGAGGAAAAACCGCGCCGCCTCGCTGAGCGGCCTGTCCTTGCGGGTGATGGAGCCGAACGACTCCATCTTGTGCCGGATCTCGCAAGGCAGGACCTTGAGCAGGCCGTGTTGGGCATAGGTGTCGGCAATCGACCGCGGCATGACGGCAATCATGTCCGTCTTGTCGATCAGGTCGGTGGTGGTCAGGATGGAAGCGGTTTCAATCAGGCTTCGGGGCGCCGGCATCTGCAGCATGCGAAACTCCTGGTCCAGCACCTCACGCATCGGGCTGCCGGTAGGCTGCAATATCCAGGGGTAGTCCAGCAGGCTGGCAAACTTCACCGATTTTTTGTGGCCCAGCGGGTGGTGCGCCCCCACCACCACCGACAGCGCTTCGTTATCCAGCGACGCAAAGCTGTAGTCCTGCCAGTGTTCATCACGCATACGGCCAATCGCCACGTCCAGCGCGCCTTCGCGCAGCAACTCCAGCAGTCGGTCGCTGGTGTCCATGGTGATGCCGACCGACAACAGTGGGTAGGCCTTCTTGAGCGCAATGATGGCGTTCGTCAGCAAGGTGGGTGACGGCGCCATGATGGTACCGATTGAGAGCCGCCCCGAAGAGCCCAGCTGCAACTCGGCCAGCTCGCGCGTCATCGATTCCATCGAGCCCCGCATGCCGCGAAAGTAGCCCAGCACGCTGGTGCCCGCTGCGGTGAGCTTCTGCCCGCGCCCGACCCGTTCAAACAGGCGCTGACCCAGGGCCGACTCCAGCTCCTGGATCATTTTGGTGGCCGCCGGCTGCGTCATGCCCAGCTCGGCCGAAGCCTTGCGCAGGGTGCCGTGCTCGCCCACCGCCAGGATGAGGGCCACCTGGCGCATGCGCAGGCGGTTGAGAAGCTGGGGAATGGGTGCAGGATGGGACATGGAAGCAGCGCAGAAAAAAGATGATGACCTTGATGACCTTGATGACCTTGAGGGGGCCTCGATGAGCATCTTTTGAATGATAACCACAGATTATCAAATAATCATCAATTTTCAATTTACGTTAACTGTCAGGGTCTCTACCATCAGCGCATTCGTTCACAACAATGATCTGGAGACACCTGATGATGAAACCCTCGCAACTATCGAGAATATTTCCCGCCGTTGTGCTGGCCGCCTGCGCGCTGGCCAGCGCAACCCAGGTGCTTGCCCAGGATTGGCCGACCAAGTCCGTCCGCATCCTGGTCGGTTCGGCCCCCGGTGGCGGCACCGACGCCATGGCCCGTGCCGTGGCGGACCGGCTGGGCCCGCTGCTCAAGCAACCGGTGGTGGTGGAAAACCGCCCCGGCGTGTCCAACACGCTGGCCGCCGACGTCACCGCCAAGGCCACCGACGGCCACACCATGGTGATGGGTGTTTCCACCGCTCACGCCATCGCACCGCACCTGCTCAAGCTCGGCTACGACAACAACAAAGACCTGGTGCCGGTGGTGTTTGTCGGTGCGGTGCCCAATGTGCTGGTGGTCAACAACGCCCTGCCCGCGGATTCGGTCCAGTCGCTCGTCAAGCTCGCCAAGAGCCAGCCCGGCAAACTGAACTACGCCACCAGCGGCGCCGGCAGTACCCAGCACATCGCGGCCGAGCTGTTCAAGGACCAGGCTGGCGTCTTCATCACGCACATTCCATACCGCGGCAGCGGCCCGGCGCTGGTCGACCTGGTCGGTGGTCAGGTGCAGCTGAGTTTTGACACCATGCCCTCAGTCATCGGGCAAATCAAGAACGGCCGCATCCGTGCCCTGGCCGTGGCGGCTTCCCGCCGCAACCCGCAGCTTCCCGATGTGCCCACCATGGCCGAAGCCGGTCTCAAGGGTGTGGAAATGAGCGCCTGGTACGGCATCTACATGCCGGCGTCCACGCCGAAAGCCGTGCAGGATCGCGTCCATGCCGAAGTCACAAAAATTCTGGCCATGCCCGAAACGCAGACCCGCCTGGGCGCCATCGGGGCGGACCTGACACCGATGACGCAGGCGCAATTCGCCCAGTTTCACACTGCTGAAAACAAACGCTACGGCGACCTGATCGCCAAAAAGAACATCAGACTGGATTGAACCCATGAGCCAACAAACCACACCGGCAACTACACCGGCAGCCACACCGGTCATTGCCCTGACGTTGGGCGATGCTGCAGGCATCGGCCCCGAGCTGATTGCGCGGCTGCTGAGCCAGCCCGGCATCACCGCCAACGCCAATATCGTGCTGGTCGGCGACCCCTGGCTCTGGCAGGACGGCCAGGCCATTGCCAAACTCACCGTGCCCACGCAGGCCGTTGCCAGCCTGGCCGAGGTGCGAAAACGCCCCGCCCAGCGCCTACCAGCCTTCCTTGCCGTCGACACCATTCGCCCGGAGCAGGTGCAGCGCAGCCAGGCGCAGGCCGCTTGCGGCAGCGCGGTGCTGCGGGTGCTCAACCTGTGCATGGACGGCGCCAAGCGCGGCGAGGTCGACGCCATTTGCTTTGCCCCGCTGAACAAGCAGGCGATGAAGCTGGGCGGCCTGAAGCACGAGGACGAACTGCACCACTTTGCCGAATATCTGGGCGTGACCGGCTACTTCTGCGAGTTCAACACCCTCGGCGACTTGTGGACCTCGCGCGTGTCCTCGCACATCCCGCTGAAGGACGCGGCGTCCATGCTCAGCAAGGAGCGCATCGTGGATGCCGCCCGCCTGATTTACCGGTCGCTGCAGGCCAGCGGCACCGCCAGCCCCAAAGTGGCGATTGCGGCCTTCAACCCGCACGGCGGGGATGGTGGTATGTGCGGACGCGAAGAGATTGACATCATCGAGCCGGCCGTGCGCGAGTTGCGCGCCAGCGGCTTTCCGGTCGATGGCCCCTTCCCCGCCGACACCATCTTTCTCAAGGCGCGCGATGGTCAGTACCAGGCCATCGTCACCATGTACCACGACCAAGGGCAGATTGCCATCAAGCTCATGGGCTTCAGCAAGGGCGTGACGGTGCAAGGCGGCTTGCCGGTGCCCATCACCACGCCGGCACACGGCACGGCTTATGACATTGCGGGTCAGGGTGTGGCCGATGTGAATGCCACGCTCAACGCCTTTCAGATTGCCCAGCGCATGGGTACCGCCCGGCGGGAGCAGACTGCTTGAGTGTTCACAGTCTCGCTACAACAAGCGACACATTCATTTTTTTAATCCGTTAAAGAATCATCATGAAAATCAAATCAGTTCGCGCGCGTGTGTTTGAGTGGAAAGGCAAAACCGTTCCGCCGCAGGGTAATTTCTGCTCCAACGCCATGGACCTGCTCTACTCCAACAAGGAGACCATGAGCACCTTCCGCTTCCACTCCTGGACGGTGGTTGAAATCGAAACCGACGACGGCATCATCGGCCTGGGCAACGTGGCGCTGGCGCCCGCCATCGCCAAAGCCATCATTGACCAGTACCTCACGCCGCTGGTGCTGGGCCAGGACCCGTGGGATTACGAATACCTGTGGCAGCGCATGTACCGCGCCACGCACGCCTGGGGCCGCAAGGGCGTGACCATGGCCGCCATCTCGGCGATTGACCTGGCTATCTGGGACATCCTGGGCAAATCGGTGAACAAGCCGGTGTTCAAGCTGCTGGGCGGCCGCACCAAGGAAAAAATCCCCTGCTACTACTCCAAGCTCTACCGCACCGACATCAAGGCCATGCAGGACGAAGCGCAGAAATACCTGGACCAGGGTTTCACCATGTTCAAGTCGCGCTTCGGCTATGGCCCGGCGCACGGCACCAGGGGCGTGGCGGAAAACCTGAAGGCGGTGGAAGCGATTCGCGAAGTCATTGGCTACGACAACGACCTGATGCTCGAGTGCTACATGGGCTGGAACCTGGAGTACGCCAAGCGCATGCTGCCCAAGCTGGAGAAATTCCAGCCGCGCTGGGTGGAAGAACCGGTGATCGCCGACGACATTGACGGCTATGCCGAACTCAACCAGCTCACCAGCATCCCGATCTCTGGCGGCGAGCATGAGTTTTCGCTCTACGGCTTCAAGCAGCTGCTCGACAAAAAAGCGGTGTCGGTGGTGCAGTACGACACCAACCGCGTGGGCGGCATCACGGCGGCCCACAAGATCAATGCCTTGTGCGAGGCCTACAGCGTGCCGGTGATTCCGCATGCCGGGCAGATGCACAACTACCACCTGACCATGAGCACGCTGGCCTCGCCCATGAGCGAGTACTTCCCGATGTTCGACGTGGAAGTAGGCAACGAGCTCTTCTATTACATCTTCGACGGCGAACCGGTGGCAGAAAACGGCTTCCTGCAGCTTGACGACAACAAGCCCGGCCTGGGCCTGACGCTCAAGACCGAGTTCCTCGAAGACTTCAACATCATTGAGTGAGCACCATGGCAGCCAGGTTCAAGGGCGTATTTCCGGTGGTGCCCACCACCTTCAACGATGCGGGCGAGCTGGACCTCGAAAGCCAGAAGCGCTGCATCGACTTCATGATTGACGCGGGCTCGAACGGCCTGTGCATTCTGGCGAATTTTTCCGAGCAGTTTTTGCTGTCGGATGACGAGCGCGAAACGCTCACGCAAACCATCCTCAAGCACGTCGCGGGCCGGGTGCCGGTGATTGTGACCACCACGCACTTTGGCACGCGGGTATGCGCCGAGCGCAGCCGCCGCGCACAGGATGCCGGCGCCGCCATGGTGATGGTCATGCCGCCGTATCACGGCGCCACACTGAGAGCGAGCGAGGAGAAGATTTACGAGTTCTACGCCGCGCTATCCAACGCCATCGACATCCCGATCATGATCCAGGATGCCCCCATGAGCGGCACGACGCTGTCTGCAGCCTTTCTGGCACGCATGGCCAAGGAAATCAAGCAGGTCTCCTATTTCAAGATTGAAACTGCCGGCGCAGCATCCAAGCTGCGCGAGCTGATTCGCCTCGGCGGCGATGCCATTGAAGGCCCCTGGGATGGCGAAGAAGCCATCACGCTGCTGCCCGACATGGATGCCGGTGCGACAGGCGCCATGACTGGCGGGGGCTACCCCGACGGCATACGCCGCATTGTTGATGCCTATGCCGCAGGCCGCCGTGAAGAGGCGATCGCGCAATACACACGCTGGCTGCCGCTGATCAACTACGAAAACCGCCAGGGCGGCATCCTGACGGCCAAGGCGCTGATGAAGGCCGGTGGCGTCATCGCCTGCGAAGCCCCGCGCCATCCGTTTCCCGCCATGCACCCCGAGGTACGCAAAGGCCTGATCGAAACCGCCCGGCGGCTTGATCCCTTGGTCTTGCGCTGGGGTAAGTAATTTTCTCGTTAGCTCCTTAAAAAATTCCAGATATATATATAGAGAGACAAATCATGAAAACCCGTTCCTTTCTCAAACTCGCCCTGTCTGTGGCTGTGCTTGCATCCACCCTGAGCACCAACGCGCAAACCACCAAAATCCGCTTTGCCCATGCCGGGCCGGAAACTGCGTCGCAACACCTGGCAGCGCTGGAATTTGCCAAGCTGGTCAAAGACCGCAGCAAGGGGCAATTGGAGATTCAGGTCTACCCGGGCAGCCAGTTGGGTAATGACTCGACCGTTTTAGGCGCTGTGCGCGGCGGCACCATCGACATGATGATGGCAGGCAGCGGCAACTTCTCGGGCATGGCCTCGCATTTCGAGGTGCTCGACATTCCATTTTTATTTCGTAACCCGGCCCATGCCTATGCCACGGTGGACGGTGTGGTCGGTCAGGGCCTGATGAAAGAGCTGGAAGGCAATGGATTGAAGCAACTGGCATTTTGGGAAGTCGGCTTTCGCTCCATCACGACCAAAACCCGCCCGGTCAAGACACCGGCCGATGTCAAGGGTTTGAAGATTCGCACCATGCCTAACCCGATTCACCTGCAAGCCTGGAAACTGCTCGGCACCAACCCGGTTCCGATGCCTTTGGGCGAGTTGTACCAGGCGCTTGAATCGGGTGCGGTGGATGCACAGGAACACCCGGTCGATATCACCTACGCGGCCAAGTTTTACGAAGTGCAAAAGCATCTCACCCTGACCCGGCACGCCTTTACCGCGATGCCTGTTGTCTTCAGCAAAACCAAATTTGACGCGCTCAGCCCGGACCTGCAAAAGGTGCTGCTGTCATCGGCCGCCGATGCAAAGCTTTTCCAGCGCACCATGAACCAGAAAAACGAGGCAGGAATCATTGCCGATCTCCGCAAAAACGGCATGAACGTGATCGAGACCTTTGACCCGACCCCCTTCAAAGCCGTGGTGGGCGAAGAAGTACGAAAAACTTACACCGCCAAAAACGGGCCCGACCTGCTTGTCGCAGTCGAAGCCGTCAAGTAAGCAGCCAATCGTTAATGCTTTATGGCAGTCAAAATGTTCACCCGCGCCGTGGACTGGTTGCTCATCGTCCTGCTTGGAACGATGGTCGTCCTGATTTTCGGCAACGTGGTTTTGCGCTACGGGTTTAACTCCGGCATCGTATTTTCTGAAGAGGTCTCGCGCTTTGTTTTCATGTGGCTCACCCTGATAGGCGCGCTGGTGGTGATGAAGGAAAACGCTCATTTGGGCATGACAAGCCTGATAGACCGCCTGGGCGAGAAAGGCCAGCGTATCTGCCGTTTTTTGGCCGACAGCCTGACATTTACATGCTGTGCCCTGCTGGCCCACGGCACCTGGAAACAGGTGGTGCTTGGCATGGATAACCGGGCCCCTGTGACCGATATCCCTTTGGGCCTGATCTACATGAGCCTGTTCATCAGCAGCGTCGGCATGGCTCTGGTCCTGCTCTGGTCGCTTTGGCGGCAAGTCACGGGACGGATGCCCAGAGAAGAGCTCGTTCCCCATAGCGGCGACGGCGGCGAGTAAACGCGAAAGACCTTCATGACCATTGCAATCTTTTTGACATCCCTGATGGGAGCCATGACGCTGGGCGTTCCCATTGCCTTTTCCCTGCTGGTGTGCGGCGTCGCCCTGATGGTGCACCTGAACAGTTTTGACACACAAATCCTGGCGCAAAACCTGCTCGAAGGCGCCAACAACTACCCGTTGATGGCTGTGCCGTTCTTCATGCTCGCCGGCGAGCTGATGAACGCTGGTGGCCTGTCCCGGCGAATCGTTGATGTAGCCAACGCGCTGGTCGGCCATGTTCGGGGCGGGCTGGGTTACACCGCCATCATTGCGGCGGTCGTGATGGCCAGTATCTCTGGCTCTGCGGTCGCTGATACGGCCGCTTTGGCCGCGCTGCTGATACCCATGATGCGCAAGGCGGGCTACAACGTGCCGCGTGCTGCAGGCCTCATTGCCTCTGGCGGCATCATTGCGCCCATCATTCCGCCCTCGATTGGCTTTGTGGTCTTTGGAGTAGCCGCGCAGGTGTCCATCACCAAACTTTTCATGGCGGGCATTGTTCCAGGTGTGATGATGGGCGTGGCCCTCGGGATCACGTGGTGGTTTTTGGCCAAGAAGGAGCCGCTGGTCAACGGCGGCGAGTTCAGCCTGGCCAAAGTGGCCAGCGCCATCGTAAGTGGCACCTGGGCGCTGGCATTGCCCATCGTCATCATCGGCGGCATGAAATTTGGTGTGTTCACGCCAACCGAAGCGGCCGTGGTTGCGGTGGTGTATTCCCTCGGGGTTGGCCTGTTTGTCTATGGCGAGCTCAAACTGGCAGAGCTGCCCGAACTAATGCTAGCCGCCGCCAAGACCTCCAGCACCATCATGTTTTTGGTGGCTACCGCACTGGTCTCTGCCTGGCTCATCACCATCGCCGACATTCCAGCACAGGCCGTTGCGTTGCTGCAGCCGTTCATGGACAGCCCCAGGCTGCTCATGCTGGTGATGATGCTGCTGGTCATTGTGGTGGGCACCGCGCTGGACTTCATGCCCACCGTCTTGATCTTGACGCCCATTTTGATGCCGGTGGTCAGGCAAGCGGGTATTGACCCTGTCTATTTCGGCGTGATGTTCATCATCAACAACGCGATTGGTTTGCTGACACCCCCCGTGGGAACGGTACTCAATGTGGTGGCAGGCGTCGCCAGGGTCAACCTCGACAAAGTCATCAAGAGCGTCTGGCCCTTCCTGCTGGCGCAAACGGTTTTGCTGTTTCTGTTCGTGTTGTTCCCGCAACTCATCACGGGGCCGGCGGCCTGGTTCCGCTGAACACCCGGCGAGTGCTTCCAACCCCTTCCACCCCTTCATGCCAGGAATCACCATGCGCACCGTCCATCGCCTCGCGCTGTGCTCACTGCTGGGGTTTTGCAGCCTCACGGTGTCTGCCCAGACCATCTTGCGCCTCAGCCACGCAGGATCTCTGAGTTCCAGCCAACACCTGGCGGCACTCAGGATGGCCGAGGTCGTGAAGGAAAAAACGCAGGGCGCGCTACGCATTGACGTTTACCCAGAAAGCCAGCTGGGCAACGATGCCAAGGCAATTGCCGACACGCAAAAGGGCGCACTGGACATGGTGATGGCCGGCAGCCCCAATTTCGTGCCACTGGCGCCGCGGCTGGTCGAGATCGACCTGCCCTATTCATTCGACACGCCGCAGCGGGCCTACGGGGAGCTGGACTCGAAATTCTATGGCCAGTCACTGCTCAATGAGCCACTGGCCAAAGGCATCAAGGGTCTGGCCTTCTGGGAAGTGGGCTTTCGCATCATCACCAGCAACAAAGGGTTTGTGAAAACGCCCGATGACCTGAAGGGACTCCGGCTGCGTGTGGTGGGCAACCCTGAACAACACGAGTTTTTCAAGGCCCTGGGGGCACAGACCGTGGCCATGCCGCTGGGTGAGGTCTACGAAGCCATACGGGCCGGCAAGCTCGATGCACAGGACCATCCGCTGCCCATCACCTACAGCTCCAGGCTCTATGAAGTGCAAAAGTACGTCACGATGACGCGGCATGCCTACACGGCGTTGATGGTAGCGATCAACGCGGGCCGCTTCGAATCGCTGACCGCGGTGCAACAAAAAGCGCTGATGGAAGCGGCCGTGGCCGGTCGCAATTTCCAGCGGGAGCTGAATGCAAAGAACGAAAAAACCATTCTGGCCGACCTCAGGCGTCAGGGTGTGAACGTGCTGGAGTCGGTGGACTCCAGGCCGTTCCGCCTGCTGGCCACCAAGCAGAGCGCAAACTATTTCTCCCGCAGGCTCGGCTTACCCGAGCTGGCCCAAAACAAATAATCCATCAACGAATCTCACGAAAGTTTGCCATGTCATCCCGCGAAACCTTGCTCCTGGTGCAGAAATGCGCCCACACCTTCAGCTTTTACGACCTGGCCACCGGTCAGGCTAAAAAACACATCGTGCTGCCCAACTTTCCGCACGAGTTCACGGTAGACCCGGTGCGCCGGCGTGCCTATGTGGGCCACTACGGCATCGAGACCGCCAGCCACCTGGGCGACGTGGGCGGGCACTCGGTCTTCGTGATCGATCTTGACAAGCAAGAGCATGTGGCAACGCTGAATATCTGGCCCTTTTACCGCCCGCACGGCCTGACGGTAGATGCCGAAGGCCGTCTGTACGTGATGTCGGAGGCACACAACACGCTGCTGCGATTCTCCGACCCGATCAACCGTCATGTACCCGACCTGGCCGTGCCCTCCGGCGGCTACAAGACCCATTTGTTTGCATTGACGAAAGATGCACAGACAGCCTATGCGCTGAACCTGCTGTCGAACACGGTCACCAAAATCAAGCCGCACGACCCGACCTTCACACCGGTGGCCATGGTGCCGGGCCCGGTGCCCGAGGGCAATGTGCTGTCAGCGGATGAGTCGCTGCTGTATGTAGCCAACCGGGGCGACGACACCATCGTCGCCGTCGACACGGCCAGCATGAAAGTCGTTGCGTCGGGCAAGACGCGGCGCGACCCGAACCGGGTCTACCGATTCCGCGGTGCGCAGGGCCAGGACCTGTTGCTCACCACCAATTCGGGCGAGCAGTCGCTGTCCATCTTCGGCACCAATCTGCAGGAGCAGCGCTGCTTCGCCCTGCCCAGCAACCCGCTGGCCCTGTCCTTTCATCCGATGGACCGTGCGGTCTACATCTCGTTCCAGGACGAGACGGTGCGCCGCCTCAACCTCGACAGTTTCGAGTTCGAACAGGAGATCAAGACCCTGCGCGAACCGGATTCTTCCTACGTGTGGCAACACTGACGTTCGCCCCACCTCATAAAGAAGCCGGGTACCCCCAATGAACCCCTCGCCCGCATCCAGAAATGTCATCTCCGTTGTGGACGCCCACCATCATCTGTGGGACTTGTCGCTGGGCCGCTATCCCTGGTTGCAGCAGGCGTATGACCCAAAGACCTTCTTTCTGGGCGACTATGCCGCGTTGCGCCAGGACTTTTTGCCAAAGGACTACCGCGCCGCCAGCGCTGGTGTTCAGGTGCTGGCGACGGTGCACGTAGAGGCCGAACGCGACCGCAGCGAGCAGGTGGCAGAAACCGCCTGGCTGCATGACATGAACGCCGCGCACGGCATCCCTAACGCGGTGGTGGCGCATGCCTGGTTCGACCGGCCAGATACGGAAGAGTACCTGCTCAGCCATTTGCGCTATCCACTGGTGCGAGGTATTCGCAGCAAGCCTGTGACTTCTGCAACGCCAGCGCAAAGCGTGGCCGGGCAACCGGGCTCCATGCAGGACGAAGCCTGGTTGCGCGGCTTCTCACTGCTGCGAAAACACGGTCTGAGCTGGGACCTGCGGGTACCGGCCTGGCATTTGCCCGAGGCTGCGCAGGTGGCGCAGATGTTCCCGGATGTGCCCATGGTGCTCAATCACCACGGCTTTGCCTGGGACCGCAGCGAGGAAGGCCTCAAGCGCTGGCGTGGCTGGATGGAAGTGCTGGCACGACAGCCCAACGTGCATGTGAAGCTGTCCGAATTCGGCCTGCGCGACCAGCCCTGGAATGAACAGTCCAATGCACGCATAGTGCGCGACACGCTGGCCATCTTCGGCTGGGAGCGCTGCATGTTCGCCAGCAACTTTCCGGTGGCCAGCTTGCGCATCGGATTTCGACCCCTGGTAGAGGCTGTGTGGCGCATGCTGGACAAGCTCGCACCCGATCAGCGCCAGGCCGTGATGAGCGGTAACGCGCTGCGCTTTTACCGTATCAATCTTCCACCTGCCCAGACCTGACTCCATGAACAACTTCAACAACCTCATCAATGGCCAATGGTTGGCCGGCAACAGCACCAGCGCCAACCGGAACCCATCCAACCTCGCTGACGTCATCGGCGAGTACGCGCAAGCCGATGCTGCAGGCCTTGATGCGGCCGTGCAGGCGGCGCAAGCGGCCTTCCCTGCCTGGTCCACCTCCGGCATCCAGGCCCGCTCGGACGCGCTCGACAGGATCGGCACCGAGATTCTGGCGCGCCGCGAGGAGCTGGGCACCCTGCTCTCGCGCGAAGAAGGCAAAACGAAACCGGAAGGCATTGGCGAAGCCACCCGCGCCGGCCAGATCTTCAAGTTTTTCGCCGGTGAATGCCTGCGCCTGTCGGGTGAAACCGTTCCATCGGTGCGTCCCGGCATCGGCGTGGAAATTACCCGCGAGCCCGTCGGTGTGGTTGGCCTGATCACGCCCTGGAATTTTCCGATTGCGATTCCGGCCTGGAAGGTTGCACCGGCGCTGGCCTTTGGCAACTGCGTGGTCCTGAAGCCGGCCGACCTGGTGCCGGGCAGCGCGTGGGCCCTGGCCGAGATCATTTCGCGCTCCGGCATTCCGGCGGGTGTCTTCAACCTGGTGATGGGGCCGGGACGCGTGATCGGCGACGCGCTGGTCAACCACCCCGGCATCAACGCCATCAGCTTCACCGGCTCGGTCGGGGTGGGCAGCCGCATTGCGGAAGCCTGCGCAAAGAACCTCAAGAAGGTGCAGCTTGAGATGGGCGGCAAAAACCCGCAGGTCATCCTGGACGATGCGGACCTCACCCAGGCGGTGGAACTGAGCGCGCAGAGCGCGTTTTACTCGACCGGCCAGCGCTGCACGGCATCCAGCCGCCTCATCGTGACCGACGGTATTTACCCGGCCTTTGTCAAAGCCCTGCAGGAACGCATGACCCGGATCAAGGTGGGCGATGCGCTGACCACTGGCACCGACATGGGTCCCGTGTCCTCCCAGGCACAGCTGGAGCAGGATCTGAGCTACATCGCGATCGGCAAAGCCGAAGGCGCCACGCTGGCATTCGGCGGCAACCGCGTGCCGTGCCACACCGGCAGCGGCGCCGAGGGTTACTTCATGGCGCCGGCGCTGTTCAGCGAAAGCACGGCCGGCATGCGCATCAACCGCGAGGAGATCTTTGGCCCGGTCGCCAGCATCATCCGCGTCAAGGACTACGAGGCCGCCCTGGCCGCCGCCAACGACACGCCGTTTGGCCTGTCTGCGGGCATTGCCACCACGTCGCTGAAGTACGCCACGCACTTCAAGCGCCACAGCCAGGCCGGCATGGTGATGGTCAACCTGCCCACCGCCGGGGTGGACTACCACGTGCCGTTCGGCGGGCGCAAGGGCTCCAGCTATGGCCCGCGCGAGCAGGGCAGGTATGCGCAGGAATTCTTCACGACCGTCAAGACCGCCTACACGCTGGCCTGACGCAGCAGTGCCCGCTCGGCGAACTGGTCCCACCGCAGGGGGCGTCCCAATTGTTCTGCCCTCAAATTTTAATAACGGAGACACCATGAACATCCCCCTGACACTCGCTCGCACGGCTCGCGCTTTGACCCTTGCCCTGCTACCACTGGCCACTTCGGCAGCGCTGGCCGCCGATTACCCGACCCGTCCGCTCGAACTGGTCGTTGCGGCCTCGGCCGGCGGCGGCACTGACGTGATGGCGCGGGCCTTCGCCGATGCGGCGCGCAAGCACTTCCCGCAACCTATCGTTTGAGTTCAGCGGCTGCCGTAGGCAGTCCGCTGGAACGGAATACGAAGGGACTTCCCACTTCCGGGTAACGGCATCGAGTGCCAAGATTGGTTTTGGAAAGTCAATCTGAAACCTTTGGAAGGAGAAGTCCCATGAGCGAGATTACACGAGTTGGCGTTGATCTGGCAAAGCGCGTCATCCAGGTTCACGCCGTCAATGCCGCCGGCCAACGGGTTACCAGCCGTGCGCTGGCCCGCGACAAGTTCATGGCCTGGTGTGCGCAATTGCCCGCAGGCTGCCTGGTTGCCATGGAAGCCAGCTCCAGCGCCCACCACTGGGCTCGCCGGCTGGTTGCATTGGGGCTGGATGCGCGCATCATCGCCGCCCACCTGGTGGCGCCCTACCGGCTGCAGGGCAAGTCTGGCAAGAACGACGCCAATGACGCCGCCGCCATCTGCGAAGCCGCCTCGCGCCCGCAAATGCATTTCGTGCCCGTCAAGAGCGTGGAGCAGCAAAGCATGCTGTGCATCCATCGCCTGCGCGAGGGCTTCAAGGCCGAGCGCACTGCCTGCGTCAACCGGATTCGCGGTCTGCTGGCCGAGTTCGGTCTGGTGTTCGCGCAAAAGCCCGCTGTCTTGCGTCAAGCTTTGCCCGACGTGATCGAAGATGCCTGCAACGAACTGGGCACCCTGGCACGCCTGGCGCTGCAACGCGCCTGGGCGCAGTGGCAGGAACTCGATGCCCATCTGGCCTGGTGCGACGAGCGCATCGCCGCCCACCTCAAAGTCAATGAGCAGGTACGCCAGGCGGAACAGCTCATGGGTGTAGGGCCTGTCACAGCCTCTGCGGTGGTGGCCACGGTGGGCGACTTCAAACAGTTTCGCAACGGCGCGCAGTTCGGCGCCTGGCTGGGGTTGACGCCACGGCAAAACTCCAGCGGTGGCAAAAACAATCTCGGTGCCATCACCAAGCGCGGCGACATGTACTTGCGCATGCTGCTGATTCAAGGGGCCAAGTCGGCGGTGATGACGGCGCACCGGCGGGATGACCCGATTTCAAAATGGTTGCACCAACTGCGCGAGAAGTCAGGCTGGCAAAAGGCGGCTGTGGCCCTGGCCAACAAGAATGCACGCATTCTGTGGGCGGTGTTCGTGCGGGGCAAACCATTTGATGCGCGCCATGTGAGTGTGAAGCCAGGGATGGCTGCCGCAGCTGTGTAACGCCGCCCCAGAAAAATTGTTCGTTTCCCTGCAAGACGTGAGTTCGAAGATGCAGTAGACAGGTCAGACCGGCAGCGGGCAAGCTCGACTAACCCTTTGTGGCATTCCATTGGCAATGACCACGGGATCGGAATGGAGCCCCGCTGAGCGGTTCGTATCTGGGTCCGCACTGAAAAACCAGTGCAACAAGGCCGACAGTAGATGTGCAGTCTGTTCCTCGTTTCACCGCCGCTTCACTTCACGCCAGTGCAGGAAAATACCGTCACCAAGGAAAAAATATCGCGACCGCTACTTGACTTCGTGGGAAGTCCCAGTAAAGGGTTAGGCGTCAGTTGGCACTAGTTCGGAAGGCCTTCAACCACATAGGAGCGCCAGTTCGACGACTTGTCGCGGCCAGCCTTGAGCGCCACGTAGGCTGGAGATGTGTCGAAGGCCAACGCGTCGTCGACGCTGGGGAACTTGATGAGGGTGATGGTCTTTGGGGGGTCCCCGGCGAGCGGAACGCCCTTGGTGGCACGCACGATGAACGTGCCGCTGGTTGGAAGAGCGCGAGCGGCATCGACATACGTTTTCCAACCGACCGGGTCAGTGACTTGAAACTCGACGACCAGGTAACCGGGATGATCTTGTCCCCAAAAAACGTACTCCATAGCTGATGTGAAAATTCAGCAATTGGAGATGAGGAATGAGCAAGAGGAAAGACGGACAGGCCAGGGGCAAATACACCCTGGAATTCAAGCTGGAGGCGGTGCGGCTGGTCAAGGGCGGGCAGGCCGTGCCGGTGACGGCCAGGGTGCTGGGCGTGCCGGTGCAGACGCTGGGCAACTGGGTGCGCCTGAGCGAGAAAGGCCAGCTCAAGGGCGCAGGCGACAAGCCTGTGTCGCCTGAGCAAATGGAGCTGGCGCGGCTGCGAGCGGAGAACGCGCGGCTGCGCATGGAGCGCGACATTTTAAAAAAGGCCACAGCGTACTTCGCCAAGGAATCGCTGTGAAGTACGCCTGGATTGCGAAACACAAGACGAGCTGGCCGGTGACGGTGGCATGCGAGGCGCTCGGCGTGAGCGCCAGCGGCTACTTCGAGCACTGGCGGCGCAAGGATGCGAGCAAGCCCAGCCGGCCGGGAGCGAACAAGCGCATCAGCGACGAAGCCCTGCTGGTTCACATCAAGGCCATCCATGCCGAGGTCAAGCAGGAATATGGCTGGCCCAAGGTGTGGAAGGAACTGCTGGCCCGGGGCGTTCGGGTGGGCAAGGAGCGTGTGCGCAAGCTGATGCAGCGCCACGGCATCAAGGCCAGGGGCAAGAGGAAATTTGTCGTCACCACCGACAGCAAACACGACCTGCCCATTGCGCCGAACCTGCTGCAGCGCAACTTCGCGCCTGAGGCGCCGAACCAAGTGTGGAGCAGCGACATCACTTACATCGCCACCGATGAGGGCTGGCTGTACTTGACAGCAGTGATCGACCTGTTCAGCCGCCAAGTGGTGGGCTGGAGCATGAGGGAACACATGCAGGCCAGCGTGGTGACGGATGCGTTGCGCATGGCGTGGTTTCGCCGCCGCCCTGCACCGGGCCTGATCTTTCATTCGGATCGGGGCAGCCAGTATTGCGGCCATGAGTTCCAGCAGGCCCTGCAGGGCTACGAGATGAAGTCCTCAATGAGCCGCAAGGGTGACTGCTGGGACAACGCGCCCACCGAGAGCCTGTGGGGGCGCCTGAAGGTCGGCAGGCTATATGGCAGAAGGTTTGCCACACGGCGCCAGGCCATGGACGAGGTGATGGACTGGATCAATTTCTACAACCACAAAAGATTGCACTCGACGCTGGGCTATGTCAGCCCGATGACGTTTGAGCAACGCTGGATCGCGGCCCAGCAGCAAGAAAGAAAGTCCGCATAATGGGCAGCCTATGGAGTGCGGACAACAGGGGCAAGGTCAGGAGGCTTGCTTTGAGCTCGACTACTCTCGATGCCAACTGCACAGATGGCAACGCCGGCGAGCATGGCGCCAATGAGCTTGAGGTTAGCGTTCACGTGTTTTCCTTTGGTTCGTTGGAGGTAGGGAGTACCGCGAACGCCGACTGTTTCGACGTGCCGGTGCTTGGCAGTGTGCCTGAAGGCACGTACTTATGCTGTGTGACGCCTAACGTCGTGATCAACAAGCCCGGCGCCGCCAGCGCGATCGGCTTCGGCGATGTGGCCAATGCAAAACCTGACGGCTACAAGGTCGCCGTAGTCAGCGTCAACCTGGTGATCCTGCCGGCGCTGAACCTCATGAAGCTGACCAGCGATGATTTCATTCCGATCGCTCGCCTGAACTACGACCCCTCGGCGATCACGGTGCGGGCCGATGCTCCCTGGAAGACGATTGAGGAATTCATTGCCGACGCCAAAAAGCGGCCGGGCGCGATGCAGGTTGGCAACGGCGGTGTCGGCGACATCTGGCATGTGGCAGCCGCCGCTTTTGAGGACCGAACCGGCACCCAGTTCAATCATGTGCCGTTCCAGGGCGCGTCGCCGGCCATTCTCAGCCTGCTGGGTGGCCACGTGGACGCCGTCTCCGTCAGCCCCGGCGAGGTGATGTCGCACGTGCAGAGCGGCAAATTGCGCACGCTGGCGGTGATGTCCGAACAGCGGCTGGGCGGCGTGTTTGCCGATTCGCCGACGCTCAAGGAAAGGAAGATCGACCTCACCATCGGCGTGTGGCGTGGTCTTGCCGTGCCCAAAAATACGCCGCCAGACGTGGTGGATGTGTTGAAGAATGCAGCGCGCAGCACGGCGAGCGACGCGGCTTACAAAGAGACGCTGGTCAAGGCCAACCTGGGTGAGGCTTATCTCGATGCAGCGCCCTTCAAGGCATCGATCGAGAGGGACCGCGAGTCACTGAAGAAGGTGCTGGCGAAGCTGGTCATCCAGAAGTAAACGCGACACAAGCGCTTGTCAGGAGCGCACCGTATCGGCCACACGCTCGGCACAGGCCTTGGCCTGCCGGGCGTCGCGCGCTTCAACCATCACCCTTAGCAGCGGCTCGGTGCCGCTAGCACGGATCAGCAAGCGGCCGGTGTCGCCCAGCTCAGCCTCCACGGCTTTGGTCTCCAGCGCCAGTTTCTCGCTGGCTTTCCAGTCCTGCCCGGGCTTGAGCCGCACATTGACCAGCGTCTGGGGGAAGAGCACCACATCGCCCAGCAACTGGGCAATGGTCTTGCCGCTGCGCACACAGGCCTGCAGCACCTGCAGCGCGCTGATCAGGCCATCGCCGGTGGTGTGTTTGTCCAGGGCCAGCAAATGGCCGGATCCTTCACCGCCCAGCAACCAGCCGCGCTTTTCCAGTTCCTCCAGCACATAGCGGTCGCCCACCTTGGCGCGCACAAATTCAACCCCCCTGCTTTTCAGGGCCAGCTCCACGGCCATGTTGGTCATCAGGGTGCCGACAGTGCCAGGCACTTTCTCGCCGCGCGCCAGTCGCTCGCTGACCATCAGGAACAGCACTTCATCGCCGTTGAAAAGCCGTCCGTCAGCGTCCACCATCTGCAGGCGGTCGGCATCGCCATCGAGTGCAATGCCGTAATCGGCCTGGTTGGCCTTGACTGCCGTGATCAGCGCTTCAGGGTGGGTAGCGCCGACCTCGTGGTTGATGTTCAGGCCATCCGGCGCACAGCCGATGGCGATCACTTCGGCACCCAGTTCATGAAACACCTTGGGCGCAATGTGATAGGCCGCGCCGTGGGCGCCATCCACCACGATCTTCAAGCCCTTGAGCGTCAGGTCATGGGCAAACGTGCTCTTGCAAAACTCGATGTAGCGCCCCGCCGCGTCGTCCAGGCGGCGCGCCTTGCCCAGCGTGGCCGAATCCACCCAGACCGGCGGCTCCTCAAGCGCGGCCTCCACGGCCAGTTCCCACTCGTCGCTGAGCTTGGTACCCTGGGCGCTGAAAAACTTGATGCCGTTGTCAGGGTAGGCATTGTGGCTGGCACTGATGACCACGCCCAGGCTGGCGCGCTGGGCCCGCGTGAGGTAGGCCACGCCCGGCGTAGGCAAAGGCCCGAGCAGCACCACGTCGACGCCGGCGGAATTGAAACCGGACTCCAGCGCACTTTCGAGCATGTAGCCGGAAATCCGGGTGTCCTTGCCGATCAGTACGGTCGGGCGAGACTCCACCCGGCGGAGCACCCGGCCCACCGCATGTGCAAGCCGCAGCACGAAGTCTGGCGTGATGGGCGGCTGGCCCACCGTGCCGCGGATGCCGTCGGTGCCGAAGTATTTTCTGGTCATGTGTTGTTTCCGGTAAACCTGGTTTTACAGCAGGTGTGACTCTATTTTAAGTTTGCAGGACTGGCGGCTTGCCTCGTCGAAATACGAGAGTGTTTTGAAACCCTCCCCAGCGGAAAAGCTCCCGATCGCGACAGCAGCGCAGGAGGAATTTATTGCCCCAGGCTTTTAACTTGCAGCCGCCCAGACTTTGAGGGCCTGAACGGTTTCGCGCACGTCGTGAACGCGTACCACCCGGGCACCACGCTCCACGGCCAGCAAGGCCGCCGCCACGCTAGGCACCAGGCGGTCTTCAATGGCCAGGGGGGCGTCGGCTGGCGAGGTGCCGCTCACAGCCGCCAGTGACGATTTGCGCGACCACGCAGCCAGCAGCGGATAGCCAGCCGCAAGGAACTCACGCTGGTGCGCCAGCAGCGAGAAATTCTGTGCCACGGTTTTACCAAACCCGACTCCCGCGTCGAGCACGATACGGGCCCTGTCAACGCCGGCAGCTTGCAGATCACCTGCGGCACCCACCAGAAACGACAGCACCTGAGGCACCACATCCCCTTCCATGGGGGCCATCTGCATGGTTTGCGGCTCGCGATGCATGTGCATCAGGCAGACTCCGCAACTCGGGTGACCGGCCACGATCTGCCTGGCGCCCGGCTGGCGCAGGGCCCAGATGTCGTTGATGATGTCGGCACCCAAATCCAGCACCGCCTGCATGACTTCGGGCTTGTAGGTATCTACCGAAAGCGGTACGCCGAGGGTAGCCGCGTGGCGAACCACCGGCAACACGCGCGCTAGCTCTTCCTGCAGCGGCACCGGCGGCGCGCCCGGGCGAGTTGATTCGCCACCAATGTCGAGCAAGTCGGCACCGTCGCGGATCAACTGCTCGCAATGCGCGAACACCCCCGAAAAACCGCCGCTTGGCGTGAAGTACTTGCCGCCATCGGAAAACGAGTCGGGCGTGACATTGACGATGCCCATCACGCGCGGCTGCGACACATCAATTTGAAAGCGGGAGGTTTGCCAAATCACGAAGCAGCTTTCCTGAAAATGGTCCATGAGGCTGTTGCGGCGCAATGCCCGCAACAAAGAAAAAACCGGGGACTAGCCCCGGTTGTCATAATTTTTACGGACTGTCTTCAGCAGACCATCAGGCCACCGTGGGCGCGGGATCCGTGCTCACCGCCGGAGTACCGCCGCTGGGGCCACCGCCGCCGCCCACGGAGGAGTTGCGTGGCGTCCAGTCTTTGGGAGGACGCGGCTCCTTGCCGGCAATGATGTCATCAAGCTGCTCGCCGTCGATGGTTTCCCACTCGAGCAGGGCTTTGGCCATGGCGTGTATCTTGTCCTTGTTGTCTTCGATCAGCTTGCGCGCCTGGGCGTATTGCTGGTCAATGATGCGGCGCACTTCGCCGTCGACCTTTTGCAAGGTTGCTTCACTCATATTGTTCGTCTTGGTGACCGAGCGGCCCAAAAACACTTCGCCTTCGTTCTCGGCATACACCATGGGGCCCAGGGCCTCGGTCATGCCGTAGCGCGTGACCATATCGCGGGCCAGCGCGGTGGCGCGTTCGAAGTCGTTGCTCGCGCCGGTTGTCATCTGGTTCATGAAGACTTCTTCGGCAATACGGCCGCCAAACAGCATGCTGATCTGGCTGAGCATGTACTCGCGGTCATAGCTGTAGCGGTCTTGTGCCGGCAGGCTCATGGTCACGCCCAGCGCGCGGCCACGTGGAATGATGGTGACCTTGTGCACCGGATCACACTTAGGCAGCAGCTTGCCGAGCAGCGCGTGACCGGACTCGTGGTACGCGGTGTTGCGACGCTCTTCTTCGGGCATCACCATGCTCTTGCGCTCAGGGCCCATCAGGATTTTGTCTTTGGCTTTTTCGAAGTCCTGCATTTCCACAGTGCGCGCATTGCGGCGCGCCGCCATGAGGGCGGCTTCATTGCAGAGGTTGGCCAGGTCGGCACCCGACATGCCGGGGGTGCCGCGGGCAATCACGCTGGCGTTCACGTCCTGGCCAAGCGGGACCTTGCGCATGTGCACATTCAGGATCTGCTCGCGACCACGGATATCGGGCAGCGTGACATACACCTGGCGGTCAAAACGGCCGGGGCGCAGCAAGGCGGCATCCAGAATGTCGGGGCGGTTGGTGGCGGCCACCACGATCACGCCCACATTGGTTTCAAAGCCGTCCATCTCGACCAGCATCTGATTCAGCGTCTGCTCGCGTTCGTCGTTACCGCCGCCCAGACCGGCGCCGCGCTGGCGGCCGACCGCGTCGATTTCATCGATGAAGATGATGCAGGGGGCGTTTTTTTTGGCATTCTCGAACATGTCGCGCACGCGGGCCGCGCCCACGCCGACGAACATTTCGACGAAATCAGAGCCGGAAATCGAGAAAAACGGTACTTTGGCTTCACCGGCAATGCCTTTGGCGAGCAGGGTTTTACCGGTCCCCGGAGGGCCGACCAGCAGCAACCCGCGCGGAATGCGGCCACCCAGCTTCTGGAATTTTTGCGGATCTTTCAGGAAATCAACGACTTCCTTGACCTCTTCCTTGGCTTCGTCGCAGCCGGCCACATCGGCAAAGGTCACGGGATTGGTGGACTCGTCGAGCATGCGGGCCTTGGACTTGCCAAAGCTGAACGCACCACCCTTGCCGCCGCCCTGCATTTGCCGCATGAAGTACACCCAGACACCAATCAGCAGCAGCATCGGGCCCCAGCTGACCAGCAACGTCATGAGCAGGGAGCCTTCTTCGCGGGGTTTGACGTCAAATTTCACGTCGTTGGCGATCAGGTCGCCCACCAGGCCACGGTCCAGATAGGTTGCCGTGGTGCGCACCTTGCGGTCGTCGGTCGTCGTGGCGGAAATCTCGGTGCCGCCCTGACCTTCTGCAATGGTCGCGGTCTTGATGCGCTTGCTGCGCACTTCTTCCAGAAACTCGGAATAACCCAGGTAATTGGAGCCTGCGCCACCACGTGTATCAAATTGCTTGAAAACGGTGAACAGCACCATGGCGATCACCAGCCAGATTGCAATTTTTGAAAACCACTGATTGTTCAAGGACTACTCCGATGAAAGGGCCGAAAGAACCCAAAGCCGATGAGATGGCAGATGCGCCTGATTTTAGGCGTTTCAAGGACAAAAACGACATTAACCGGAGTACGCCCCTTGGTTTGAAGCGGTTTTAAGTGACTTTTGGCACTTCCGAGCGGCTTTCAGGCCAGTTCGGGCACTGTTTCCGCCCGCTTTTTCAGCCCCTTGCCGACCAAAAAGGTTTCGGAAGAATTGGAACGCGAGGCTTTGGGCTTCATGGGTTTGACCACCTTGAAGGTGGCCCGGAACAGTTTGACCAGCTCGTCATAGCCGCTGCCGTGAAACAGTTTGACCACCAGCGTGCCGTCCGGTTTCATCCGGTTCTGGGCAAATTCCACCGCCAGCTCGACCAGGTGGACAATGCGTGCGGCATCCGCCGATTCAATGCCCGAAAGATTCGGGGCCATGTCCGAAATAACCAGGTCAACCTTGACCTGACCCTTGTCCGTCGCCAAAGCCTGCTCCAGTTTCTGCAGCACTTCGGGCTCCCGAAAATCGCCCTGGATGAACGCCACCCCCTCGATGGGCTCCATCGGCAGCATGTCCAGGCCGATGATGCGGCCATTCAGTTCTCCCGCCGCAGCGCCCGTGGGCGACAGCTTGCGCCGCACATACTGGCTCCAGGCGCCGGGCGTGCTGCCCAGGTCCACCACGCAATCACCCGGCTTGATCAGGCCCAGGGTTTCGTCAATTTCCTTGAGTTTGTAGGCGGCCCGGGCGCGGTAGCCCTCTTTTTGGGCCAGTTTCACGTAAGGATCATTGATGTGGTCATGCAACCACGCTTTGTTCACCTTTTTGCCCCTGGCGCTCACCTTTGGGCTGTCTTTGAGGTTGTCCTTGGGGCTGTTCTTGGGATTTACTTTCATGCTGGCTATTGTCCTCCTGTGGACTCCACCGATAATTGAGGCATGGCTCAAATTCAACTTACCCCCGCCCAGCGCAAAGAACACCGCGCCGAGGCCCATCATCTCAACGCGGTCGTCATGATCGGCTCCGACGGGCTGACCCCTGCCGTTCAGAAAGAAACTGATGCGGCGCTGAATGCGCACGGGCTCATCAAGGTAAGGGTGCAGTCCGATGACCGCGCCGGCCGCGAAGAAATCTTTCAAACCCTGGCGAACGAACTCAATGCCGCGCCTATCCAGCACATCGGCAAGCTGCTGGTGTTGTGGCGGCCCATGCCGGAAAAAGAAAAAAAGGTCAACGAAGACCGCATGCCGGGCCCGCGCGACATCAAAGTGCTGAAAAACAGCTCGCGTTATGGCCAGCGGCCCGAGGTGAAAACCCTGCGCGTGCTCGGCAACCAGCGCCTGACGCCGGGCGGCACCGTCAAACGCGCCAAGCCCAAGCAGCGCAGCATCAAGAAAAGTTCGCAGGACTAGCCCGCCGGTCGCCAGTGGTGCGGGGGTACGCCACCGCGCAGAAACAGCAGGCGCAATCGCCACGATAGCGACATTCCTGTTGCGCGGACCTGGCGAGCCCTTTAGATTTAAAGCTTTCGCCCACAGTTAGACACCATGACCAATCCCCTGCTCGACTTCTCCGACCTCCCGCTGTTTGACCGTATCCTGCCCGAGCATGTGGGCCCAGCGGTTGACGAATTGCTGGTCAAGGCGGATGCCGCGCTGGAGGAGGTGACAGCGCCCGGCTTCCCGGCCTCCTGGACCGGCATTGCCCGTGTGCTGGACGTGGCCACCGAGAACCTGGGCCGCGCCTGGGGGGCGGTGAGCCACCTAAACAGCGTGGCCGACACGCCCGAGTTGCGCGCCGCCTACAACGCTGCCCTGCCGCGCGTGACCGAATTCTGGACACGCCTGGGTGCCGATGAACGCCTTTACGCCAAATACAAGGCCATTGATGTGGCCACGCTCAACGCCGAGCAGCGTCAGGCCCACAAAAACGCCATCCGCAACTTTGTGCTGTCGGGCGCAGAGCTCACCGGTGCCGCCAAGGAACGCTTTGCCAAAATCCAGGAACGCCAGGCCGAACTGAGCCAGAAATTCAGCGAAAACGCACTGGACGCCACCGACGCCTTCGCCTACTACGCCAGCGCGGATGAAGTGGCCGGCATTCCTGCCGACGTGCTGCAGACCGCCCGCGCGCAGGCCGAGGCCGAGGGCAAGCCCGGCTACCGCCTCAGCCTGAAGATGCCGAGCTACCTGCCCGTCATGCAGTTTGCCCACAGCAGCGCGCTGCGTGAAACTCTCTACAGGGCCTACACCACCCGCGCCAGCGACCAGGCGCCAGCGGAATTCGCCCGGTTTGACAACAGCGCCGTCATGCGCGAAATTCTTGCGCTCCGCCTCGAGGAAGCCCAGTTGCTGGGTTACCGGAATTTCGGCGAAGTGTCGATCGTGCCCAAGATGGCCAAATCCCCCGATGAGGTCATCGGTTTCCTGCGTGACCTGGCCCGGCGCGCCCGCCCGTATGCCGAAAAAGACGTCGCCGACCTGCGCGCATTTGCGGCCGAAACGTTGAGCCTGAGCGATCCCCAATCCTGGGACTTCGCCTACATTGGCGAAAAGCTCAAGGAAGCCCGCTATGCCTTCAGCGAGCAGGAAGTCAAACAGTATTTCACTGCCCCCAAGGTGCTGGCGGGCCTGTTCAAGATAGTCGAGACCCTCTTTGAAGTGACTCTCCGCAAGGATTCCGCACCTGTCTGGACACCCGGCGTGGCGTTTTATCGCATTGAACGCAACGGCCAGCTGGTAGGCCAGTTCTACCTGGACCAGCCGGCCCGCACCGGCAAGCGCGGCGGGGCCTGGATGGACGATGTGCGCGCACGCTGGCTGCGCCCCGACAACGGCAAGCTGCAAACCCCCGTGGCGCATCTGGTCTGCAATTTTGCCGACGGCGTGGGCGGCAAGCCTGCCCTGCTGACCCATGACGACGCAACCACGCTGTTCCACGAATTCGGCCATGGCCTGCACCACATGCTCACGCAGGTCAACGAGCGTGACGTTTCGGGCATCAGCGGTGTTGAATGGGATGCGGTGGAGTTGCCCAGCCAGTTCATGGAAAACTTCTGCTGGGAGTGGGATGTGCTCAAACACATGACATCCCATGTCGAAACGGGCGACCCCCTGCCTCGCGCGCTGTTTGAAAAAATGCTGGCGGCCAAGAACTTCCAGAGCGGGATGCAGACGCTGCGCCAGGTCGAGTTTTCGCTGTTCGACATGCTCCTGCACACCGCGCACAACCCTTCGGACAACCTGATGGACCTGCTCAATGAAGTGCGCAGGGAAGTGGCTGTGATTCCGGCTCCGCTCTACAGCCGTACCGCACACACCTTCAGTCATATTTTTTCGGGTGGCTATGCAGCGGGTTATTACAGTTACAAATGGGCCGAGGTGCTGTCGGCTGACGCTTATGCTGCTTTTGAAGAGACCGCGGCCGCGGCGCAAGCCTCAAGCGCGGGCGAGGCCGCAGGCACAACGACAGTGACGGTGCAAACGGGTAGAAAATACCGCGAGGCCATTCTGGAAGCCGGCGGAAGCCGCCCAGCCATGGAATCGTTCAAGGCCTTCAGGGGCCGGGAACCTTCCATTGACGCATTGCTGCGTCATCAAGGCATGGGTTAGAAACGTTATAAGCTCTGGACTGAAAAACTTGTACTTGCGACCAACGGGGAAAACATGAGACTCAATGCTGCCAAATCCTTGATGCCCAACGCTCTCCTGGCCCTGGCACTCGCCGCAGGCAGTCTTTTTTCACCCCTGTCACAAGCCCAGCAGGTGTACCGCATCGTGGGGCCTGACGGCAAAGTGACCTTTTCCGACCAGCCACCACCCGCCTCCAGCAACGCCAAAGTCAGCGGCGCCAACACCAGTCCGGGTGGAAGCGCCGCTCCGACGGGCCTGCCCTTCGAGTTGAGGCAGGTTGCCACCAAATATCCGGTCACGCTGTATTCAGGCGAGAACTGCAGTCCCTGCGGCGCTGCCCGCTCCATGTTGACCAGCCGCGGCATTCCCTTCACCGAAAAAACGGTCACCACCAATGAGGATATTCAGGCGCTGCAGCGTTTGAGCGGTGCTGCATCGCTGCCATTCGCAACCATCGGAAGCCAGCAACTGAAGGGGTTTTCCGACTCCGAGTGGACACAGTTCCTGAACGCAGCCGGCTACCCGCCGTCGTCGGTCTTGCCTTCCAGCTATCGTCGTCCGGCGCCTACGCCCCTGGTAAGCGTGGCGACCGCGCCTCCCGCGCCGGCGGGCGGCGGAAACCCTGCATTCGTGGAACGCCCAATCCCGGCTCCCGCAGCAACCCAGCCGAACGATAATCCGGCCGGCATCAAGTTTTAAGCACGCTGGCTTGCCACCTCGGGCCAAAAACCGCGGTTAAAACACCAGGGTCCTGACACCGTCCGACGCCCCCAGCAGGCACACATGAGCCTTCTGGAAGGCAAACACCCCCACCGTAACAACCCCTGGCCACTGGTTTACCTGGGACTCAAACCCCAAGGGGTCGGTGATCTTCAGGCCCGTCACGTCCAGAATATGCTGGCCGTTGTCGGTCACCAGCGGTTCGCCGCTCTCCGCTCCACCTTTAGACCGCAAGGTCGCCGTACCGCCCAGCGCGGCAAACTGGCGAGCAATGCGCCTGGCGGCCATCGGAATCACCTCCACCGGCAAGGGAAAGCTGCCCAGCGTTTGCACCAGTTTGGACTCGTCGGCAATACAGACAAATTTGCGTGACTGGGCCGCCACGATTTTTTCGCGCGTGAGCGCTGCGCCACCACCCTTGATCATGTAGCCCGCGTGGTCGATCTCGTCGGCTCCGTCGATGTACACGGCCAGCTCATCCACCTCAGTGGCATCAAACACCTTGATGCCGATGGCCTGCAGACGTTCGGTAGACGCCACCGAACTGGAGACCGCGCCGGCAATGCGGTCCTTCATCGTTGCCAGTGCATCTATGAATTTGTTGACAGTGGAGCCGGTGCCCACGCCGACAATGCTGCCGGGTTCCACGTATGGCAGGGCGGCCTGGCCGACCAGGGCTTTGAGTTCGTCTTGAGTCATGTTGGGCTTGTAAGGATGAGAGGTTGGTTTTTGCGACAATCGGAGCCGATGTCCGGGCCACGCCCGGTCAACTCACAGCAAGTAGCTTCAAATCAAGTCGAATTATCCAATGTCCCTGCTCCCCTATGCCCTGGCCCGTCCCTTTTTATTTGGGCTCGACCCTGAAACGGCCCACGAGCTGACCATGGCCTCGCTGGCACGCACCCAAGGCACCCCGCTGTCGCTGGCATGGTGCTCCAGCCGCGTGAACGACCCGATCGCGCTGGCCGGCCTGAAGTTTGCCAACCGCGTGGGCCTGGCAGCCGGACTTGACAAGAATGCCCGCTGCATCGATGGCTTGGCGGCCATGGGGTTTGGCTTTGTCGAAGTCGGCACCGTCACGCCCAAGGGGCAGCCCGGCAACCCCAAGCCACGCATGTTCCGCTTGCCCGAGGCCAATGCGCTGATCAATCGCCTGGGCTTCAACAATGACGGGCTGGACGCCTTTTTAGCCAACGTGCAGCAGTCCCGCGTTCGCAGGCAGAACACGCCCAACCCGCTGATCCTGGGCCTGAACATCGGCAAAAACGCCGTCACGCCGATTGAAAACGCGGTGGATGACTACCTGACCTGCCTGGATGGCGTATACCCCCATGCCGACTACGTCACCGTCAACATCTCCAGCCCCAACACCAAAAACCTGCGCGCGCTGCAAAGCGACGAAGCCCTCGACGCATTACTGGGCCGGATTGCCGAGCGGCGCGAATCCCTCGCCAGACAACATGGCAAACGCGTGCCAATTTTTGTGAAGATCGCCCCCGACCTTGACGAAGCCCAGGTCGACGTGATTGCCGCCACGCTGAAGCGCCATGCCATGGACGGCGTGGTTGCCACCAACACCACGCTGAGCCGCGATGCGGTCAAAGGGCTGCGTCACGCCGAAGAGGCCGGTGGACTAAGCGGCGCCCCCGTACTCGAAGCCAGCAACCGCGTCATCCGCCAGCTGCGTGCCGCGCTCGGTGCAGGCTTTCCCATCATTGGCGTTGGCGGTGTGATGAGCGGACAGGATGCCGTCTCCAAAATCAGGGCCGGTGCGGACGTGGTGCAGATTTACACCGGCCTCATCTACAAAGGCCCGGAACTGGTGAACGAAGCGGCACTTGCGATCAAAAAGAATCGTTGACCCCACACGTTTGTGAGCCGTGTCTTGAAGTCGCGCATTGGAGCTGCGCATTGAGGTGTCAGAGGGATCGCTTGCGTTTGCACCTGTTTGGAATCAAACTGCCTACGGTGCGATTTTCCCAAGGGATACTTCATGAGCACACTGAACCCGGAACAGTTCAAGACAGCTACCAGGCAAGCTTGGGACAAGTCTGCCAGCGGGTGGAACGATCAAACACAGCATATCCATGACTGGCTCGCCGAGGCAACCCCGGCCATGCTCGATGCGGCCCGCATCACAGTCGGTATGCGGGTACTGGACATCGCCGCAGGCGCAGGGGACCAGACGCTGGACATCGCCCGGCGGGTTGGGCCCGGTGGTTATGTGCTGGCCACCGACATTTCCGCAGGAATTTTGGAATTCGCAAAAAACAATGCGCGCCATGCCGGCTTGCTGAACGTGGAGACCAGCGTCTGCGATGCCGAAAATCTGGATGTCGATGCTGCGAGCTTCGATGCTGCCGTGTCCCGGCTCGGCCTCATGTTCTGCCCAAACCCCTTGCTGGCGCTGCAGCAGGCTCACCGCGCCCTGAAACCCGGCGGGAGTGCATCGGTACTGGTGTTCTCGGAGCCGCAATACAACCCCTGCATCGGCATCCTGATGTCAACGGCACTCAAGCATGCAGGCCTGCCGCCGCGCGATCCCTACCAACCAGGAAGCTTGATGAGCCTGGGCAAGCCGGGCCTGCTTGATGAGTTGTTCCTCGCTGCGGGATTTACAGACGTGGCAACCACCCGGGTCTCCGCGCCCTTCCGCCTGCCCTCGACGCGGGATTATTTGACTTTCATCCGCACTTCGGCGTCACCGATCGTGCAGATTCTGGGCAACCTGAACCAGGAAGCGCAGGACGCCGCTTGGGCGGAGATGGAAAGCAGGCTTGGTGCATTTCAGTCACCAGGCGGCTGGGAAGGGCCAAATGAGCTGCTGGTGGCCCGTGGAACCCGGCTGTCCAGTTGATCTGTCGGCCAGCTCGGGATAGACGTAAAAAAGCCGCCCGAAGGCGGCTTTTTGTACTGGCGGAAACGGAGGGATTCGAACCCTCGATGAGGCTCTACACCCCATACTCCCTTAGCAGGGGAGCACCTTCGGCCACTCGGTCACGTTTCCAATAAAGCGATTATCTCACGACTTAAAGCCGGTTTTCAGGCGGCGGGCTGGTCCAGGTCAAAAGCCTTGTGCAAGGCACGAACGGCCAGCTCCATGTATTTTTCATCAATGACCACGGAGGTCTTGATTTCGCTGGTGGAAATCATCTGGATGTTGATGCCCTCTTCGCTGAGCACGCGGAACATCTTGCTGGCAACACCCACATGGCTGCGCATGCCGATGCCTACGATGCTGACCTTGCAGATCTTGGCGTCGCCGGTGACTTCCTGCGCGCCGAGTTTGGGCAGCACCTGGGTTTTCAGCAGGTCAACGGCTTTGGAATAGTCGTTGCGGTGCACGGTAAAGCTGAAGTCGGTCTTGCCGTCCTTGCTGATATTCTGGATGATCACATCGACTTCGATGTTGGCGTCAGCCACGGCGCCGAGGATCTGGTAGGCAATGCCCGGAGTGTCTGGCACGCCGAGGACGGAGATTTTGGCTTCATCGCGGTTGAAAGCGATGCCCGATACGATGGCTTGTTCCATGTTTTCGTCTTCCTCAAAACTGATCAAAGTGCCTGATCTGGCTTCTTCGTTGATGTCGATGTCCCAGTCGGTGAAGCTGGACAGCACGCGCAGCGGCACCTTGTACTTGCCGGCAAATTCCACCGAGCGGATCTGCAGCACCTTGGAGCCCATGGAGGCCATCTCCAGCATTTCCTCGAAACTCACGGTATGCAGGCGGCGTGCCTCGGGCACCACGCGCGGGTCGGTCGTGTACACGCCGTCCACGTCGGTGTAAATCAGGCACTCGTGGGCTTTCAGGGCTGCCGCGATCGCCACGGCAGAGGTGTCGGAGCCGCCGCGGCCCAGCGTGGTGACGTTGCCGCCCTCGTCCACACCCTGGAAGCCGGTGATGATGACGACCTTGCCGGCGTCCAGGTCGGCGCGCACGCGCTCGTCGTCAATCGACTCGATGCGGGCCTTGGTGTAGGCGTTGTTGGTCTTGATGGTGACCTGCCAGCCGGCGTAGCTCACGGCCTGCATGCCTTCGGACTGCAGGGCAATGGCCAGCAGCGCGCTGGAGGCCTGCTCGCCGGTCGCGGCCAGCGCGTCGAGTTCACGATGATAGTCGTCACCGGGCCGTGCGGGGGCCAGCTCTTTGGCCAGGCCCAGCAAACGATTGGTTTCGCCACTCATAGCGCTGGGAACCACGACCATCTGGTGGCCGGCCCGCGCCCACTTGGCGACGCGCTTGGCCACATTGCGGATGCGCTCGGTTGAGCCCATCGATGTGCCGCCGTATTTATGAACGATCAAAGCCATTGCAGGATGTCAATTCAGGAGTTGGTTGCGAACATTGCGTGCTGCTTTTTGCAGGCCTCTCATGCCCTTTCTGCATTCTGCAGGGAAGGCTTTGGCTGCCAGCAAAGCCTTTAATTATACCTAGGGCTATTACCTAATCGTCCGTCTGACCCGCCCCGGCGGTGTAGTGCAGCACCGTGCCGACGCGCGTCACGTGGCCTGTCGCCACCTTAAGGTGGATCTGGTGCCCGCGGGTGGTGCAGGCGGCCACTTGCGTCAGCAGTTGATCGAGTTGCGCCGCGCTGGGTGTGGCCTGTTGCAGCTGCAGCCAATGGCGCAGCACATTGGCCTGGCGTGGCTGCGACAAACCCTGCAGGGCCGTGATGGCAGGCGGCAGGCCGACCGTGGCCAGATCCTGCTGCGCCACCTCCACCAGCAGCGCCTGGGCCTGGGCCGCGTGTCGGGCACTGCGCGCAAAGGTCTCGCGGAACTGCGGAAAGGCGTCCGCCAGCGCGGGCAACAGCCGGGCCCGAATGCGGTTACGCGTGAACCGCTCATCGGTATTGGTCGGATCTTCCACCCAGGGCAAGCCCCGTTCGACCAGCCAGGCTCGCACCAGCGCCCCGGGCACCGCCAGCAGCGGGCGGTGGTAGACGATGCCGTCCCGCTCCCACCGCGCCGGCATGGCGGCCAGCCCCGGCAGCCCTGCCCCGCGCGACAGCGCCAGCAGCATGGTTTCAACCTGGTCATCGGCATGCTGGGCTATTGCTATGTCTTTGATGGCATGCTGCGCCCATTCTTCACGAGCAACAGCCCCAAAAGCCGCATAACGGGCCTTGCGGGCCGCGTCCTCGGGACTTTCCCCGGGTGCATGGCGGGCCTGCACGCGTTTCACGGCAAGCGGCACGTTCAACTGCGCGCACAGGGCCTGGCAGTGCCGTTCAAAGTCGTCGGCTGCAGCCTGCAGGCCGTGATGGATATGAACGGCCCGGACCTGACCAGGCCATTTCTCGGCGCAGCCCACCAGCAAGGCGGTTGAATCGGCGCCGCCGCTGAGCGCTACAGCGAAAGGCAGGCCCGGAGAGAAAGAAGCCAGCGCTTCGGGTAAGCCTTGCGCCGTCGCGCTACGAGCCACGGTGGCCCACCGAGAAATCATTGCGCCCTGTCCGGTCCTCGCCCCGGAGCAGCCACAAAGGCCGCGTAGCAAAGCTGACCGGGACGCCGGTCTCGCCGTCCGATGGGCGCAGGCTGCGGTCGAACAATGAAGTGCCCGGCATATAGCGCAGCGCCACGCCGGTGCGCCGGATGCCGGAGGTATTGGCCTGGGCGCCATGGATCATGTAGATGTCGTGCAAAGACATCTGGCCGGGCTCAAGTTCCAGATCCACCGCGTCGTTCACGTCAAAGCTGCCTTCGGCCATGCGCTGGTTCAGCGTCAGATCGGTGCGGTCTTCATGCAGGTGAGGATGAAGCACTTTGGCGGCGTGCGAACCGGGGATCACGCGCAGGCAGCCATTCTCGCGCGTGCTCGGCTCCAGCGCCACCCAGACGGTGCAGTTGGCCAGCGGGCGGATGGGCCAGTAATGGCCGTCCTGGTGCCAGGGCGTTTCAAAACCTTCGCTGGCCGGCTTGCAGAATACGTGGCAGCCCCACAGGATGACGTCGGGCCCGATCACCTGCGTGACCAGGTCAACGATATCCGGGTTCATGGCGAGATCGAAAAAATCCCGGTTGCCCCGCACGCCCTCATCGTTGTGGCCCTCGATATGGGCGCTCACCAGTTTTTCGGGGCGCACGCCCGGGTTGTTGCGGATCAAGGTGTTCAGCGCATCCTGCATGCGGCGGACCCAGGCATCGCTGAGCCGGAACTGCGGAATGACGTAGCCCTGGTCCCGATAGTGCCGGATTTCCTGGTCGGACAGGCTGGCCATGGGCTTGTTCGCTTGGGCTTGCCGTAGCGCCCTATTTGCCGGCGTCGGCTTTGGTGTCGGTGAAACGGCCATAGCTCTGCAGCCGTTCGTAGCGGCGGTCCAGCAGCTCCTTGACCTTCAGGTCGCTGACCTGCCGGAATGCGTCGTTGAGCGCCCGCTTCAAAAATGCGGACATCTGCTTGTGGTCGCGATGGGCGCCGCCCACTGGCTCATTGACGATCTTGTCGATCACGCCCAGGGCCTTGAGCCGGTGCGCCGTGATGCCCAGCGCGTCGGCGGCTTCTTGCGACTTTTCCGAGGTTTTCCAGAGAATGGATGCGCAGCCTTCCGGGCTGATCACGGAGTAAATCGAATACTGCAGCATCACCACCTGGTCAGCCACCGAAATGGCCAGCGCGCCGCCGGAGCCGCCCTCTCCGATGATGGTGGTGATGATGGGCACTTCGAGCTGCGCCATTTCAAAAATATTGCGGCCGATGGCCTCCGACTGGCCGCGCTCTTCTGCGTCGATGCCGGGGTAGGCACCGGGGGTGTCCACAAAGGTGAACACCGGCAGCTTGAACTTCTCGGCGGTCTTCATGAGGCGCAAGGCCTTGCGGTAACCCTCGGGCTTGGTCATGCCGAAATTGCGCAGGCCGCGCTCCCGGGTGTCGCGCCCTTTCTGGTGGCCCAGCACCATGCAGGCAGTGCCGTTGAAGCGGGCCAGGCCGCCCACAATGCTCAGGTCGTCCGAGAAATGCCGGTCGCCGTGCAGCTCCACAAAATCGGTGAATATGTCGTTGACGTAATCCAGCGTGTAAGGCCGCTCCGGATGACGGGCGATCTTGGTGATCTGCCAGGGGTTGAGGTCGCTGTAGATGTCTTTGGTCAGTTGCTGGCTCTTTTTGGCCAGCTGGTCGATTTCTTCCGAGATATCGACTGCCGACTCGGTCTGCACGTAGCGCAGCTCTTCAATTTTCCCTTCAAGCTCCGCAATGGGCTGCTCAAAATCGAGAAAGGTCTTTTTCGCCATGTCATGCTCCTCAAGGCTTCTTAAAACTTAAGGCCTGTTACCGTTATTTTTGCTCGGTACCCAGAACCGGTAATGGGTCCAGCGAGCGCCAAATATACCAAGTTGCGACACTGCAATACGGCGCCCAGGCCGCAGCCACCTCGCGCGCATCACTGCGGCTGACGGATTCACCCGAAAAATAGTTCTGGCTGATGCCGTTGATCAGGCCGAGATCGTCCAGCGGCAGCACGTTGGGACGCATCAGGTAAAAAATCAGGAACATCTCGGCGGTCCAGCGGCCAATGCCGCGGATGGCCACCAGCTCGGCAATGATGGCTTCGTCGTCCATCGCCTGCCAGTCCTTCACATGGACCGTGCCGGTGTCGAAGTGTATCGACAGGTCTACCAGGTACTCCACCTTGCGCGCACTCAGGCCCGCAGCCCGCATGTCGTTAACCTTGAGCCTGAGCACGTTGGCGGGAGTGATTTTCTTGGGCAGGGCCGAGAACTTTGTCCAGACGCTCTGGGCCGCTTTCACGGAGATCTGCTGCCCCACGATGCTGCGCGCCAGCGTGCTGAAGGCATCCCCCCTTGCATGAAGACAGGCGTCGCCAAACTGGGGAATCAGCCGCTTCATCACCCGGTCTTTCTTGACCAGGTGCCTGCAGGCGTCGCCCCAATACTCGGGCACCGTGGTGGCGGGCTCGGGAACATCGGCCAGCTCAACACTGGCAGGGCCGGTTTTTACTATCTTTTTCATAACTGCCCGCACCCGCGCTGCAGCAACTGGTGGCCAGAATGATCTGAATATTTAAGCCCCAACCTCACGATTGCACTTCCCAGGTGGTGCCTGCCGGTGAATCCTTGAGCACAATGCCCTGACCCAGCAAATCATTGCGGATGCGGTCTGCCTCGGCGAAGTTTTTCGTTTTCTTGGCATCGGCGCGCTGAGCGATCAGCCGCTGGATGCTGGCATCGTCCAGCCCGGCGCCGGCCTGGAGGTAGCTGCCGGGGGCGCTCTGCAGCAAGCCCAGGCAGCCGCCCAGGCTCTTCAGCAAACCAGCCAGCTCGGCAGAACGGGTTTTGTTGACTTCACCGGCCAGATCGAACAGCACCGCCACCGCTTCCGGTGTGCCGAAGTCTTCATCCATGGCGGCCTTGAAGCGCGCCGCAAACGGGTTGGTCCAGTCAATCGCCACCACGGCAGGGCTGACGAGGTCCAGCGCGGTATAGAGGCGCTTGAGCGAATTGCGGGCGTCATCCAGGTGAGCATCGCTGTAATTGAGCGGACTGCGGTAGTGGGCTCGAATGATGAAAAAACGCACGGTCTCGGCGTCGTACTTCGCCAGGATTTCACGGATGGTGAAAAAATTCCCCAGTGACTTGGACATCTTTTCGTTGTCCACCCGCACGAAGCCGTTGTGCATCCAGGTGCCGGCCAGGGGCTTGCCAAAGGCTCCTTCCGACTGGGCAATTTCGTTTTCGTGGTGCGGGAACTGCAGATCGGCGCCGCCGCCGTGGATGTCAAACGACTCCCCGAGCAACTCGCAGGCCATGGCCGAACATTCAATATGCCAGCCGGGCCGGCCGGGGCCGTAGGGGCTGTCCCACTTGGCGTCATCGGGCTCGCTCGGCTTGGCGCTTTTCCAGAGCACAAAGTCCAGCGGATCGTCCTTGCCATCAAGCACTTCCACCCGCTCACCGGCCCGCAACTCATCCAGCGACTTGCCGGACAGCTTGCCGTAGCCGTCAAACTTGCGCACGGCGTAGTTCACGTCGCCCTGGCCCGAGCCGCTTTGGGTTTGATAGGCCAGTCCCTTTTTCTCCAGGGTGCCGATCAGGCTGAGCATCTGCGGCACAAAGTCGGTGGCGCGCGGCTCGTGGGTGGGGCGCTCAATGCCCAGCGCATCTGCATCCTGGTGCAGGGCGACCACCATGCGGTCGGTCAGCGATCGGATGGTTTCACCGTTTTCCACGGCCCGCTTGATGATCTTGTCGTCAATGTCGGTCACGTTGCGCACGTAAGTCACCTTCAACCCGCTCACCTTGAGCCAGCGCTGGACCACATCAAAAGCCACCATGGCGCGTGCATGGCCCAGATGGCAGAGGTCATACACCGTCATGCCGCACACATACATGCGCACGTGGCCGGGAAGCAGTGGAGAAAAAACTTCTACGTCACGCGACAGCGTGTTGTAAATGCGAAGGCTCATGGAGTGTCTGAATGCGTGGCCTGACGAGAATCGGTCGATCGGTCAGAAGGGGACAAGAAGCGAAATACAACGAACGGTTACAGGCGCAGGCAAAGGTAAAAAAGAATGCGAAAGAACCTGGAAGAAAGGGGGGAAAGCGCGATTTCCGCGCGGCAACGAACTATACCCCCTCAGCTACAATTGACCAGTATATCCAGCCGACCTGACAGCATGCAGCATGCGGCAATTCCGGGGGCCACTGAAGAGCCAGGCTGTTTCATGGTGATTTCCCGCCCAACGGGTATCCAACGCTTCAAAACAATAGCGAGACTTCTCATGCCCACGCGCGCACCATCGTTCTCAAGCAACTCAAGTAACTCACGCAAGCCCTTGCCGGCGGCACTGCGCGTGCTGTTGCTGGCCGCCATGCTGTCGGTATCCGCAGCTCATGCCGACGACTACGCCGATGTCAGCCGCCTGATGCGTGCCGGCCAATACCCCGAAGCGCTTGCCAAGGCCGACCAGTACATCGCCAGCAAGCCACGCGACCCGCAGATGCGTTTCTTCAAGGGTGTGATCCAGACTGAAACCGGCAAGACCAGCGACGCGATCGCCACCTTCACCAAAATCACGGAAGAATATCCTGAGCTGCCTGAGCCTTACAACAACCTGGCCGTGATCTACGCCGGCCAGAACCAGTTTGACAAGGCCAGGGCCGCGCTTGAAATGGCGATCCGCACCAACCCCAGCTATGCCACCGCCCACGAAAACCTGGGCGACGTCTACGCCAAGCTCGCCAGCCAGGCCTACGACAAAGCCCTGCAGCTTGACCGTGGCAACACCAGCGTGCCGCCCAAGTTGGCGCTGATCCGCGAATTGTTCTCAGCCGGCACCAAAAACCAGAAGTCGGCCGCCACCGGCGTGCAGATATCCGGCCCGATGGTTGTCAAGCCAGCCCCTGCACCCGTGGCATCGCCCCGATAGTGCCGTCCTACCAAGTGCACCAGCCGCTGCAGACGATCGGCGCTGGACCGACAGCAGCGACACGATGGTGGTAACCTTTAGCAAACTGGTCAGGGGCGTTGGAACAGGCCGGACCAGGCACCCGTAGTGGTAGTGGCCCTCGCCGGGGCAGCCAGTGAAAAATATTTTCTTGAAGAGGTAATTTGATGGCATTTGCCAAGCTCGCCATGTCCGCCATGTCCGCCACGTTGACCCCATTCAGCGCGGCTCGCCGCGCAGCGCTCGCGGCAATGGCTGTCTCTGCCGTCATCACCGGCCTTGCCGGCCCCGCCTCGGCGCAGGGCGCACCCAAGGTGAAGTTTGTCACCAGCGAAGGCGATTTCGTGGTCGAGGTCTACCCCGACAAAGCGCCCAAAACGGTCGATAATTTTTTGCAGTACGTCAAGGACAAGCACTATGACGGCATCATCTTTCACCGGGTCATCAGCAACTTCATGGTGCAGGGCGGTGGCTACGATGCGAAATATGCCGAGAAAAAGACCCGCCCCCCGGTGGTCCACGAAGGCCGCGAAGCCCTGGCCAAAGGCGGCGCCAAAAACGTGGTGGGCACACTGGCCATGGCCCGCACCAGCGACCCCCATTCGGCGTCATCGCAGTTTTTCATCAACGTCAAGGACAACGACTTTTTGAATCCGACGCTGATCCCGCCGGGCGACCCGGTGCCCCGGTTTGAGTACCAGGGCCAGGTCTATGAAAACACACCACGCGCGCAACTCGTCAACGCACCCCAACTCTACGGTTACACGGTGTTTGGCAAAGTCATCAGCGGCATGGACGTGGTAAACAAAATCAAATTGGTTCCCACCGGCCCCGGCGGCCCCTTCCCCACGGACGTGCCTAAAACGCCCGTTCTCATCAAATCTGCAACCCTCGTCAATTAATCAATTGACTCACTGATACAGGAACCACCATGAGCAACCCGAAAGTAGAACTCCATATCAAGAACTACGGCGTCATCACGCTGGAGCTCGATGCCGCCAAGGCACCCAAGACCGTCGCCAACTTCCTGAGCTATGTCAACAAGGGCCACTACACCAACACCGTGTTTCACCGCGTGATTCCCGGCTTCATGGTGCAGGGTGGCGGCTTTGAAGTCGGCATGAAGCAAAAGCCTACCGACGCCGAGATCGAGAACGAAGCCAGCAACGGCCTGAAGAACGACAACTACACCGTCGCCATGGCCCGCACCAACGCGCCCCACTCGGCCAGCTCGCAGTTTTTCATCAACGTGGCAGACAACGGCTTTTTGAACCACACTGCGCCCAGCGCATCAGGTTGGGGCTATGCCGTGTTTGGCAAAGTGGTGGCGGGCGCCGAGGTCGTTGACAAGATCAAGGCCGTCAAAACCGGCCGCAAGGGCTTTCATGATGACGTGCCCCTCGAAGACGTGGTGATCGAAAAAGCAGTGGCACTGGCCTGAAGCCCCTTCGGACTGAGCCTGCCCAAGTCCGGCCCGTGACCTCCTCCTTGACCGTGCCCCAGATCGCGGAGCTCCATGCACCGCCTTCCTGGCGCACGGTCGATTTCATTGCAGACCTGCATTTGCAGGCCGGGGAGCCCGCCACCTTCACGGCCTGGCGGCATTACCTTGAGAGCACGCCTGCCGATGCGGTGTTCATCCTGGGAGACCTGTTTGAGGTCTGGGTCGGCGACGATGCGGTGAGCGCTGATTTACCGGCCCTGGCGACCGGCATGGAGACCCAGCCGGAGACCAGCTTTGAAGACCGCTGCGCCCGCCTGCTGGGCGAGACAGCAGGCCGGCTGGCTGTTTTTTTCATGCACGGCAACCGCGACTTCCTGGTCGGCCAGACACCGGCCGGCCCGACGCTGATGGACCTGTGCAACATCACCTTGCTGGACGACCCGACCGTGCTGGTGTTTCAAGGTCAGCGCTGGCTGCTGTCACATGGCGACGCGCTGTGCCTGGGTGATGTGGACTACCTGCAGTTTCGCCAGCAGGTACGCAGCGCGGATTGGCAGAAGGCGTTTTTGGCCAGACCCCTGGCCGAACGCCAGGCCATTGCGCGCGGGCTGCGCCAGCAAAGCCAGCAACAGCACGAACGCCGCAGGCAGTCGGGAGCCGGCTATGCCGACGTGGACACCGAGGCCGCCCGCCAGTGGCTAGAGGCCGCGGGCGCGCGCACCCTGATTCACGGCCACACCCACCAGCCGGCAGTGCATGACCTCGGCCAGGGCTTTGCCCGCGTGGTGCTCAGCGACTGGCATGCCGAGGGCAAGGTACCGCGCGCCGAAGTGCTGCGCCTGTCCGCCGACGGCTTGCGGCGCATTCCCCTGCTATAGGCCTGGCTGCCGGCCTGCTCACAAAGCCTGCGATCAAGACGAAGACGCCTGCCTCATGCTGAACTGGCTGCGAACACTGCTGGGGCGCGTCCGCGCCGATCCCGACACCATTCCCGAGACCCTGTGGCAGCACACGCTGGCCCAGTACCCTTTCCTGGCCCAACGCGCAGCGGCCGAGCAGTCACAACTGCGAACCCTTGCCGGCCAGTTTCTGGCCGGCAAGGAATTCAGTGGCGCGCAAGGCCTTGTTGTCACCGATGAAATGGCGGTCGCGATTGCTGCGCAGGCCTGCCTTCCGGTGCTGCACCTGGGCCTTGACTATTACGACGACTTCAAAGGCATCGTGGTGCACCCGGGAGCCATGCTGGCGCGCCGCGAGGTGATGGACGACAGTGGCGTGGTGCACCGCTACAGCGAAGTCCTGCTGGGTGAAGCCATGGAGCGCGGCCCGGTTACCCTGAGCTGGCAGGATGTGGCTGCGGCAGGTGAATCAGCCAGCCAGGGCTACAACGTCGTGGTTCACGAATTCATTCACAAGATCGACATGCGCGACGGCACTGCCAACGGCTGCCCACCCTTGCCCTCGCGTACGGCACGCGAGGCCTGGCAGGCCGTGATGCAACCAGCCTACGACGACTTTCGAGAACAGGTGGCCATGGCCGAACGTTTTGGCGGTGCGCCACCCTGGCTGGACAGCTATGCGGCAACGTCACCAGCCGAATTCTTTGCCGTGACCTGCGAGGCGTATTTTGTGAACCGCCCGCGGTTTGCGCAGGACTTCGCAGCTCTGGCTGGGTTGTTTGATGAATACTTCAGACGAAACAGACTTTCAACCCAGTAAGGCAAAGGGGAAATAGCTATTTATTTGATAGCACCTCTGCATCATGCGGTGCGACAGTGAGCATCCAGCGCTCCCCAAGCCCGAGGGCTGCGAGAGGCTAGTTCACAGGTCAGCTCATCGCTTGAGCAGCACCTTCAGCACGTTTTGCACGCGCCTGGCGTTGCCGGCATCGAAGTCAGCTGCCAGCACCTGAGCGGCGTCTTCACCCCAGGTTTCAGCGGGTGCGGGTGCGTTGCGCCGGGTCAGCAGCTGCAACTGCAACATGCGGCGGGCACTGAGGTGCTCGGCAGGCGTGGGCAGTTCGGCGGCGATCTCCAGACGCAACAAGGCTTCGGACGCATCCTTGCCTGAGGGCACGCCAACCGCCTGAACCCAGCGGTTGCGCACAGCGGGAGCGACCTGCTTGCCCAGTTCCTGCGCGCCGGGCAACAGCGACGGATCGCGCTTTTCCCAGGCGGTGATCAAGTGGGTCAGCACTTCACCATGGGCCTGCATGGCGAGCTTTTTGAGCGCGTGGTTGGCGGCCTCAAAGGCTTCGCGCTGGGCGCGGAAAGCGGCATCGCCCAGGCGCGGACCGCGGTCTTCGAAGGCCGGGCGGTCATTGTCACGAGGGCCCCGGTCGTCACGGCCGGAACGGCTGCCATCGCGGTCGGGGCGGTAAGGCTCGAACTTGTTGTCCGTGCTTTGGCGCGGGCCGCCCGGGCGCGAATCCTTGCGGTCACCGAATTTACCGCCTCGTCCTGCGGGCGCTGCTTCAGCCTTGCGCATGCCGGGGCGGTCGTCACCGCGCATGGCCACGATGGGCCTGGGTGCGGCTTTGGGCGGTGGTGGGGGTTCAGCGGGTGCAGAGGCGGGCTCGCCGGCTTGCGCAAACTCGGTGGCGGCCGCTTCAGAAGCGGCTTCCATGACGGGCGATTGGTCTGCTACTGTTTCTGTAGCTTCCTGCGTAGATTCAACGGAGGCTTCGGCATCATCTCCTGCTGCAACAGGTGTTTCGTTGGCGGCGGCAAGCACAGCCTCGACCGAAGCCGCCGACGGCACTTCGGACTCCGATGTAGCCGCAGGTGCAGGCACGGGCGCAGGGGCCGGCACGGGAACCTGGCCACGAACAATCGCCTCAAGCGCCTTGGCGGCGGCGTGGATTTTTTGCGCATCGCCGCTGGCCGTGGCGGCCTCCACCGCTTTGGAGGCCTCGAGCACCATGCGGTCGAACTCGCCGAGCGCAGCTGCTGCTTTTTCGCGCTCGGCGGTTTTCCGCTGGAAGGCGTCATCAATCGGCTTGCGAAAAGCGTCCCACAGTTTTTGCTCCTGCTTGCGCTCAATCGGCACACTTTGCGCCTCATGCTGCCAGCGCTGCTGCAGGGTCTTGACGGCATCAATGCGCAACTGGGGCTCAGCCCCCAGAACTTGCGCCTCTTCAATCATGGCCTTGCGGCGCGCCAGGCTCTCGTTGCGGGCGGCCGTCAGCGGTGCATCAGCCGCATCCATGGCGGCTTTCCAGACAGGCTGGATTTCGGCAAAGGCCTTTTCACCCAGGTGCCCCGCTTCGCGCCATTTCTCCACAAACCCGTTGAGGCTGCGAATGTGGTGCTTCCAGTCGGTGTTGGTCTTGTGGGCTTCGGCCCAGGCCAGCACTTCTTCAATCAGTGCGTGGCGCTGCGCCTTGCTGGCCTCCGTCTGCTCCTTGACTTTTTCGAGCCAGGTTTCGACCACTTTATGGGCTTCATTGCAGGCATCGTCAAAGCGCTTCCACAGCGCATGGTTGGGCGTGCCGCCCTGGTCGCTGGTCTTCCACTGCTCGCGCATGGCGCGCAGGGCTTCCTGCTGCTTGCGGCCGCCCATGGGGTGTGCCACCAGCGCTTCGGCTTTCACGACCAGCTCTTCGCGGATCTGGTCGGCGCGCCAGCGCTGCCAGCCTTCCAGTTCGCCGGCCGCCGTCAGCGCAGCGTGCGCAGCGGCTTCGAGCTTGCTGTCGATGTGGCGGATATGCTCTTTCAGCGCATGGCGCAGGTCAGCCGCGACTTTGGGCGTGGACTTGCCATGGCCTTCCGTCACTTCGTGCTCCAGCCTGGCCAGCGCTTCCTGCACAGCCGCCGTCGCCTTCTCGCGCATGTCCTTCAAGACAGCAGGATCGATTTTGGCCTTGGGCGCGCGCGCCGGCTGCTCGCCCGCGGGTGCCGGAACGCCACGCGCGGCGCGCAACTCGTCGGCCCACACGGGCACGGCGGGCAGTGGCGCCGCCGCATCCTCCGCAGCTTTCACGGCCACGGCCAGTGCTCCCTGGAAGGCCTCCCAGACAGCCAGCAACTGGCCACGCGAGGCGTCCAGCAGCGGAGGAAATTTCGCGTCGACGCTGGCCCAGTTGGCGTCGTGCATGATTTCGTCGGCCTGGTTCTGCCAGTGCGTCACGTCGGTGCGCAGGGTATCGAGCGCGGCTTGCGCATCGCGCCAGGGTTTGATGGACAACACCTCGATGCGCTGCGCAATCAGCACGGCGGCTTCGCGCTGCACCTGGGTGCGGTGCTGCAGGTCTTCGATGGTCTTGACGCGCTCGGCCAGTTGTACCTTCAGGCCGGCCAGCGGTTCCCGGGACAAGGGCGCTCCAGCCTTGGCGGCGTCACGCTGCCAGGCCAGGGCATCAGCCAGATTGAGTTTGGGCAAGGCCAGCAGGCCCTGCGCTTTTTCAGCCCATTCGGCCGCCACGGCTTCCTGGCCCTTGCTGCGCTTGACCTCGTCGAGCTTTTCCTTGAGGGGTTTGGCGGCGCCCTTGTCGCGGTTGGCCAGGTCCTTGTAAACCTCGGCCATCTGCTCCGCTGTGGGTTCCGTCGCCAGCCACTGACGGATGCGCGCCGCGCGCTCGCCCGAGGTGGGCGCTGAAAACGCGCCGCCCGTCAGGCCGTCCAGCGGATGGGCTTCGGCCGATTTGGCCGGGCCGGTTTTCACGGTGGATGCATGTGCCGGAGTAGCGTCGGCTTTGGAAGATTTGGACATGGGAAAACGCAGCATAAAAAAATTAATAACACTCGGTTCGAGAAAACAGCCGAAGACGGCACGCGAGCCGGAGCGCCCTATGCTCCGGGATGCTTGCGCCTGCCAGCACTTGCTGCCATGGTCAGGGCAATGGGTGGTGAACCGTCAGCGGGGAAAGCGGGTCGCGGCGTACAAGGCCTTTGCCTCTTGCGCCCCGCCCTCACGCTTTAAAAATAAAGCACTGGGCGTATTTTCGCTGTTTTTAGGGCATCGCCAAATTAAGTTCAGCGCGTGGCGTCCATTTGGCCTCTGGCGGCACCGCTTTGGCGGCCCCCAGAAAGAGGCGATCAGGTGGCAGATTTCGGGTGGCGAGGTAGTCCTTGACGGCCATGCCGCGCTGCACCGCCAGCTCGCGCATGGCGTCATCGCTCACCTTGATGTCGGCCAGCAGCAGACTTTCCATCTCGGACACGGGCAGCTCTTTGGCCAGGCCGATGAGGTTGCGCGGTTTGGGCATGTCCGCGCGTTTGTACACCTCCTTGATCAAGGCGGGGTACTCGGCGGCGCTGATGCTGACCGCGGCCCCGGCGGTACCGCCCTCTTTGACCGTGCTGCGGCGCTTTTCGGCCCCCACCAGTTCATCAAGCCGCTCGCGCTTGAAACCCTCACGCTCGGCCTCCAAACTGCTGGTGCCAACGACCGTGAGCTTGAGGGCTGGTCTATCTGCCAGCGCCTTGGCCACCTTGTCGAGCCCTGCCCTGGCTTCTGGCCCCAGCTGGGCGCTGCCGGCCTTGAAACTGACGGTGCTCAACTCCTCTCCACCACCGCCCAGCGCACTGGTCAGCAGGCTGAACGGTGCGGTAATTGCCTTGACGATCACATTGACAATGACCTTGACGATGATGGGGCCGAGGCTGAACTGCGGGTCGTTCAACGAGCCGCTGATGGGCAAGTCCAGGTCAATCACGCCATTGCGGTCGGCCAGCAGCGCTACCGCCAGCTTGACCGGCAGGCTGGCGGTGGAACCCTCGACCTTGTCACCAAAACTGAGCTGATTGAGGATGAGCTTGTTTGTGGCGGTGAGCCGCCCGTCAGGCAGAACCACATAGTTGACGTCCATACTGAGCTTGCCGCGGCTGATACCGTACCCGGCGTACTTGACGGCATAGGGCGAAAGTGGCGGCAGCTCCAGGTCGCGCACCTTGCCGGTGATGTCAAGCGCGAGCGGCTTGGCCAGCGGGTTGAGCTTGCCCAAAATCTCCAGCGACGCCGTGCCCTCGGCCCGGCCTCGCAACTCCAGGTCGGCCATGTTGGGCGTCGTAGCCGTGCCACTGCCCGGCGTGCTGGATGGCACCGCCGGGGACACCGAGGAGAACGCGCTGAGCTTGCCGGTCAGGTCGCTCAGGTTGGCCGAATAGTTGGGTTTAACAAAACGGTCCGAAAACAGCACCTTGCCGTTGACCAGGCTCATGGGGCCAAAACTCACTGCCGGAGGCGGGCCGGGGCTGGCGGCGGCAGGGGCCGAAGCAGGCGATTGCGCTACGGTTTGCGAGCCTTTTGGCGCTACAGCCTCTGTTTGACGGGCACCACCAGCTATGGTTTTAGTAGCAGTTTGAGATGCAGGCGTGAAAGCGGCGATCGTTGCCGTGCCCCCCGCGGTGCTGGCAGAGGTGGCCGGCTTGAGCAGGTCCTGCAGGTTGATGCGGCCCTCGGGTGTGACGATCACGCGGGCGAAGAAGTCGGTCAGCACCGTTTCCGTTACGTCCACCCGCGTCGCCTTGGCCGGGTCCAGTGCCACATTCAGGCCGCGCAGGTTCAACGCCTTCCAGGCCAGCAAGTCCTCGCTGGGTGCCAGGGTATTGGCCCTGAATTCTTTCAGTGCCACATCGCCGGCAACCTGGGCCTGCGGCCCCGCCGGGGTCTGGCGGTAGGCCACGCGGCCCTTGAAGCTGGCGTCGGCGCGCAGCAGCTCGATGTTGAGCGCGTCGGCGAAGTAAGGCTCAAACGCCTGCGCCGGCAGCCGGTCCACCACCAGCTGCCCCTGAGCCTGCAGCGGCACGAGGCCCACATTGCCCTTGAAATCAAGCTTGCCGGGTTCAAAATGCCCGGTGGCCAGACGCAAGGAGGCGGTGAGCGGCATCGGTTTGGCCGCTTGCGCCCTGGCCGAGGGCCGGTCATCAAGCACCAGCCCACCCAGTTGGGCCCTGGCCGCCGAGACCTCAAACACCACCGGCTTGGCGCCGGCCTTGTCGGAAAACGATATGGCGCCCCCCTCGAGCAGCACCTCGTTGATGGCCACGGCCCAGGAAGGTGCGTCGGCTTTGGGGGCCGTAAGCGCTGGCGACGGCGGTGGCGGCGATGACATGCCGCGGCTCACCATCCAGCGCTCGTACATCCAGCGTTTGTCGCTATCGCGGTCGACCTTCGCCCTGGGCTGGGTCAGCTGCATTTTGGCGGATTTGAAGGTCTGGCCGGCCACATCGATGCCCACCTCAAACAGGTCCACACGCTTGATGGACACCAGCGAGGTTTTGCCTTGCGCCAGCAACACGCCGCTGACGGCGATCTGCGGGGCCGTGACCTGCAGCGCCTGGCCCTTGTCGCCGCTAGCAGCCTGCCATGTCACGCCCAGTTGGGCATCGAGCTGGCCGTTCAACGCCGGCAGCAAAAACTGGCCAACGTACCTGGCTGCCATATTGAGTGGCCAGGCAGCCACCGTGGCAGTGACCTGGGCCGCCTGGTCCGTGGCCGTTCCGCTGAAGGTCAACAACGCGGGGGTGGCGGCCGGCTCGGGCGCGATGGCTTTCACGGAAACCCCGGCCGCCATCGCCTTCGCCTTTGTCTGTGCTTTTGTGTTGGCACCTGCCGCTGCAGCGAGCGGCTCCTGGACGGACTGATCCAGCCCTATCGATCCATTGAACTGCAGGGGGGCGCCGGCGGCAAACGGCACGGCAATTGCCGACGCGTCCAGTGCGATGCCTGCCAGCCGGATCTGGGCAGGCGAGCTCAGGGTTTCATCCAGCCAGTTCAGCGCGCCACCGCGCACGGTGACCTTGCCCACTTGCACTTTCCAGGGCGTCGAGGCCGTGGAAACCGCTGCGGCGGACGGGGCCGCCGGTTCGCTGACCGCGGCCTCTGGTTGGACATCGTTTGGCGGGTTTGCGCCCAATTTTTGGTCGTTAGCAGCTATGTTTTTTGTGGCGCCTTGTGTACTGGAGGGCAGTACATTCAGTCGCCCTGCCCGGTCCCGCGTGATCTGCACCGTGGGCGCGGTGAGCTCCACGGCAAAGAGTTTGACGAATTGCTCCAGCGGGCGCACGTCGTCCATGCTGATCTGCAGCCGGTCGAAGGACAACAAATCCTGGCTTGACGAGGAAGCCGCCGGCAGGCCGGGGCCCGGGCTCGTCAGCAGGCGGACCTTCTCTGCCGTGGCAGTTCCCGATATCCTGACGACGGCGTCCGGGGTTTGCTCGAACGCCACCTTGGCATCGGCATGCAGCACCGCGCTTTGCAGCCGGAACGGCAGGCTGGCCGGCCAGTATGCCAGGTAGGGGCTCAGGTCAAAACCGCTGAGCGTGAAGCGGGCGTCGGTCTTGCGGGTCTGTGCAAAGGGCGTACCGACCGCCGCCGTGTCAAAACGGCTGCCATTGAGCCGGAAAGCCAGATGCGGCGCGGTTTTGATCTCGCGCTGGGACTTCAGGTTGCTCAAAAAAGGCACTGTGAGCTGCAGGTCCCGCAGCACGTGGGTCTTGCTCACCGACTGGTCGATAAAGTCCAGTTGACCGCCATTGAGCTCCAGGTTGTAGTGGGCAAACCGCGGAGGCTCGCCAGGCACCTCGCCTGCGGAGGCCTTGAAACGGTCCAGGATGTCGTCAATGTCGTAACGCCCTTCCCCAAGATAAGTCAGCGAAGCCGCGGGTTCCTGCACCACGATCGCATCGGCCACCGGTGCCAGCCGCAGCAGGGACTCGAGTTCCGCATCTATATAGATACGCTTGATCGTGAGCTGAGGCGCTGCGCCGGCCTGGGCGCTGCCGGCTGTAACCGGTGTGGTGGCGCCGGCTGGGCTGGTTTTGGCGATGACGAGGTCGTTGAGTGTCAGCTCCAGCGACCACGGCTTGAAGTCCACTTGCCCCACGGTCACCCGGCGACCCAGCTTTTCAGAGGCAATTTTTTCCAGCTGCGATGTCAGGATGACGGGGACCGCCGCATAGGCCAGCGCCCACAACAGCAACAGCCCCCAAAAAGCCCAGCTCGCACGGCGCCGCCACGACGGTGACCGGACCCAAACGCCAACCTTGGCCTGAAATTTCCGCCCCCCCTCCCACCACTTGTTCTTCAATTCATTGCTTGGCATAAGACCCGAGTTTTTTATGGCCGGGCCAAAAGGTCAATGATTTATTTGAAAAAAGTGGTGATTCAAAACGAAAAACCCCGACCAGCTTGACTGACCGGGGTTGACGGCGGGCGTAATGCTCATGCCGTCGGGCTTCGCAAAGGAGAGAGTAATCGTCTCACAGTGCGATAGAAGCAAGTGATTGCTTCCAGTTTTACCGGGGTTGGTTACCCAGTGGGAGCCTGAATCAATCAGGCAGATAAAGATTAAACCTTCGGTAGGCGACGGGCAAGTCCAAATTTTCAATCGCGGAAATGGAAGTGATTGCCGTTTTCTTCGGGATGCCCGGGAGCCCCACGCCGACCACGGGGAGAAATCTCACAGCCACACGGGATCCTGGATGACATTGAAATTTGGGTAAGTAAATTTAACTGGGGCAGCCCGTCAAAAGGCAGCGCGGCGGCCCACTCTTAGGCTGCTTTTTGATATAAAACCGAGTGTTTATCAAGAAAATTGCATATCAAACTGATTTGTTATTCTTGACAGGTTATTAAAGCGGCCACTAAAATTCGACCTGTTCCCAAAACCTAGGGGCAACCCGAACCCGCTGCCGAACCCGGCAACGTCAAACAAGGGGTCAACACCCACAAGGCCAGGCCTTGGTTTGATGGCGACCCAATCAAAGTCTGCATGGCCCCCGCGGCTGCGCAGGCGTAGAAAGGAGTGCTATGACAGCGCTAGGAAACCATGGCTTGATGCCGCACCTTGAGGCGCACTTTAAAAGTGTACGCAGCAGTCTTTCAAATATTGCTGACGATATTGCCCAGGGCTTTTTCGAGATCATCCACAACAGCTTTGCCCTCCTGGGGCTGGCCGTCGTGTTTGCGGTGATCACCCTTGTCGCCCGACCCGATTTGCGTCAGGCGGGTGAATCCGAGCTGATCACCTGGCTGCAGGAGCGCCGGGAGGCGGCGATCGGCTTTACCGAGCCCGCCGCCATTGACCGGGCCACCGCGTCCAACCCGAAAGACCTGCCATCCCAACAGGCAGCCGTGGCTTACTGGCTGAGCAAAAAGTACGGCGTGGCACCGGAGCCTCTGAGCGTTCTGGTGTCAGAGGCATTCGAGATTGGCCAGAAAGCCAAGCTCGACCCCACCCTGATTCTGGCCATCATGGCAATCGAGTCGGGTTTCAACCCCTTTGCTCAAAGCCCGGTCGGCGCGCAGGGCTTGATGCAGGTGATGACCAAGGTGCATCACGACAAGTATGAAAACTTTGGCGGCAAACTGGCGGCGTTTGACCCGGTGACCAACCTTCGTGTCGGTGTCAAGGTGCTGCAGGAGTGCATTGCCCGGGCCGGCTCCATCGAGGGAGGTCTGAAATATTACGTGGGCGCGGCGAACATGGAAGATGATGGCGGTTACGCCGGAAAAGTCATGGCCGAGCACGCTCGCCTGCTGACCGTGGTGGGGAGCAAGCGCCTTCTGCCCTCGCCGTTCTTCGCCAATCCGGCTCCGGCCCGCCCTATCCCGGCGTCCTTGCCGGCAAAACCTGGCGCCGGGGACGCTGGCGACGGCAGCAAAATGCCTGAAAAGGTAGCCTTCCTCAGTCAGTCCTGACCCCTCGTCCAGCCCCCTGCCTTGGCTGGGTGGCTTGGGCTTGTAGAGCGCATCCTCGACGCCGGGCTCCATCCCGGCGTTCTTTTGCCCTCGCCCGCCGCACCAACCGCTCGTCAGTTACACTAGGGAGGTGCGCGACTGGCGATAGGTATCATGGTCTTGCCGGCCATTGATGCTGACGTGGGGACACCACTGGGAAGCGCACCGCTCAAAGCCGTTTGGCCACAGCGTTCAGCCGTTCGCCTGGGCAGCCCTTGCTTCCTTGCTACCCAAGGACAAGGATCAAAGTCTTGAAGGACTGCCATGTACCATCGCAATATTCTGGTCGAACAGACCGACCCCGAAATTTTCGCTGCCATCCAGGCTGAAAACGCCCGGCAGGAACACCACATCGAGCTGATTGCCAGCGAGAACTACGCCTCGCCCGCCGTCATGGCAGCCCAAGGCTCGCAGCTCACCAATAAATACGCCGAAGGCTACCCCGGCCGCCGTTATTACGGTGGTTGCGAGTATGTGGACGTGGCGGAGCAGCTGGCGATTGACCGCATCAAGCAGATTTTTGGCGCGGATGCCGCCAATGTGCAGCCGCATTGCGGCGCTTCCGCCAATGAGGCGGTGTTTCTTGCCTTCCTGAAGCCCGGCGACACCATCATGGGGATGAGCCTGGCCGAAGGCGGTCACCTGACCCACGGCATGGCACTCAACATGAGCGGCAAGTGGTTTAACGTTGTCTCCTACGGACTCAACGACAAGGAAGAGATCGACTACGACGCGATGGAGCGCAAGGCGCACGAGACCCGCCCCAAGCTCATCATCGCCGGCGCCTCGGCCTACAGCCTGCGCATCGATTTCGAGCGTTTTGCCAAAGTCGCCAAAGCCGTAGGCGCCATCTTCATGGTTGACATTGCGCACTACGCGGGCCTGGTTGCTGCGGGCGTGTACCCGAACCCGGTGCCGCACGCCGACGTCGTGACGTCCACTACGCACAAGAGCCTGCGCGGCCCGCGCGGCGGCATCATCCTGATGAAAGCCGAGCACGAGAAAGCCATCAACAGCGCGATCTTCCCCGGCCTGCAGGGTGGCCCGCTGATGCACGTGATTGCCGCGAAGGCGGTGGCTTTCAAGGAAGCGCTCTCCCCCGAATTCAAGACATATCAGCAGCAGGTGCTGACGAACGCGCGCATCGTGGCCGAAACGCTGACGCAACGCGGTTTGCGTATTGTCAGCGGCCGAACAGAGAGCCACTTGATGCTGGTCGACCTGCGCGCCAAGGGAATCACCGGCAAGGAAGCTGAAGCCGTACTGGGAAGCGCCCACATGACTATCAATAAAAACGCGATTCCGAATGACCCGGAAAAGCCGATGGTCACCAGTGGCGTGCGCATCGGTACACCAGCGATGACCACGCGCGGCTTCAAGGACGAAGAGGCACGCGTCACGGCCAACCTGATTGCAGATGTGCTGGACAACCCCCGCGATGCCGCCAATATCGAAGCGGTTCGCGCCAAGGTCAATGCCCTGACCAGCCGCTTCCCTGTTTACCGCTGAAGCGCATTTCGACGTCTTGGCAAACCAATGAAATGCCCTTTCTGCGGCAACCTCGAGACCCAGGTGGTCGAAACCCGGGTGTCGGAAGATGCAGATTTCATACGCCGCCGCCGCCAGTGCGGCGCGTGTGAAAAGCGCTTCACGACCTATGAACGGCCTGACGTCAATTTTCCGGCGATTGTCAAAAAAGATGGGCGCCGCATTGAATACAAGCGCGGCAAGATCCTCGGCTCGATGAACCTGGCGCTGCGCAAGCGACCGGTGAGCACAGAGCAGATCGACTCTGCCATCGAACGGATTGAAGAAAAACTCCTGAGCCTGGGCGTTCGGGAAGTGCCCTCCAACCGCCTCGGCGAATTGGTGATGCGTGAGCTTAAAAAGCTCGACAAAGTCGCCTACGTGCGCTTTGCCAGCGTCTATCGGTCTTTTGAAGACATCGACGAATTCAAGACACTGGTGGACGAGGTCCGGCGCTGATCTGGGCTGCCCGATCTAAACGCAGGTGGCGACTACGACTTTCTGCACCCGGGGCCGACCCGCGCTGTTGATGACGATCTGCCTGGCCTCGCCATTCAACGCCGATTGCCGGCACAACGTCAACGTGCCCGCCTGGAAAGCCCCTGAAACAAGCCTGGTGCCGCCCGTGGCGTCGAATGACACGTACGTGGCAACATTCGAATTGCCGACCAGTTGAAAGCTCGCCGGCAGGGCCGGCGACTGATGCACCATCACCTCCGTGTCGTCCTTCGCGGCATTGTGGTTGGGGTCGTGAAAGACGATCCAGCCCTGCTGCCAGCCGCCGCCTTCCGTGCAGCTCAACCCGTCAGCGGACTTGCATACGGTCATTCTGCTGTTGCGTTTGATCGCCTCGCTGCGCGTCAGGTGCAGCGCCGAGAGATAGGCATTGGCTTGTGAGGTCAGCCGCATCGAGTCGGCGAAGGTCCCAACCCATGGCACAGCCACGCCCAGCAAGATGCCCAGGATGGCGATCACGGCCACCAACTCGACCAACGTGAACCCGCGCATCGAGCGCTTGCGCAAAAGGGATTGCGGGCTCGATTCCGGCGCGGCAGGGAGGTTTGACTGTTTCGGCATATACCGAAAGATAGCCAGAATGTGCTAAACCCACATCCTCCAAAGTAATGAAAAAAAGATTTAATTAATGTGATAGAACCACTGAAGAATTATTTATTTACGAGCAAATGCCGGTTCTGGTCGTGCTCACCGAGACACGACCCGTCGTGCCGACGCCGATGGTCCGCTCCTGCGATCCCGCAGAGGGCGCCAAGCGGCACAAGTTCAGGCTGACAGTCGAAGCGACCAGGCCCGACGGTTGGAAAGCGATCGAATAATTGTTGCCCGTGAAGGAATACTCGGTGGAAAGGGCTTGCTGATAGGAGATGCGAGTCTCGTCGCTGTCCACAGTGCCGTTGTCGGCGTTACCACCCGCGCCGTTGTCGCTGAAAATGATCCAACCCTGCTGCCAACCGCCCGCGGTCGCGCAACTTGTGCCGTTGGACGATCGGCACATCTTGACCACGGCATTGCGCTTTATTGCCTCGCTGCGCGCGAGCTGGGCGCTCGCGATAAAGGAGTTGCTGAACGACGCCAGCCGGTTACTCAGGAAAGCCTCGTTGAATGACGGCACCGCGATGGCGGCCAGAATGCCGAGCACGGTCATGCTGACCAGCAACTCGATCAGGGTAAAGCCGCGAGACGCCCTCGTTCCGGATGCGGATCGCTGAAGCCGTAAAGCCATCTTGCTTGTCATTTCTTTTCAAGGTACCAGTAGAGGCGCCCCTTGGGCATGGTGCTTGAAGACGAGGTCGTCGGTTGCTTCGATTCGAGAGGCGAGTCTCCGGTACAGCCAATGCAGAAAGGAACGGTCTGGCCTGTGTCGAGCGTGACTAGGCCCGCTGTCGCCGAAGGCGGGAGGCCGTCACCCACCACGTCCTCATAGCGAAGGTCGTCCACGGGTTTGGCGTACTCATAGCCCACGTTGTAGACACGTGTGGTGCCCAGATTGCTACAGGAGCCGGAACTGACGACTCCCGTAACAGCCGGCTCATGAGTGCTGAAGGTGACGACGCTGAATATGGTCAGGGGTTGGGTCACGACCTGCTCTGTTGAATGAAGAGCCAGGTACCAGCCCTTCTTGGTTCCCAGGCTCGAGGGCGACGCCGCGTCCCGCTCGATCTTGAGCAGGGAATTGAGGCACACCACGGCGATCCCGCAATCCGTGGTGCCAGGGTAGGAGGTGTCATCGGGCTTGTCCTTGAACATGAAGAAGTAATTAGTAACCGCCGTTGCCGCCGTATAGCCGGTGATCGGCTTCTCACGGTCGCCGGAGCCCACCAGCAGCGTGTACTCGCCTGTCGCCGTATTCACCACGCTGGGTGAGAACATCAGCTTGCGGTTCGCCGGGCAGCTGGTGGTGGTCGTATCGCAGCCGAACGACGCAATCTGCTTCATCGTCCAGGCTGACGGGGCGCCGGTCATGGTGATGCGAAATATGTTGCCGCCCAGGTCGGCAATGTAGGCGTATTTCGCATGACCGTCGCTGCCCGAAACGATGGCCATGTCGGCGATGACTCCGCGATACTTGTTGAACGAAGTCAGGACCGAGGCCGAGGTATCGAAGCTCTTTTCAACGGCACCCGTGTCGCCGTTGACGATATAGACATGGTTGCCGGTGGAACTTGACGTGCAGTTGTGGTTCGCGCCGGTCGTGCTGAACTGGTCGTAGTCTTCGCAGGCATCGTACCCACCGCCGAAGATCAGCAGGGGCGTATTGCCGGAACTGAAGCTGCCGTGCGTGAACGTCTTGATCGAGCCCCAGGTCTGGCCGATGCCACTCATGCCGCTGGAGCAGGTGCCGTCCGCGGTGCAGCCGATCCGCCATTTGAGCGACGGGCTGGTCGGCGCGGTGTCGGCATTGCTCACGTCGAACGCGTAGATCGATCTTCCGCCGCGGCGCATGGTGGCATAGAGGAATGTCTTGGTGGCGGTTGAAGCGCCGATCGTCCCTCGGTACGCGGTGATTGGGCCATCGATGGCGTAGTCCTTCTTCTGGGTGCCCGTCGCCGGCGTGTTGAGATAGTAGTTGAGCGGCGTTTTTTCGCGGAGCCTGGAGAACTTCGACAGAAACTCAGGCGGCGCGAAAGACCAAAGCTCGCCCCCGGCTGGAACCGCGCCGATCGCGTCCGCTCGATTGCCGTTCACCGCCCTGAACCAGCCGTCGTTGGCGCCGTAAAAAACGACGACCTTGGGCGCCACCGTGGTTCCGAAATTCAACGCCACGGGGCGAGAATGAACCACATCACCGTGCATGGACAACCTGTGGTCGGTAAAGGAGCCGTCGATATCTTCGTCATCCTTGTTGTCCATGCCCCCGGCCCAATTGATCACATTATCGCGGTCAGTCGTGGTGCTCACGCCAAGCTGTGTCTGCGAAACGTTCGTATTGTTGAAGGTGACGAGGCTCGTGCAAGTCGCGTCATTGCAAGTGAGCGAAGTCCTGGTGGAACTCAGTCTCAGCTGGTAAGCCTGCGCGCCTTTGGCAATGACGTTGCCATCCGGATAATTGGACGACTCCGCGCCCGCCACCGTGAGACAGTCGCTTTCCTGCGCGCTGTTCCACTCGGTATCCACCGTCGTCGGGGTCCAGTAACTTCGCGCGCACTCCGTAATGAACCCAGTCTGGCCGTTGATGGCCGCAGTTCCGTCTGCGTCGACCAGCTTCAACTCATTGTTGATGAATGCCATCTTGTACTGTTTGAGGTTTCCCTTCCAGCGCGGCATACTGTCGCCGTCGGGCCGGAACATCCCCACGAACACCTGGTTCAGGTAGGTGCCCTGCGTGTTCACGCTCACGGGAAGACTGACCGACGCGAACACGCTGTTCACGGACTGGATCTCGGAGAGGATGGAGTTGATGGCGTCCGCGATACCTGAGGTGCTCACATCAAAATATCGCCCACCGCTTTGCGATGCCATGCTTTTCAGCAAGGCCGTCCATCCAGGACCCTGGCCCGAAGTTCCCTTGTTCACGTCGAGCGTGTACACCACCCCCTTGATCGCACTCTTCTTGAGAAACCGCGCCCATTCGTCGGCCGGGTTGTCCTGCGAACCGCTGGGGTTGAGTGAAATGGCGGTCGTCTTGCCGCCGGCGGCGGCAAGCGCGGTCGTCGCAGTCTCAATGTCGGAACTGTTGTCTTGAGCCGGGCCGTTGCTGATGTAGATGATGTAGTTTTTGACGCAATCACCCGAGCCCGGCTTGACGTAGGTGGTGCTGTTCTTCGATGCCAGTGCGTTGCCGGCAAGCGCATGCATAGCATCGTCGGATGCATTGCCCGCGGTATTGAGGGCATAGTCGGTCTTGTTCTTCTGGTTACCGGCGTGCGGCGTGCCCCCGCTGAGATAGTAGTACGCTTCCATCATGGCCTTAGCAACCTTGCCGCCGTTGGATTTGTCGCCGGTAATGTCCAGACTGTCGATCAGGTTGGCGTAGGCGGTCTTGTTGCTGCTTGTGATCGTTCGAGCTGCCGCCCGAACATAGGCACCGTCATTACCCGAGTTTCCACCGCCCGTCTCGTTGAACATCATCAAGCCGACCCGGAACTTGTCAACCGGCATCCCCTGGAAGACCGACACGAGCGCGGCTTTTTCGTTCACGAAGGCCGTGTTCCAGTTCGCCGTGTTGTCCAGAACAATCAGCACATTCGGTGTTTCAGCGGTAGTGGGTGGAGTGCCCACGAACAATTCAATGTCCTCCGCGAGGCTGGTGGACACATGCGCCACGAACACGAGCAGCACGGCGATGCATTGAAATATTTTTTGTTTCATGGGATTTTCCAACGGGGACTCAGGTGGACGGTGTGGCACAGACCGCGGTTTTTTGACTATTACTGAGCTTCGCGCGCACGCCCTGGTGCACAACGACGGATGTGCCGCTGGCGGTATCGCCGACAGTGGCTTGAAGTTCCCACTCGGTGTACCAGTTGTTCTCGGCACACAGCGCCTTGAGGTTTTCCTCGCATTTGTCCGGGTTGGGTACTTCTATGGCCCGCACGCATTTGGGCAGCGCAATGCTGACGGTGTAGTCCGTCGCGCCGTCCTTGTTCATGTCGACATTCAGTTCCTGCGCCACGGGCGCGTCGGTGAAGGAGGAACTCACGACCAGTTCGATGGCCTGGTTGGCAGCAGCGATCGCCTCGTCGCGCGCCTGCATGTTGCCGACGGCCTTGAGATTGGATGAACTGAGCGTGAATGCATTGACCACCAGAAGGGTGATCAAGGTCAGCATGATCAGCGCGACCACCAGCGTGGCGCCTCTCTGGCCCCGCCCAGGTCGCGAGCCTCTAACCATCGAACTCATGGCGTCTCCCTGCGCGTGGCTACGTTGGTCAAGCGGATGGTCTGGGTAAACAGGTGGCGCTTGTAGCCGTCGTTGAACGGGCCCATGTAGTCCGTCGGATTGGTACAGGAACTGGCCAGGCAGTATTGCTTGGTGTCCGTATGGCCTGGCGTGGTCCTTTCCGCTCGCACCAGCACGTACAGCTTGACCACCGTCACGTTCACCAGCTGATCCGCAGTACAGGGCGTTGCTTGCGAGCAGCGGATGTATTCGTCCGGCAGACCATTGCCGCGATTCGTGGGGGTGTTCAGCACGGTGGCGCCTGTCGGCCACGCGATCGGCAAGGCCAGCGCCGCCAGGTCGACCGTGGCGGCGGTGTCGCTCCTGTTGTCCACTCCATATTCCACCCTGAAGCCCTGTACCCCCTCCACCAGCGCCTGGGCGGACAGGAATTGCGGGGTACCGTTGACACCAAAACGCGCGCGCATCAGTGTCGGTATGCCGTCTCCCGCCGCGTTGGCGTGATCGCGTACGTAGTAGATGCTGGAGGAGAACCGCCTGATGGGGGCATCCGCGGTACAGTCGCCCGCCTTCAAGGTGAAGCCAGTGGTGCCCAGCACAAGAGTCGTGGTGTCGTCCCCGCACCGGGACGCCTGAACATACACATGCGGTGAGGTGGCGGCACGGGTGTCAGAACAGTCGTCCGTACCCGAGCCGACGAGGCATGGTTCCGCATGGCGCACCACAAGTAGGTCAGTATTTCGCTGGGGATTTGTAACAACGCCGGCGCAGACCGGCGCCGACGGGGATGACACGTCCAGGATGTCGGTTCCTTGCACCGCCATACCGATCAGGTTGGTCTTGTACGCCGCGTCCCACGCCGCGAAGGCCTGACACGGATCGGGCACGGCTGTCGGCACGTCCGTCGGCCCGACGGTGGTCGAGCCCGTCAAATTGTCGAACTCGGGAACATGGCCGGACCAGTAGCCCGCATGCGCCACGTCGGACGACAGCAGCTGCACGGCAAAGCGTCCGTTCTCGATGAGCCGGTTCGTGGAGCTCAGTTCGCTGTTGTTGCGATTGACGTTGATCAGCATGGTGAGGAGAGCCAGGATGATCAGCAATCCGAGGACCAGCGAAATCATCAACTCCACCAAAGTGAAGCCGCGCTGCGTGCGGAGGGTTTTGTTCATAGGGTGGCGACTCGAACCAAGGTGGTCACGGCACGTCGGCACAGGTCGTTCTTGCAACTGGACGCGCTGTCGCCATTGAACTGGCCGGCGCCGCAAGCGACGGATGCCGGTGGTGCCGAAATCGGCGTGAGACCCTGCCATACCACGGTCACCAGGTAGTCGCCGCTGGCGGTTTGGATGCATCCGCGGCCGCCGACCATCGCACCCACCTTGTCCGTGCCGGACACCTCGGCGGCCCCCTGCAAGGCTTCGCACCATTGCCGCAGGTCCTGCTGCCCTATGGTCGCGGTCGCCGTGGGACAGGTCATCCCCGTACCTAGCGCCGTGGTCCCCATGACATATAAGCTGGCATTGTTGCGGTTTGCAGCGATGCGGTTGGCCATATCGTTGAGCAGCAGAAGCGCCTGGCTGCGCTGGTAGGCCTCCATCTCCGAACTCTGCATGCGCATCTGCAGCCCCGCCATCCCGAGCAGGCCGAAGGCGATGATGATCATGGTGACCAGCACTTCGATCATCGAAGCGCCGAGTTGTTGACGCGGGATGCGGGACGGCACGCGGGCTACCATTTGCCCACCGGGTCCTTCACCCCTTCGCTGGTGAGCGTCAGGTTGCCATCTTCGGCCTGGCCGCCAATGGCCGTGAACGTGATGGTGAATCCGGGCGCCGTAGTCGTACCGCCGACCAGGGCGATCGTGGGCGTGTACTTGGCAGTGAGGTCAGTGGGCAGCGAATAGCCACTGAGCATCAACGTATCGTAGGAGGCGAAAGTACGGTTGGCCAGCAGGTATTGCTGCTCCCGATTGGCGATATCCATCATCTGAGCCTGGGCCGCCCGCCGCACGCCTTTCCTGATGTGGCTGGTGTAGGAGGGATAGGCCACCGCAGCCAGGATTCCGACGATAGCCACCGTGACCATCAGTTCGATCAGCGTGAACCCATTTTGCTTGCCGACGCGCATGCCATCTCCGGTTGTTAGGTTATTTCAGGCTGAACCTTAGCGCAGGCGACTTCCGAAAGCACCTACTGCCCGACAACCGGTCGCTTTACCCGAACGAGTGGTTCGCGCGGCGGGCCACCGGGACGGATTAAGATGAGCAACCTTCACCCTTGCAAACTCCAAACAACGCTGCCCCACTCAGGATGAAGCCCCCCCCTCCATTCATCGACCAGGCCCTGGAGCTGGCACGCCATGCCGTAGGCCGGTCCGAACCCAACCCCCGGGTGGGCTGCGTCATCGCCTCCGCCGATGACCAGCGGGTGCTGGGCACCGGCGACACCCAGGCCGTGGGCGGGGCGCATGCAGAAATCATGGCCCTGCGCGATGCGGCGGCCAGGAGGCATGTAGTCGCTGGCGCAACCGCCTACGTCACGCTCGAACCCTGCTCCCACCACGGCCGCACCGGCCCCTGTTGCGACGCGCTGATTGCAGCAGGCATCAAAAAGGTGGTGGCATCCATTGCGGACCCCAACCCCTTGGTGTCAGGTCAAGGGTTTGAGCGCATGCGTGCCGCTGGCATTGAGGTGGTAGTGGGCCCCGGCGCTGCGGAATCGCGTGAGCTGAACATCGGGTTTTTCAGCCGCATGATCCGGAAAACGCCCTGGGTGCGCATGAAAATTGCCGCCTCACTGGATGGCAAAACGGCGTTGGATAATGGCGCAAGCCAGTGGATTACCTCGGAAGCGGCACGCACGGACGGGCATGCCTGGCGTGCGCGTGCCAGCGCCATCCTCACCGGCATCGGTACGATCCTCGAAGACAACCCGCGTCTGGATGTCAGATCGGTTGCCACGCCTCGCCAGCCCCACCTGGTGGTGGTGGACAGCCGACTTCAACTGCCATTGAACGCCAATCTTTTCACAGGTAACCGCACGATTTATGTCTATGCGGCCGTGCCAGATGATGCCAAGAAGACCGCATTGGAAGAGCGCGGAGTCACCGTGATCTATCTGCCCGGCCGGCAGACCGGAGCGCCGGACAAAGTAGACCTGACCGCCATGCTGCGTGATCTGGCGCAGCGTGAAGTCAACGAGGTGCACGTAGAGGCAGGCCACAAACTCAACGGATCCTTGCTCCGGGAGGAGCTTGTCGACGAATTTCTGGTCTATCTGGCCCCGAAACTGCTGGGCTCCGGCAATGGCATGGCTTCATTTGGCCCCCTGCAGCAGCTTTCGGACGCCGTTCCGCTGGAATTCCTGTCCGCCCAGCCGGTGGGCGTTGATTTACGGGTAATGGCCCGGGTCGCAGGACGAGACCGGTTCTAGCGCAGATTGAGCCTCAAAACCTGGGGACAGCGCGCTTTTTCCGGGCCTTTAGAGCCCTTGCCGGGCGGCACGGCTCGATTCCCTGCGAAAATGGCAGGATGTTTACCGGAATCATCACCGGCGTGGGGCGCATCGTCGCCATCCATAGCCTGGGCAGCTCTTCAGACCATGGCAAGCGACTGACCATTGAAACGCCCGCGGGTTATCTCGACGACGTGGGTCTGGGCGACAGCATTGCACTCAGCGGAGCCTGCATGACTGCGGCTTCACTGGACAGCGCCAACAACCGCTTCTGCGTCGACGTCTCGGCCGAATCCCTTTCCAAAACCAGCGGCCTGACCCAAACCGGCATCATCAACCTGGAAAAAGCCCTTCGCGCAAATGACCGCCTCGGCGGGCATATCGTCGCAGGTCACGTCGATGGCATTGGCCGTGTGACGCACTTTGCCCAGATGGGCGAAAGCTGGGAACTGCGCATTCGTGCACCGCGGGAACTGAGCAAATACCTGGCCTACAAAGGCTCCATCACCGTCAATGGGGCAAGCCTGACGGTGAACCGCGTCGTGGATCTGACCGAAAATACCGGTGGCAGCGAGATCAGCATCAACCTCATTCCCCACACCGTGCAAAACACGGCACTGGGCCAACTGGCGGCAGGCTCTGAGGTCAATCTGGAAATCGACCTGATCGCGCGCTATGTTGAACGCATGCTCAAAGACACCCATTCACCCCGAAAAAGCTGACCCATGACCACTGTAATTTCCCCTGTTGAAGACATCGTTGCCGACATGCGCGCCGGCCGCATGGTTATCTTGATCGACGAAGAAGACCGCGAAAACGAAGGCGACCTCGTCCTGGCAGCAGACCACGTCAGCGCAGAGGCCATCAACTTCATGGCCCGCTTCGGTCGTGGCCTGATCTGCCTGACACTGACGCGCGAACGCTGCGAGTTGCTGCAATTACCCCCCATGGCCACCCGTAACGGCACCAAGCATTCGACCGCCTTTACCGTGTCCATTGAAGCGGCCGAAGGCGTCACCACGGGTATTTCTGCCGCTGACCGGGCTCGCACGGTACAGGCCGCCGTAGCCAAAGACGCCAAGGTCAGCGATTTGGTGCAACCCGGCCATATCTTTCCCCTCCAGGCTGTCGATGGCGGCGTTCTGATGCGCGCTGGCCACACCGAGGCGGGCTGTGACCTGGCGAGCATGGCCGGCTGCTCGCCGGCCGCCGTAATTTGCGAGATCATGAAGGACGACGGCACCATGGCCCGCCTGCCTGACTTGCTCCTATTTGCCGCTGAACACGGCCTGAAGATTGGCACCATTGCCGACCTGATCGAACACCGCAGCCGCAACGAGTCGCTGATTGAGAAAATTGGCAGCCGCACGCTGCAAACCGCATTCGGCGAATTTACCGTGCATGCGTTCAAGGATAAGCCCAGCCAGGGCCTGCACCTGGCACTGGTCCGGGGTCAGTGGTCAGCGGACGATACCGTCGCCGCGCGGGTGCATGAGCCGCTGTCGGTCCTGGACGCGCTGGAGGTCCAGCGTTCCATGCATTCGTGGAGCCTGGACCAGAGCCTGAACCATATTGCCAGGGAAGGCAAAGGCGTGGCCGTGCTGCTGAACTGCGGCGAAAGCGCGGCGCAGTTGCTGGCCCAGTTTGAAGGCACGGCCCGTGCCAGCCAGGCGCCCGAGCGCGGCCGCATGGACCTGCGCACCTATGGCGTGGGCGCGCAGATCTTGCGCGAATGCGGCGTGCACAAAATGAACCTCCTGGGCAACCCGCGCCGCATGCCCAGCATGACCGGCTATGGCCTGGAGATCGTCGGCTACATCACTCAATAATTCAATCATTCAAATAATTCAATCAAGGGAGTTCATTGTGTTTGGTGCAGAAAAAGGTTCAACCGACAAGCTTGACGGCCGGAAATTTTCCATTGGCATTGTGCAGGCGCGCTTCAATGAAAGCGTTACCAACGCCCTCGCCGAAGCCTGCAAACAGGAGCTTGCAGCCTTGGGCGTGGAAGAAAAAAACATCAAGCATGTCAAGGTGCCCGGCGCGCTCGAAGTGCCTTGCGCACTGCAGGCCATGGCCGAAAGTGACAAGTACGATGCCCTGATCGCCCTGGGCTGCATCATTCGCGGTGAGACCTATCACTTTGAGCTGGTGGCCAACGAAAGCGGCTCGGCCGTGACACGCCTGGCGCTGGATTACCAATTGCCGATTGCCAACGCGATTTTGACGACCGAGAACCTGGCGCAGGCCGAGGCGCGCCAGATTGAAAAAGGGCGTGACGCGGCGCGCGTTGCCGTCGAAATGGCCAATCTGCTGGACGAGCTTGCATAAGCCCCTGTTTCAAAAAACCTTTATTACCAACCGGCGCTTCATGGCTGAACCCCTCAACAAACCCAAACGACCACCCCAAATCCGCACCGGCCTGACCGACACGGGTGTCAAAAAAGCGGCTGACAAATCGGCGCGTACCCGGGCGCGCGAATTCGCCCTGCAGGCGCTGTACCAGCATCTGGTGGGCCGTAATGACGCCGACTCGATTGATGCCTTTACCCGCGACCTGGTCGGTTTTCACAAAGCAGACTCGGCGCACTACGACGCGCTACTGCATGGCTGCATTGAGGGCGCCAGCGCCCTTGACGCGGTCATTACCCCCCTGCTGGATCGGCCCATGGCCGAAATTTCACCGGTTGAACATGCCGTGCTCTGGATGGGCGCTTACGAATTCAGGCAATGCCTGGATGTCCCCTACCGCGTCGTGATCAACGAGTGCATCGAGCTGGCCAAGGCCTTCGGCGGCACCGACGGGCACAAATACGTCAACGGAGTCCTGCATAAAATGGCACCCTCCCTGCGCGCCGCCGAAGTTGCCGCTGACCAGACAAAATAAATCGCAGACCATGAAAGGCTTGCCGTGAAAATCGCCCAGCGGGCTCAGCGGATTGAGCCGTTTTACGTCATGGAGGTTGCCAAGGCAGCCTCGGCGCTAGCCCAGGAATTTGCCGGCAGCGGCAAACCCATGATCTTCCTGAACATTGGCGAGCCGGACTTCACGGCTCCGCCGCTGGTGCAGGAAGCAGCCGCACGCGCCATCGCCCAAGGCACCACGCAGTACACCCAGGCGACGGGCCTGCCGGCTTTGCGCGAACGCATCAGCGGCTGGTATGCCTCACGCTTTGGCGTACAGGTGGCTCCCAGCCGCATCATCGTTACGGCGGGTGCGTCGGCCGCGCTGCAGCTGGCCTGCCTGGCACTCATCGAGGCGGGGGACGAAATCCTGATGCCCGATCCGAGCTATCCGTGCAACCGGCATTTCGTCAGCGCGGCGGAAGGCAATGCAGTGCTGATTCCGACCACCGCCGAGGAGCGATTTCAGCTCACGCGCGAGAAGGTGCAGGCAGCGTGGAATGACAAGACCCGCGGCGTGCTGCTGGCCTCGCCCTCCAACCCGACGGGCACCTCTATTGCCCCCGAAGAACTGCAGCGCATCCATGAGTTTGTGCATGGCCAGGGCGGCGTGACCCTGATTGACGAGATCTATCTGGGCCTCAGCTATGAAGAACACTTCGGGCATTCCGCGCTGGCCATGCCCGGCGAGCTGGGGCAAAGTGTGATCAGCATCAACAGCTTCAGCAAATACTTCAACATGACGGGCTGGCGACTGGGTTGGCTGGTGGTGCCCGAGGCACTGGCGCCCGTCGTGGAGCGCATTGCGCAAAACCTCTTTATCTGCGCCAGCACCGTGGCGCAATATGCCGCGCTGGCCTGCTTTGAGCCCGACAGCCTGCAGGAATACGAGCGACGCCGCGCGGAATTCAAGGCGCGCCGCGATTACTTCATTCCCGAACTCAACCGCCTGGGCCTGCGCGTTCCGGTGATGCCGGACGGGGCGTTCTATGCCTATGCCGACTGCACGGAAACCGCCGCACGGTTGGGCGTCAGCGGCAGCTGGGACCTCGCGTTCGAGCTGATGAAGCGCGCCCATCTGGCCGTCACGCCCGGACGCGACTTCGGACAGGCCGCACCAGAGAAGTTTGTGCGTTTCTCAACCGCCAACTCCATGGAGCAATTGCGGGAAGCGGTGGCGCGGCTCAGGACCTTGCTGGCATGAGCGCATTCGTTCGTCCCCAGCCTGTCGAGGGGTTGCAGCAGCGCCAGCCCCAACAGGTCTTCGAATGGCCGCTCAGGGTGTACTGGGAAGACACCGACGCCGGCGGCATCGTTTTTTACGCCAACTACCTGAAATTTTTTGAACGTTCGCGCACGGAATGGCTCAGATCACTGGGCATAGAACAGCAGCGCCTGAAGGACAGCACGGGGGGCATGTTTGTGGTGAGCGACACCCAGATCCGCTACCACCGCCCTGCCCGGCTCGACGATGAACTGATTGTTACGGCATGCATGGTCGAAACAGGCCGCGCGTCTTTGATAATCAGGCAGCAGGCGCTATTGAAAACAGAGCAGGCGGTCGGGCAATCGCCCCTCTTGCTTTGTGACGGCACGATCAGGATTGGCTGGGTCGAGGCCGCCAGCCTCAAGCCCGCGCGCATACCCGAATCGATTATTTCCTGCTTTCTTTCCTGACAGCTTAAACCGGGCAAAGCTTCAACATGAACCAAGACCTCTCCATCGTCAGCCTCATCCTCAACGCCAGCTGGGTCGTCCAGCTGGTGGTGGCGCTGCTGGTTGGCGTTTCCATAGCCAGCTGGGCCGCGATTTTCAGGAAAATCGTGGCGCTTAAAAAAGTTCAGAAACTCAACGACGACTTCGACCGCGAGTTCTGGTCCGGCACCAGCCTGAATGATCTGTTTGCTGGCGCCGCGCAAAACGCCAAGCACTCGGGTGCCATGGAGCGTATTTTTGCCAGCGGCATGCGTGAATACCAAAAACTGCGCGAGCGCCGCATCGCCGATACGGGCACGCTGCTCGATGGCGCGCGCCGGGCAATGCGCGCCAGCTACCAGCGCGAACTCGATGCCATTGAAGTCAACCTGTCGTTTCTGGCAACCGTCGGCTCGGTGTCGCCTTACGTCGGCCTCTTCGGCACGGTCTGGGGCATCATGCACGCCTTCACCGGGCTGGCGGCCCTGGAGCAGGTCACGCTGGCCACGGTAGCCCCCGGCATCGCCGAAGCACTGGTGGCCACGGCCATCGGCCTTTTTGCGGCCATTCCCGCCGTGGTGGCCTACAACCGCTTCGCCCACGACATTGACCGCGTTGCAAATCGCCTGGAAACCTTCATCGAAGAGTTCTCCAACATCCTGCAGCGCAACCTGGGCGCCCAGTCGCCCTCGGGTCACTGAAATGTTGGCCCCCACGCTTTTCACTTCGTGTAATACGCGAGGCCTTGCAGGCCGCGGCTCGCGAGACGCTTCGCCTCCGTCGCCCGTCCGAACCTGCTCAAGCAGGTTCGGAGCCGCGGGCTCCAGCCCCTCGGGGGCTGGCCTTGCTCGGGGCGGCCCTTCGCGGCGGCCGTCCGCCTAGGAGATCGCCATGCCTGCAGTCACCTCCCGCGGCCGCGGCCGCGGCCGCCGTACCATCAGCGAAATCAACATGGTGCCGTTCATCGACGTCATGCTCGTACTGCTGATCATCTTCATGGTCACCGCGCCGCTGATCACCCCCAGCATGATTGCCTTGCCCAAGGTTGGCAAGGCCAGCAGCAAGCCGCCCAATCCGGTGCAGATCGAGATCGGCAAGGACGAGAAGGTCCAGATCAGGATCAAGACGGACGCCCTGCCCAGCAACGTGCGCAACGTGGCCGCCGACATCGTGAAGCGGGAGCCGGCCGTCAAGGCAGCGGGCGCCGATGCGGTCCCGGTCGTCATCAGTGCCGACAAGTCCATCAAGTACGAAACCGTGGTCCAGGTCATGGACAACCTGCAGAAGGCCGGTGTGTCGCGGGTCGGCCTGTCGGTGCAAACCGGCAACTGATCCAAAGCCGCTACCAGCACACCATGCCCAGCGCAGCAGACCGCCTTGAATTTGGCCCACCTCGCGATACGGGCTACTTGCGCGCTTTCGCCCTGGCGCTGCTTGCCCACATTCTGTTGATGGCCGCGCTGACCTGGGGCGTCCACTGGAAACGCAGTGACCGGGCCGCCTCGTTTGAAGCCGAGTTGTGGTCCAGCGTGCCGCAGGAGGCGGCGCCCAAGCTGGTCGAAACGCCTCCACCCCCTCCACCACCACCGGAGCCCAAAGCGCCGGAAGTCAGGGTGACTCCACCCACGCCGAATGTGGACATTGCCCTGGAGCAGGAGAAAAAACGCAAGTTGCTGCAGCAGCAAAAGGAAGCCGAGACGCTGAAGGCGCAGAAGCTGCAGGAAAAACTGAAAGCCGAGCTGCAGGCCAAAAAGGAAAAAGAGCAAAAGGCCAAGGAGGAACTGGCCAAACGCAAGGCCGCTGAAGAAGCCCAGAAGACTGAAGCCAAAAAGCAGGACGCCAAAGACCTGGAGAAGAAAAAGCAGGCTGAAGCCCTGGCACAAAAGCAGCGGCAGGATGCACTGAACCGCATGATGGGACTGGCGGGCGCCACGGGTGACGCCAATGCGAAAGGTTCAGGCCAAAAATCCAGCGGACCGTCTGCCGGCTATGCCGGAAAAGTCAGGGCCAGGGTCTTGCCCAATGTGGTGTTCACCGAAGATATTGCCGGCAACCCCACGGCCGAAGTTGAAGTGCGCAGCACACCCGACGGCGTCATCCTCGGCCAGCGGCTGGTCAAGTCAAGCGGCAACAAGGCTTGGGATGAGGCGGTGATCAAAGCCATCATTCGTACCGGCACCCTGCCGCGAGACGATGATGGGCGGGTTCCCACTCCGATGATTCTGGAATTCAAACCCAAAGGCTAGCACGCGCCGGCAAGCGCCCGCATGCCGATACGATGGCCGCCGCCATCCATCCATCAGCTTGCCGCCCGCCCCTGTACCGATCGGGTCATGGGGTTCTGGGTTCAGGCCCTGTTTCACTCATAAACAATCTGCACCAGCCCCCGGTCGGCCTGCGCCATCCAGCTGGCCAGCGCGGCATCGGTCGGAAAGAACCGGGCGGCTTCACCCAGATGAAGTTCGGCGGTGGCGCCCACCCTGCCGTCTTGTCGGCGCAGGCTCAGGCGCACCGGTAAACCGCGCTTCAGTTCCCCCTGCTCCGTCATTTCGGGGCGCGGTGGAAAGTCGCGGACCAGCCGTGAAATATCGGGCGCTGCGCCATTGACCGCCACGCGCAAATATTTGCCGAACTTGCAGCGCGCGGTTTCAAGGTCCCACACCTGCGTGACCTTGAAGCGCCGCCCGAAACGCTCGGAGGCGCCCTGCAGCGTGCCCTGCACAATCACCAGCTCGTCGTCTTTCAGCAGGTTGCGGTTGGCGTTGAAGACGGTCTCGTCCACCGAGGCTTCCAGTACATCGGTTTTGTCGTCTAGCTTGAATATGATCAGCTTGCCCCGGTTGCCGTTGATCACGCGCAAGTCACTGAGGATGGCAGCCAGCAGCTGCGGCTCGCGGGAGTCGATCAGGTCTTCAATCTTGCGCTTGGCAAACTGCCGCACTTCGGCCTCGACCTCATCGAACAAGTGGCCTGACAGGTAAAAACCGATGGCGGTTTTTTCAAGTACCAGACGCGCCTTCACACCGAATGGCACGGCCTCGACCAGCGGCGGCTCCTGCGTGCTGGCGGCATGCGAGTCGGACATGTCAAACAGCCCGCCCTGGTTGGCATTGGCCTCGGTGGCGGCGGCAAATTCGAAGGCACGGTCTACCGACGCCAGCAGCTCGGCACGGTTCAGATGCAGGTTGTCAAACGCCCCGCCCTTGATGAGCGCCTCCACCGTGCGCTTGTTCAGCTTGCTGCGGTCGACCCGCACGCAGAAGTCGTAGAGCGAGGTGAAAGGCCCTCCTTCCTGTCGAGCCGCCACGATGGCCGCAATCGCCTGCTGGCCGGTGCCCTTGACGGCACCCAGGCCATAACGCACGGCGGTAGCGCTGATGGGTTCAAACCGGTAGTCGCCGCGGTTGATGTCGGGCGACTCGAACTGGATGCCCATTTTTTGCGCATCGCCAAACAGTATTTTGAGCTTGTCGGTGTCGTCCATCTCCACGGTCATGTTGGCCGCAAAGAATTCGGCGGTGTAGTGCACCTTGAGCCAGGCCGTGTGGTAGGCCAGCAGGGCGTAAGCGGCCGAGTGCGACTTGTTGAAGCCGTAGCCCGCAAACTTTTCCATCAGGTCAAAAACTTCGTCGGCTTTTTCCTGGGTCAGGCCATTGACGCCTGCACCTTTGCGGAAGATATCCCGCTGCGAAGCCATCTCTTTCTCATCTTTTTTACCCATGGCGCGGCGCAGCATGTCGGCACCGCCCAGCGAGTAACCGCCCAATATCTGCGCGGTCTGCATCACCTGCTCCTGGTAGACCATGATGCCGTAGGTCTCCTCCAGAATCGGCTTGACGCGGGGGTCCGGGTACTCGGGCACTTCCTTGCCCTGTTTGCGGGCAATGTAGGTCGGAATCAGGTCCATCGGGCCGGGGCGGTACAACGCGTTCATCGCGATCAGGTCTTCGAGCCGGTTCGGTTTGGCGTCTTTGAGCATGCGCTGCATGCCGATACTTTCAAACTGGAAAACGGCTTCGGTATTGCCCTCGGCAAACAGTGCATAAACCCGCGCATCGTTGAGCGATAGGTTCTCAAATTTGAAATCTTTTTGCGAGGGGTGGCGCTGAATGATGAACTCTCTGGCGATTTCCAGAATGGTCAGCGTGGCCAGGCCCAAAAAGTCGAACTTGACGAGGCCAATCGCCTCCACATCGTTTTTGTCAAACTGGCTCACCGCCGAGCCGCTGCCGGGCTGCAAATACAGCGGGCAAAAGTCAGTCAGCTTGCCGGGCGCAATCAACACCCCCCCGGCGTGCATGCCGACGTTGCGCGTCAGGCCTTCCAGCTTGCGGGCCAGGTCCAGCAGCGTGTGCACGTCTTCTTCCTTGCGCTCGCGCTCGGCCAAAACCGGTTCGGCTTCCAACGCATAGACCATCTTGTCATTTTTTTTGCGTTCGGCGGGGAGCAATTGCAGCGTCACGGCCTGCCCCGGCTTGTTCGGAATCAGCTTGGAAATTCCATCGCAAAAACCATAGGGAAAATCAAGCACACGGCCCACATCGCGAATCGCCGCGCGCGCCGCCATGGTGCCAAAGGTCACGATCTGGCTGACCGCATCATGGCCGTATTTGTCTTTCACATAGTCAATCACGCGGTCACGATTGCTTTGGCAAAAATCAATATCAAAGTCGGGCATGGAGACCCGCTCCGGGTTCAGGAAGCGCTCGAACAGCAGGTTGTATTGCAGCGGGTCCAGGTCGGTAATCCTCAGCGCATACGCCACCAGCGAGCCCGCACCCGAACCGCGCCCCGGCCCCACCGGGCAGCCATTGTTTTTGGCCCAGTTGATGAAGTCGCCCACGATCAGGAAGTAGCCCGGGAAACCCATCTTCAGAATGGTGTTGATCTCGAACTCCAGCCGCTCCACATACACCGGCCGTTTCTGGTCCCGCAATGCTTCGTTGGGATACAAGTGCGCCAGGCGCTCTTCCAGCCCTTCAAACGAGGCATGGCGAAAGTAGGCATCGATGGGCATGCGCACGCCCTCGACTTCCGGCGTGGGGTAATCAGGCAGCATGGGCTTGCCCAGCTCGAGCTTGAGGTTGCAGCGCCTGGCAATTTCCAGCGTATTGGCCAGCGCCGACGGCACATCGGCAAAGAGCTGCGTCATTTGCGCTGCCGACTTGAAATATTGCTCGCGCGTGAACTTGCGCACACGGCGTGTGTTCCCCAGTATTTCACCTTCGGCAATGCAGACCCGCGCCTCGTGCGCCTCGTAGTCGTCGTAGGTGAGGAACTGCACGGGATGCGTGGCCACCACCGGCAGCTTGAGCCGGGCAGCCAGCTGGACGGCCGCCGCCACATGGCGCTCGTCGTCAGGGCGCTGGGCGCGCTGCAGCTCCAGGTAAAAGCGGTGGGGAAACAGACCCGCCAGGTGCAGGGCGCATTCCAGCGCCCGTGCGTCGTCCCCCTGAAGCAGGGCCTGGCCCACGGCGCCCCCCTGGGCACCCGACAGCGCAATCAGGCCCTCGTTCAGCTCTTCAAGCCATTCCAGCTTGATCACGGCCTGGTCGCGCACCACGTTTCTGGTCCAGGCGCGCGTGAGCAACTCGGACAGGTTGAGGTAACCCCTGTGGTTTTGCACCAGCAGCAGCAGGCGGGCCGCAGGCGCCGCAGCATCTTTGCCTGGAACCTGAACCCAGACGTCGGCGCCTATCAAAGGCTTCACCCCGGCGCCGCGGCCTTCCTTGTAAAACTTGACCGTGCCAAACAGGTTGCTCAGGTCGGTAATGGCCAGCGCCGGCTGCTGGTCTGCGGCGGCAGCCTGGACGATTTCATCAATGCGGTTGGTGCCGTCGACGACTGAAAACTCGGTATGGATACGTAAATGGACAAACATGCGCTTCATTTTAGGGCTGGGGCCCACGCGCATTTTGCTGATTACCCGCATTGCCCATGGACACCTTGCCTACAATGAGCGGCAACATGCAAATTCTGAATATTGCAGCCTATAAATTTGTCGCACTGGACCGCCTGCCCGAGCTGCAGGCGGCCGTGCTGACGGCCGCGCAATCGCGCGGCATCAAGGGTACCGTGCTGCTCGCGGAAGAAGGCATCAACCTCTTTCTGGCCGCCGGCCGCGCCGACATTCATGATTTTTTGGCATGGCTGCGAACCGACGCCCGTTTTCATGACCTGGAAACCAAGGAAAGCTGGTCAACGGCACAGCCCTTTCGCAAGTTGCTGGTCAAGGTCAAGCCTGAGATTATCCGCATGAACCACCCGGCTATCCGGCCCTCTGCCGGTCGGGCACCAGCGGTTAACGCCACCACGCTCAAGCGTTGGCTGGACTGCGGGCACGACGACGAGGGGCGCCCCGTGGTGACTTTGGACACACGCAACGCCTTTGAGGTCGATGTGGGCACCTTCAGGAATGCCATCGACTGGCGCATCGACAAGTTCACCGAGTTTCCGCAGGCCTTGCTGGATCACCGTGATGAGCTGCAGGGCAAGACGGTGGTGAGTTTTTGCACGGGCGGGATCCGCTGTGAAAAAGCCGCGATTCTCATGCAGGAGGCCGGCGTCAACCATGTTTACCAGCTCGACGGTGGCATCCTGAAATATTTTGAAGAGAGCGGTCACGCCCATTTCGAGGGCGAGTGTTTTGTGTTCGACGAACGCCGGGCGCTGGATCCGGCGCTCACCCCCCGGGTGCATGTCGGCGCCTTGTCTGACACCTGACACCGGCAAGGCATGGAAAGCTGTGGAGCTCACTCCCCCAAGGCGATAACCCATGGCTCCCTCACAACCCGCTCTTCGCACCGTCACCCCGGGTTCTGACCTCGGGAAATGCTTTCAACAGGTCCGCGCCCAGACCGAGGTGCTCATACAGCCGCTAAGTGCTGAAGATTGCCAGCTCCAGTCCATGCCGGATGTGAGTCCCGCCAAGTGGCATCTGGCGCACCTCACCTGGTTTTTTGAGACCTTCGTCCTCGAGAGATTCGAGCCGGGCTTCACACCTTTCAATCCTGGCTTTCGCGTACTGTTCAACAGCTATTACAACGGTGTTGGGGCTAAATACCCGCGGCCACAGCGCGGCCTGATCAGCCGCCCTTCGCTTGAGGAAATACTGGCTTACCGTGCACAGGTCAATGAACGTGTGCTGGCTGCGGGCCGGCTGGCCGACCAGGGCGAACTCGCGCAACTCGTCACGCTGGGCCTGCATCACGAGCAACAGCACCAGGAGCTGCTGCTCACCGACATCAAGCATGCCCTGTCCTTCAATCCGCAGCATCCGGCCTATGCCAGACGCTGGCCGCTGGCCGGCATCCATCCCCAGCCGATGCGCTGGCATGGCTACGCTGGCGGCCTGACGGACCACGGATTTGACGTCGGGCAGGACGGCGGGTTTGCGTTTGACAACGAAACGCCGCGTCATCGCGTCTACATTGCCCGTTTGATCTGGCGAACAGGCTGGTGACCAATGGGGAAATGATGGCCTTCATCGCCGATGGCGGCAATCAGCGGCCCGAGTTATGGCTGTCCATGGGCTGGGACTGGGTGGAGGCCGGCCAGCGCCATTTGCCGTTGTACTGGCAGGGCGATCCCCTCGATACATACGCAGATGGCAACTACCGCAACTTCACGCTGCAAGGACTGGTGGAAGTGGACCCGAACACCCCCGCGTGCCATCTGAGCTACTTTGAGGCCGATGCGTTTGCGCGTTGGGCCGGTGCACGGCTTCCTACCGAGTTCGAATGGGAAGCGGCGGCCCGCGCCCTGCCCGTGTCAGGCGAAAGGTCGGGAAACTTTGTCGAGAATGCTGCCTACCACCCCTTGCCGCTGCAGCAGCCCAGCCAGGGCGCTCCCGCGCAGATGTTTGGCGATGTGTGGGAGTGGACACAGTCCAGCTACAACCCCTACCCCGGCTACAAGCCTTGGGAGGGGCTGGTGGGCGAATACAACGGCAAGTTCATGTGCAACCAGTTTGTGCTGCGCGGCGGCTCGTGCGCCACGCCGCAAAGCCATCTCCGCGCGAGCTACCGCAACTTCTTCCCGCCCGATGCCCAATGGCAGTTCAGCGGCCTGCGGCTGGCGCGCGACATCACCTGAGAGTTTCAACGAAGAGAAAATTCTCCGCCGGGCGTGCGCCGCGCAGGGCCGCCCCAAGCAAGCACAGCCCCCTCGGGGGGCAGCGCAGCACACGAAGTGGCAAGCGTGGGGGCTACTTACTCCCGCAAGACACCCAGCACATCCGAGTCAAACTCGCGGTTGTAGAGAATGAGCACCACCACAGCCGTGGCCAGTGCGAAGGCGATGGTCGAGAAAAACCACGCCATGATGGCAAAACTGAAGTAGTAGCCACGCAGCCCGTCGTTGAAGGTTTCGGCAGCCAGGCCCACCAGGCGGCTGGCCCGCCTGGCAAACACTTCACGGTCAAACTTGCCCTGCTCGAACTCCTGCGGCGACGGCATGGAGCCGATCACCAGCGCGACAAAGGTGTATTGGCGCATGGACCAGCTGAAACGGAAAAAAGCGTACACAAACACGCCCACCATCATGATGACCTTGAGGTCAAAAATCAGCACAGAGGTCCGGACCGCGAAGGGGATTTCCCGCACCAGCTCGGTCGCCTTGTCGGTCGTCCCCAGCAGCGCGAACAGGCCACCGATGATGATGATGGTGGTTGACGAAAAAAAGGCCGGCGTGCTCGACAGGTTTTGCGTGATGATGCCGTCGATGACGCGCGGGTCGCGGGCGGTGGCCTGCAACAGCCAGTAGTGCCGGTAGCGGTTGGTGGTTTGCAGCAGCGAAGGCCGCTTCACGCCGTAATGCCAGGCAAACCAGGCATAGCCTATCCAGCCCGAAAAAAACCAGGCGATGGCCAGCCAGTCACTCCAGGGAAGCAGCGCGAAGATTTTCATCGCACCATCTTACGTGCAAGATACTTCCAAAAAATCGACGCGAAAAGGCAGTTCCTAACTGACGGCGAACTTTCGTTCAGGCAGGGGAATGAATTCGGTTTCCCCGCCCACATGACCCATGGCTTGAGCCTCCCAGTCATCACTGGCTTGCACAATGCGCGCCTTCTGGCTGGACACAAAGTTCCACCAGATAAACCGGGGGGCATCGAGCGGCTCACCGCCTATCACCACCAGCCGCGCCGGCGCGCTGCTACCGATGGTCACGACAGTACCAGCCGCCAAAGTGGCCAGGGTGCCAGCCACAACCGGCTCGCCGTCCACTGTCACATCCCCCTCCACGGCATAAAGCGCAAGCTCCTCGGCCAGCGCCGGCAATTGCAGCGCCGCATTTGCCGCGAGTTGGATATCCAGGTAAATCGTTTTGGAGAATGTCTTGACCGGCGATGTTGCGCCAAACGCCTCGCCAATCAGCACGCGCACGTCGGCTCCGCCCACCGACACCGCGGGAATGGCCGACGCGGGAGTGTGTGAAAAGCAGGGGGCCGCTTCTTCATAAGCCTGCGGCAAGGCAGCCCACAGCTGCAGGCCATGGTTCACATAAGCCTTGTTCCGCAGATCCTCGGGCGCGCGCTCGGAGTGCACGATGCCGCGCCCGGCCGTCATCCAGTTGATCGCGCCAGGCTCGATGCGCTGGACAGAGCCCACGCTGTCGCGATGCATCATCGCGCCTTCAAACAGGTAAGTGACCGTGGCCAACCCGATATGCGGATGCGGCCGCACATCATGGCTGGCGCCCGGCTGCACCGTGACCGGGCCGAAGTGATCAAAAAAGATGAAAGGCCCCACAGACTGCCTCTGCACCGCAGGCAACAGGCGCCGCACCACGAAGCCTCCGCCCAGATCCTTGTTGTGCCCGGTCAGCTTGAGTTGCACGCTCATGACAGCCTCTCCACATTGGTTGTGATTTCAGTGGTAACGGTGGTCATCAGTTTGTGGACGGGGCATTTTTGCGCAACCGCCTGCAACTCCTCCAGCTGGGCATCCGTCAGGTCACCCTGGATCCGCAAGGTGGTCGCCAGCCGGTACACGCCGCTGCGCTCGCCGGAGTCGTCGCGCTCCACCACGGTATGGATGTCGTCGACCGGGATCCCTTTCTTGCGGGCGTACCACATGAGGGTAACGGCCTTGCATGCGCCCAGCGCGGCATCGTACAAATCGTGCGGGCTGGGGCCAGTGTCGGCGCCGCCCTCGGCCACGCTCCCGTCAACCATCAGCGCATGGCTGCGGATGCTGAGTTTCTGGGCCATTGCCGCCGAGCGGTCGCGGTGCAGTTCGATGGACATGAAGAATTCCTGTGCGAATGAAAGGTAAACGGGAAATAAGGTGGTGCGTACCTGACTTTAACGCTGAAACTTTCCCGCCACCTCGGCCACACGTTCACCCAGGCTCCGGGCCGTCTCCAGGTCGCCTGGAAACATTTCGCCGGCACCCGCATCCGACGGCGACTGGGCGATGGCACCGCGGTAGGAGCCCAGGTAATTGGCATCATCACGCTGCGCGGCCTTGCTGGTGCTGGGCAAGACGCCCTGGCTGACCCAGATACCCCCATGCTGCATGGCCAGGGTAAAAAGGTAATTGAGCGTCGACATCTTGTCGCCATCGAGTGCCGCGCTGTTGGTGAAGCCGGCAAACAGCTTGTCTTTCCAGGCCTGCGTGTACCAGGGCTTTGAAGAAGCGTCGGCGAACTTCTTGAACTGCCAGCTCACGCTTCCCATGTAGGTGGGAGAGCCCATGATGATGGCGTCTGCCGCATTGAGCGTTTCCCAGCCGCCGTCGGGCAGGTTGCCATCGGCGTCAATGGCCAGGAGCTCGGCCCCAGCGCCTTGCGCCACCGATTGCGCCATGCGCTGGGTATGGCCATACCCGGAGTGGTAGAGCACTACGACTTTCGGCATTCTTGTCTCCGTTGAAGAAAGCTGAAGAATAGATCAGGAAGAATCCGAAACATCAACCGCCGCGGCAGGGCTCCACACCTGCCGCGGCAGCGGCCCACGATTAGTCTGCGCGCTTGGCGTCCAGGCTCCAGGCACCGGCACCCCATGCGGCCACCGTGAGCAGGCCACCGACCACGGCAATGTTCTTGAAGAAGGCCTGCTGCTGCATCATGACCTGCTCAGCCGGCACCGCCCAGTACTTGTGAAAGATAAAGGTGATCACGACGGTGAACAGGGCGATGCCCAAGGCTGCCCAGCGGGTTTGCAGACCGACCAGCAGCAGCAGCCCCAGGCCCAGCTCGACACCAATCGCGGCCGCAGTGGCCAGTTCAGGAAATGGAACGCCCTGGGATGCGATGTAACCGGTGGTGCCGGCAAAGCCGCCAACCTTGCTGAAACCCGCAGGCACAAACAGCAACGCCAGCAAGACGCGGCCAATCAGCGACAGGGGATTTTGGAGAGATGCAAACATGATGAGTCCTTATTAAAAATACAAACGAGAAAAATGATGGATTAAAAAAATACGATAGGCAAGCACTATTAATTTGAGCCTGCCTTTAGGCTTTCAGTCGGGCAACGCTTCAGGGTGCCAGGTCAAATACCAGCACTTCGGCGGACTGCCCGCGAGCGAGCTGCAACCGGCTTTCCGATTGCAGCGCGGCCGCATCCCCCGCGCGAAGCAGTTGCCCATTCACCTCAAGCTGCCCCCGGATCAGGTGCACATAGGTTTTACGCGAAGGATCCAGCGCCAGCGTGGCAGATTCATCACCGTCAAACAACCCGGCACGAATTCTGGCGTCGGCATGAATGATGACCGACCCCTGTGCCCCGTCCGGCGAAGCCACCAGGCGCAGTGCGCCGCGCTTCTCGGTGTCCAGAAAAGTTTTCTGCTCGTAGCTGGGAGGGATCCCAGTCACGTTCGGTTCGATCCAGATCTGCAGGAAGTGCGTGGTCTGTCCCTCGGCATGGTTGAATTCGCTGTGCTGCACGCCCGTGCCTGCGCTCATGCGCTGAACATCACCGGGCGGGATACCCTTCACGTTACCGATGCTGTCCTTGTGCGCGAGTTCGCCACTCAGTACGTAGCTGATGATTTCCATGTCGCGGTGGCTGTGCGTGCCAAAGCCCCTGCCCGCCGCGATGCGGTCTTCATTGATGACGCGCAGATTGCCAAAGCCCATGTGGGCCGGGTCGTAATAGCCGGCAAACGAGAAGGAATGGAAGGACTTGAGCCACCCGTGGTCGGCATAGCCGCGTTCGCTGGAAGTTCTTAAGGTCATCATCCGGTGCTCCTTTCAAGGTGCGTTGCAATGACTCCACTGTAAGTTCCGGCACCCTTGTGGCCGTTGCCTTCATTTGATGGCATCATTCAAATTATTTGAATCATCAGACCCTAAATGATTAACAATGCAGTCCGTGACGCCCTCACCCCCGAAGCCATTGGACTGATCGGTGCCGTGCACCGCACTGGAAGCATGGCTGCGGCCGCCCGCGAACTGGGCGTCGTGCCCAGCGCCCTGACCTACCGGATTCGACAGGTGGAAGATGCGCTCGATGTCCTGCTGTTTGACCGCTCCTCGCGCCAGGCCAGACTGACCGAAGCCGGCAAGGAGCTGCTTCGCGAAGGCAACCGGCTGCTGGCTGAGCTCGATGCGGTGGCCAATCGCGTCAAGCGGGTGGCCACCGGCTGGGAACCGGAACTCACCCTGGCCGTCGACAGCGTCATTTCGCGCACCACCGTTATGGAGCTGTGCGAGGCATTTTTTGCGCTGGATCCACCCACCCGCCTGCGGATTCGCGAAGAGGCGCTCTCCGGCACGCTGGAGGCATTGACCTCCGGCCAGGCCGACCTGGCGATCGGCGTCGCGATTGACGTGGAAACCAAGTCGATGCCCAACAAGTCGCTGCAAAGCAGGCCGCTGGGCACCATCCATTTCGTCTACGCCGTGGCACCGCATCACCCGCTGGCCCTGGCCACTGAACCCGTCACGGACGCAATGCTGATGCCGCACCGTGCGGTGGCTGTCGCCGACTCGGTGCAGCGGGGCAGCGGTGTGACGATGGGCCTGCTGGGCGGGCAGGACATATTTACCGTGCCAGGCATGCAGGAAAAGCTCGATGCGCAGCTGCGCGGCCTGGGTGGAGGCTTCCTGCCGGAATACCTGGCCAGGCCCCACATCGCGACTGGCCGGTTGGTGGAAAAGAAGATGCAGCGGGCCGCACGCCTGGTACCCGTGAGTTACGCCTGGCGCCCCTCGACCGACGGCAGCGGAGGGCGCGCCCTGCAGTGGTGGCTGGGGCAACTGGAGCGCCCCGCCACCCGCAAAGCGCTGCTGGAGCGCGAGCAATCGCTGTAAAACCCGCCGGCAGACCGGCTTGCGGCCTCCTGCGTGTAGAGTGCGCTTATGGTTTTCGTTTATGGTTGCGCTGTAACTGTTTTTTTAAACGATGGATAGCCGAGTCAACACCCCTTCACCCAACCAGAAAAAGTAAAGAGACATGACAAAGAAATCCCGCAAAGCCTCGCCTGAAAAATCCAAACAACGCCACATCGCCGTGGTGGGTGCCGGCATTGCCGGCATCGCCTGCGCGCGCACGCTGATGCAAGCCGGGCATCAGGTCACCGTCTTCGAGAAAAGCCGGGGTGCGGGCGGACGCATGGCCACGCGAGACAGCGAATTTGGCGGATTCGATCATGGCACCCAGTACTTCACGGTGCGTGATGCACGCTTTGAGAAAGCATTGGCCACAGCCCCCGGGCTGGTACGCCCCTGGAGCGCCAACACCGTTCGCATTCTTGATGAGCTGGGCCGCGTCGTGGCCTCTTCGCTGCCGTCCAAGGAGGCCCACTGGGTTGCCACCCCTGGCATGAACGCGCTGGTTCGCCGGTGGGCAGAGCCCTTGGCTGCCGCTGGCAAACTGGTGCTTGAAACCGAAGTGGTCCGGCTGGAACCCGACAAGCTGCACCCGGAGCGCTGGCAACTGCAGACCGAAGGCCCTGGCGCCGGCAACCGGGTTCAGTCGGGTTTTGACGCCGTGGTGTTGGCCGTGCCCTCGTCGCAGGCGCATGCCTTGCTGCTGAACTCACAGCAGGGCAAGCCCCTGATGGCGGCGATTGCCGACGTCACCGTGGCGCCCTGCTGGAGCCTGATGCTGGCCTTTCCGCAAGCCCTCCAGCCCACGCTGTCACATCTTGGCCCGCAGTGGAATGCGGCGCGCAGCACCCACCACCGCATTGCGTGGCTGGCCCGCGAGTCGTCCAAGCCCGGACGCAGCCCCATCGAGCGCTGGACAATCCAGGCCAGCCCGGAATGGTCCGAGCGCCATCTGGAGGACGACACCGAGCGCGTGAAAGCCAAACTGCTCAAGGCTTTCACAGAAGTGACCGGCATACGCGCACAGCCTCCCCACGCCGTGGCCCACCGCTGGCGCTATGCCCAAACCATCGAGCCGCTGGGGAAAAGTCATGCCTGGGACCCGAAATCGCGCATTGGCGCCTGCGGCGACTGGTGCCTGGGCCATCGGGTTGAAGACGGTTTCCTGTCAGGCCTGGAAATGGCCCTGGCCATCGCTTAGGCAGTGCCTATGGCCGGGGGCGGTGCTGCACGCGAGGTGACGGCCGTGGGAAGCACCTACATTGGCCGGTTTGCCCCCTCACCAACCGGCCCGCTGCACGCAGGCTCGCTGGTGGCCGCATTGGCCAGCTGGCTCGATGCGCGCGCCCACCACGGCCAGTGGCTGGTGCGCATCGAGGATGTCGATACACCCCGTTGCGTACCGGGTGCAGACCAGACCATTCTCGCGCAGCTCGCCGCCTGCGGGCTGATGCCCGATGAAGCGCCGGTGTACCAGTCGCAGCGCGGCGCCCTGTACCAAAAAGCGCTGGATCAACTCGTGGCACGGCGCCTGGCCTACCCCTGCGCCTGCACGCGGCAGGACATTGCCAGAGCGCACGCCGCCAGCGGGAAGGCGCGGGAACGCCATGGCGAGCTGGTGTATCCCGGCACATGCCGCCAGGGCCTGCACGGCCGCCCTGCACGTGCCTGGCGCTTCCTCACCGAAACATCGCAAGAAAACACACGGCTGGCCGAATCTCCACAAACAAAGTCAGCTAATAAATCAATAGCAAAAACAATAACAACCGCAGGGACTGCGGGCGAGGTCGCGTGGCACGACAGGCTGCTCGGTCTCCAGACGCAAAACGTGGGCCGCGAGGTCGGCGACTTTGTACTCAAGCGCGCTGATGGCTTCTGGGCCTACCAGCTGGCCGTGGTGGCAGATGACGCCGCCCAAGGCGTCACGGACGTGGTACGTGGCCAGGACCTGGCCGACAACACGGCGCGGCAAATCCTGTTGCAACGTGCGCTCGGCCTGCCCCAGCCGCGTTACCTGCACACACCGCTGGTACTGGGGTCCAACGGCGAAAAACTGTCCAAGCAAAACGGCGCCCGGCCACTGGACACCACTCGCCCGCTTGCCGTGCTTCGGCAGGCTGGTCAGCTGCTGGGCCTGCAGGACAATGCGACGGCCAGTACACCGGCGGCATGGCTGCAGCAGGCTGTGCCCCAGTGGGCAAGCCGTCATGCAGACGCGGCGCACTAAAATTGCGTTGTGATTGAAAACCCCTCCCCCAGCGCTGCCAACCTCCCCGAGCACCCGTCCACCGACGCGAGCCACCCCCGCAACATCCGCAGTTTTGTCCGGCGCACCGGCCGCACGACCGTCGGCCAGGCCAAGGCCTTTGCCGACGTGGGGCCACGGTTTTTACTCGCCTACAAAGCGGAACCCCTGGACTTCGCAGCCGCCTTTGGGCGTGTGGCCCCCACCATCCTCGAGATCGGCTTCGGCATGGGCGAGGCCACGGCGCATATTGCGGCCCTGAGCCCCGATAAAAACTTCCTTTGCTGCGAAGTACACACACCCGGCGTCGGCGCGCTGCTCAAGCGCATTCAGGAGCAGACCCTGGGCAACATCCGCATCCTGCAGCACGATGCGGTCGAAGTCATTGACAACATGTTGCCAGCCGGCAGCCTGGACGGCGTTCATATCTTCTTTCCCGACCCCTGGCATAAAAAGAAACACAACAAGCGCCGGCTGATCCAGGCGCCCCTGATTGCCAAGCTGGCGGCCAGGCTCAAACCCGGCGGCTACCTGCACTGCGCCACCGACTGGCAGCCTTACGCCGAACAGATTCTCGAAGTCCTGAGCGCTGAAGCCCTGCTGAAAAACACGGCTGATGCATCGGGTGGCGGTTACGCGCCCAAGCCCGACTACCGCCCCCTGACCAAGTTCGAAAACCGCGGCATCAAGCTCGGGCACGGTGTCTGGGATGTGGTGTTCACCCGTGTGTGAGACATTCCGACAGCCGGTCACGCAATGAATGCCGAAAGCCTGATGATTCACGGGCTTCCCACCCGCAACGGCGTGAGTCCGAGTTGCGTGGGCCTGCCCGCAGGCCACTGGCCCACCATCACCGATTTTCTGGTGGAGCGCTTTCCCGCCATCGCGCGCGAGGTCTGGGTTCAGCGCATGCAGGACGAGCTGGTCACGGATGAGTTCGGCGAGGCGGTAACACCCGGTCGCCCTTACCGCGGCCACATGCGCGTGTACTACTACCGCGCGCTGGGCGACGAGCCGCGCGTGCCGTTTGAAGAAACCGTGCTGCACCAGGACGAGCATCTGGTAGTGGCCGACAAGCCGCATTTTTTGCCCGTCACACCGTCGGGCCACTACCTGCAGGAGACACTGCTGGTACGGCTTAAAAACCGTCTGGGCATCGACAGCCTGGTTCCCATTCACCGCATCGACCGCGAAACGGCAGGCCTGGTGCTGTTTTCAGTGAACCCCGCCGAGCGCGACGCCTACCAGGCCCTGTTCAGGCAGCATGCGGTCAGCAAGCACTACGAAGCTTTGGCCCCTTGGCGTGAAGACCTGCGCTTCCCGCTGACGCGCAAAAGCCGCATCGTGCAGGATGAACCCTTCTTCCGGCAACGCGAAGTACCGGGCGAGCCCAATAGCGAGACGCATCTTGAATTGCTGCAAATCAGCGGCGAGCAGGCACGTTACGCGCTGAGCCCGGTGACCGGCAAGAAACACCAGCTGCGGGTGCATATGAATGCGCTGGGCCTGCCCATCACCAACGACCGGATGTATCCGCCGGTGCAACCAACGCCCGATGACGACTACCGCTACCCGCTGCAGTTGCTGGCGAAGTCCATCGCGTTTACCGACCCGCTCACCGGACAGGCCCGATATTTCCAGAGCCGGTTTGGCCTGGATTTTCCCTGACCGGGGAAGTGGGGCGGCCCGCGAAGGGCCATTCACGCCATGATTTCGCGGGCCGTGATCTGGTACTTGAAATCGTCCGGCGCGTAGAGTCAACACGCCCCTCCGTGTTTTCGGCGATCGGATACATGAAGAAACCCAGCTTCTCGCCGCTTGACTTGGGCAGGGCCACGTCATGCGCAGCGTTGTAGGCCATCCAGTTGCCTTCCCAGCCGCCAAACAGGGCCTTGTTGACGGGCGCGACGACAGGGTCCGTGATGTTTTTGATCCAGTTGGCGGTTTCCAGGCGCATGACCTTGGCCACGTCGGCCGGATCCATCGCCGCCCAGCCGTATCCCTTGAGATAAACCTCGGAGCGGCACAGGCCGACAAACAGTGCGTTCAAATCGGCGCATTTGCCGCCAAGGTTGCCGGTTTCCAGCATGGTCTTGATGTCGCCTTCGCCGCAGCCGCGGATCTTGGGTTCACGGTAGGTATTGGCCACGATCCAGTCGTAGAGTTTTTGCGCCTTTTCAACATCGGTCCTGGCCCCCCGCGTGGCTGACAGCGCCATTTTCCGGACGATGCCGTCCGTCGGGATCAGCGCCGTGGGGCGCGTGAAATAGCGCAGGGTGTCGGCCTCCTCCGGCGCGGCGGTTTTCTGCGACCAGTCGACCGCACGGCCCTGGGTCTGGACCCGGCTGGTCAACTCAACAAAGGGCTTGCCTTGCGCGGCAGGGAATTCCGCATACAGCATCTTGACGCCGTCCCGTCCGTCTTGCGTGAGCCGTGTCGTGCCGTTGCTGGAAAAACTGTTCTCCAGCGAACGCTGGTAGTCGGCGTTGACCGAAGGAATCGGCAGCCACACCTGGGTCACGCCCTGCGGCCTGAGGATGTCAACGCGTGTTGTGACCTCGAAGGTGCGCCAGCTCCCGCTTTGCGGGCAAAGGTCTGGCGGGCGGGCGTCTGCGCGAAATTCAGGGCAGGCCAGGCGGCCGAGGTGCCTGCCAGGGCGGCGGCGGTGTTCTTGAGAAAGGTGCGGCGTACGGTGGTCATGAAAAGATCTCCGGATGAGGAAAGGGTAACGTGCATCAAGGCAGGTAAAGGTACCTCGAGACGTTGTTTTTTGCCGGTGGGCCGACCCTGCACTCAGGCCTTGAGCAAGCCGGCGATCAACTTTTCCGCCGCGCTGCTGGTCCAGTCCACTTCTCCCTGCACACGGTGCCTTGGCTGGCCCCGGCTGTCTATCGTCAGCGTGGTCGGGAAGACTTTCACGCCCCATTGGCGCGCAGCCTTGCCGTCCACGTCCAGCAGCACCAGCATCGTCACACCCGTCGTTTTGGCGAACTGGATCGCACGGGCCACTGGCTCCTTGAAGTTAATGGCCAGTACCAGCAGCTTGTCGGGGCCATAGAGATCGGCCACCTGCTGAAGCGTTGGCATCTCCGCGCGGCACGGTTCACACCAGCTGGCCCAGAAGTTCAGCAGCACAGCCCGGCCCTGCAGATCGGCCGGGCGCCAGGTTTTCCCGGTCGTGTCCACCAGCCCAAACGCGGACACCGGGCCGGACCACCTGGACACCTCATACGCAGGCCCGGTCAGACCCTGCGCCACCGCCGGCGGGACAGAAATTCGATAGGCATGGGGGTAGAAAGCCGGATGAGGAATAAGCAGGAAATCTAGCGGCGAATTCGCTGGGAAGAGACTACCAGAGCGCCCGACAATCTGCAGCGCCACGGGGAAAGCCACGCAGCTCGTCAAGTATTCCTCAACTCCTGATCAACTGCGGATCAACTCCCGGTCAAGCCTGCCGCGTTGCAGCCCGGCGAATCCGTGGATAACACCCCTTGCATTCAAAGCGATTCAGTCCTACAAATGCAATCATCAAACTGCTTTTAAATCGCTTTTTTATTATCCACGCAGCCAAGTCCATATTTTGAACCTGCCCCTCAACCTTGCCGGCCTGTCAGTTCCCCTGCCACCCGCCTCTCCGCAGTTCATCAACCTCTACACCGAGTCGCAGCCGAGGCAAGCCCTCAGTACCGCGCGGGAGCTGACGGAAGGCCTGATTGCCGGGAGGGCCAGCGTGGCGCCGAAGTTCTTTTACGACGGCCTGGGCTCCAAACTGTTTGAGGCGATCACTGAACTGGATGAGTACTACCCCACCCGCACAGAGGCCGGTATCTTCGAGGCATGCCACGCACAGATCGCCGCCACGCTGGCAGAGGCCGGCATCCACAGGCCGTGCCTGATCGACCTCGGCGCGGGTAACTGCGCCAAGGCCACGGCACTGATTCCCCATTTACGCCCGCATCAGTACGTGCCAATCGACATTTCGGTAGAGTTTTTGAAAGGCGCCGCCGAACAGGTGCAAAACAGTTTCCCGACCCTGGACATCGTGGGGCTCGGCATGGACTTTTCAGCCCGACTGGTGTTGCCCGAGGAGGTTCAAAGCCACGACCGGGTATTTTTCTACCCCGGCTCCAGTCTGGGCAACTTCTCGCCCGACGAGGCTTTGCAGTTTTTGCAGCACATCGCCAACCCCGCACAAGGCAAGGCGCGCGGCCTGCTGCTGGGGATTGACCTGGTCAAGGACACGGTCACGCTGGAGGCCGCTTACGACGATGCGCTGGGCGTGACGGCAGCGTTCAATAAAAACCTGCTGCTCAACGTCAACACACTGCTGCAGTCGGATTTTGAGGTGCGCCAATGGCGGCATGTGGCGCTGTTCAATGTGGCCCAGTCACGCATTGAAATGCATCTGGAAGCAAGCTGCGACCTGACCGTTCGCTGGCCGGGTCATGCGCGCCGGTTCAACGCCGGTGAGCGCATCCACACCGAAAACTCCTACAAATACACGCTGGAGGGCATGACGGCGCTGCTGCACCAGGCCGGGTTCAGGCATGTGGAGCACTGGACCGACCCGAAGCACTGGTTTGCCGTGTTCTGGGCAGCAGTTTAAGGTTCAGCGGTTTTTACACAAAAACGGCCTTCAGCCCAGCCATAGCACGGGGAACAAACCATCAATAAGATAGCAAACCACCCCGCTACCTGAACACCGGTCCGATCAGGCGCGCTCGGTCACCCAGGCTCGCACCGATTTCAGCGCGTCATCCAGCCGGGAGGCATCGGTGCCGCCAGCCATGGCCATGTCGGCCTTGCCGCCGCCCTTGCCACCCACCTGCTGGGCGACAAAGTTGACGAGCTCGCCGGCCTTGACCACAGTCACACTATCAGCGGTGACGCCCGCGGCGATTTGCACCTTGTTGCCATCCACTGCAGCCAGCACGAAGACTCCGGTCTTCAGCTTGTCCTTGAGCTTGTCCATGGTTTCGCGCAAGGTCCTGGCGTCGGCACCTTCCAGCCGGGCGGCCAGCACTTTCAGGCCCTTGACGTCAAAGGCCTGAGCCATGAGCTCGTCGCCTTGCGACGACGCCAGCTTGCCTTTGAGGGCGGCAATTTCTTTCTCCAGCGACTTGACCTGGTCCAGCACCTGGCCAATACGCTGCTGCAGTTCTGTCGGGCTGGCCTTCAGCGAGCCAGCGGCGGCCTGAACCGTGGATTCGAGCGACTGCAGGTAAGCCAGCGCGTTCTCGCCGGTGACGGCTTCGACACGGCGCACCCCGGCGGCCACGCCGCTCTCGGCCACAATTTTGAACAGGCCGATGTCACCTGTACGCGTCACGTGGGTGCCGCCGCACAGCTCCTTGCTCGAGCCAATGCTCAGCACGCGCACCTTGTCGCCGTATTTCTCGCCAAACAACATCATGGCGCCGGTTTTCTGCGCCGCTTCCATATCCATCACGCTGGCGTCGGTCGCCACGTTGGACAGGATCTCGGCATTGACGCGCGCTTCGATCTCGCGAATCTGGTCGTCGGTCACGGGTGCGTTGTGCGCAAAGTCGAACCGCGTGCGCTCGGCATTCACCAGGCTGCCCTTTTGCTGCACATGCTCGCCCAGCACTTCGCGCAAGGCCTTGTGCATCAGGTGGGTGGCGCTGTGGTTGCGCACGGTGGCGGCGCGCACGGCCAGATTGACACGCGCGTTGACATGGTCACCGACATTCAGCGTGCCCTGCTCCACCGTACCATGGTGACCGTACACGTCCGACTTGATCTTGAGCGTGTCGCCCACGGCAAAGTGCGCCGAGCCGCTGATCAGCTCGCCCTCGTCGCCGACCTGACCGCCGCTTTCTGCGTAGAACGGGGTGGTGTCCAGCACCACCACGCCGCTTTGACCTTTTGTCAGCGCAGCAACGGGCACACCGTCTGCGTAGAGCGCGACGATTTTTGCGGTTTCTTCCAGGCGCTCATAACCAGTGAAGGTATTGCCGCTGCCTGCGTACTCCAGCGCGCGGTCCATCTTGAACTTGCCGGCGGCACGCGCCTGGTTTTTCTGCCTGTCCATGGCGGCGTTGAAACCGGTCTCGTCCACATCCACGCCCCGCTCGCGGCAAACGTCGGCCGACAGGTCCAGCGGAAAACCATAGGTGTCATGCAACTTGAAGGCGACATCGCCGGGCAACACCTTGGCCCCGCCGGCGAGCGCCGTGTCCAGAATCGTCATGCCGATTTCGAGCGTCTCGAAGAAGCGCTCTTCCTCGGCCTTGAGAACGGCAGTGATGCGCGCCTCGTCGGTCCTGAGTTTGGGATAGGCATCGCCCATCAGCCTGGCCAGGTCGGCCACCAGCTTGTGGAAAAACGGCGTCTTCTTGCCCAGCTTGTAGCCATGGCGGATCGCGCGGCGGATGATGCGGCGCTGCACATAACCGCGGCCTTCGTTGGACGGGTTGACGCCGTCGCTCACCAGAAACGCCGTGGCGCGAATGTGGTCGGCAATCACGCGCAGCGACTTGTTGTTCAGGTCTTTCTCGCCCGTTTCGCGGGCGGCGGCCTTGATCAGCGCATCGAAAACATCGATCTCATAGTTGCTGTGCACATGCTGCAGGATGGCGGCGAGGCGCTCCAGCCCCATGCCGGTGTCCACACAGGGCGCAGGCAGCGGCTTGACCGAGCCGTCGGGCTGCATGTCGAACTGCATGAACACGTTGTTCCAGATCTCGATGTAGCGGTCGCCGTCCTGCTCGGGCGAGCCCGGCGGGCCGCCGGCAATCTCGGGGCCGTGGTCGTAAAAGATCTCGCTGCAGGGCCCGCAGGGGCCGGTGTCGGCCATCATCCAGAAGTTGTCGCTGGCGTACTTGGCGCCCTTGTTGTCGCCGATGCGCACCACGCGCTCGGGCGGCAGGCCAATCTCCTTGGTCCAGATGTCGTAAGCCTCGTCGTCATCGATGTAGACGGTAGCCCAGAGCTTGTCGGCCGGCAATTTGTAGACGTCGGTCAGCAGTTCCCAGGCCCATTTCAGCGACTCACGCTTGAAGTAGTCGCCAAAGCTCCAGTTGCCCAGCATCTCGAAAAAGGTATGGTGGCGCGCGGTGTAGCCGACGTTTTCCAGGTCGTTGTGCTTGCCGCCGGCGCGCAGGCAGGCCTGCACACTCGCGGCGCGCACGTAGCTGCGCTTGTCGGTGCCCAGGAACACGTCCTTGAACTGCACCATGCCCGAGTTGGTGAACATCAGCGTCGGGTCGTTGCCCGGCACCAGCGAGCTGGACGGCACCACGGTGTGGCCCTTGGACGCGAAGAAATCAAGAAAAGACTTGCGAATATCTGCGACGGTGAATGCGGGCGTGGAAGTGGGATGGCTCATGGTCTGGGAAATTGGTTTTGGCAAGGCAGGCGCCCTCGGGCTGACCCGCTTCGGCTGAGTCATCGATTATAGGTTTGAGGGCACGCCCCCACTTATTGGGCGGTCTGCCGGCCCAGATCAATTCGTCGGGACAAAAACCGCCATAAACGTTCATCGTCGCTGAAAGCCACGTTAAAGCGAAGCCAGCCCGTGGGATGGGGTTCGAGCAAAAACAGTTGCCCCGGCCCGAGCATGATGCCCTCGGTCGTCGCGTCCTGGGAAAGCACGGCGCTATCGGGGAGATCAGGGTGCCGGGCCCACAGGTACATGCCGGCCCCCGGCTCATGAAAGAGCTCAAACCCAAGACCGGTCAGGCTTTTCTCTGTCTTGCGGTGCGCCAGGGCCAGGCGCTCGCGAAGCGACTTGAGGTGTTTGCGCCAGCGGCCATCGGTGACCACCCCAAAAGTGAGCCGCTCGGCGATGTCCGAGGATGTGAGCCCCGAAATCATCTTGAGCTGGGCCAGATCCTCAATCAGGTCGCGCCCGGCCAGCAGGTAGCCTACGCGCAGGTTGGGCGAAATTGTTTTTGAATAGCTGCCGATGTACACCACGCGCCGCAACTGGTCTAGGCTCGCCAGGGTGGACCGGGGCATCGGGTCCATATCGGCGTAGATATCGTTCTCCACCAGAGTGAACCCGTGGGTTTCAGCCAGTTGCAGCAGGCGGTGCAGATGGGCCGCCGACGCAATTGAGCAGGTCGGGCTCTGCAGGCGGGGTTGCGTGAAGAAAGCCCTCGGCTTGTGGGTGGCCAGCAGGGACTCAAGAGCGGCGAGATCGTAACCCGTGGGGGTACGCGGCACGCCTATCAGGTTGGCGCCCAGAAAGCGCAGCATGAACATCAGGTTGGGGTAACCGGGGCTGTCCACCAGCACCGTATCGCCCGGCTTGACCAGTTGGCGAGCCACCAGGTCAAGCGCCTGGCTGGACCCCTGCGTCAGCAGCACCTGGTCCACTTCGACCGCGATCTGGTTTTCGGCCAGCGCCTCCGCAATGACCATGCGCAAGGCCATGTGCCCGTAGGGAAGGCCGTAACCCTCCAGCGAGGACCCGTCGGCCGACAGGTGCCGCATGCTGCGCCGCAGCGCGTCACCGAAGAGAAAGTCGTGCGGCAACCAGCCGCACCCTGGCTTCATCGGCAGATTACGGTTCTCAAAAATCTGCTTGAGGTACCAGCGCGCATCAAATTTAGGCTGCTCGGGCTGCGCATACGGAGCGCCCGATGCACCATCATCGCCCCTGCGTTTGACGAAAAAACCGGCGTTGGCACGTGAAACGAGCCAACCCTGGGCGACGAGGCGGTCGTAGGCCTCCACCACCGTGAAGACGCTGACCCCGTGCGCGGCGGCGAAACCGCGGATAGAGGGCAGTTTGACCCCAGGTTTCAGGGTTTGCCCGGCAATCATTCCACGCAGACCGTCGACGATCTGGCTCACCAGTGGAGTCTGGAGTTCCGGGCGAAGTGTGAGCATCAAAAAACCAAAAAAGCCAAATTGTGCATTGCGTGCCCCATGCACCGGGTTGGGGAATCCATGTACAGCATTCTAGACCCGCACAGTGTGTTGAAAACACCGCAAAGCTGTACATGGACGGGCCTTGAACTGACTTCTACAGTCCAGACGTCCCACCACCAAATTCATTTTTTCACCACCATGCCGTCAAATCAACCTACCACCAACGCCGCCCTCATGGCTCGCCGGAAAGCCGCCGTCGCACGCGGCGTCGGCCAGACGCATGAGATTTTTGTCAGCCGGGCACGCAACGCCGAGTTCTGGGACGTTGAAGACCGCCGCTACATCGACTTTGCCGGCGGTATCGCCGTCCTCAACACCGGCCACCTCCATCCGCAAGTGATTGCCGCCGTCAAAACCCAGCTTGACCTTTACACACACACCTGCTTTCAGGTCGTCGCCTATGAGCCCTACGTCGAACTGTCGGAAAAGCTCAACGCGCTGGCGCCCGGCAACTTTGCCAAGAAAACCCTGCTCCTGAGCACCGGCGCCGAAGCGGTCGAAAACGCCGTGAAGGTGGCCCGCGCCTACACGAAACGTCCGGGAATCATCGCCTTTACAGGCGGCTACCACGGCAGGACCAACATGACGCTGGGCATGACCGGCAAAGTGGCGCCCTACAAGCTGGGTTTTGGCCCGTTCCCGGGGGAAGTTTTCCATGCCCTGTATCCCAACGTGCTGCACGGCGTGAGTGTGGACCAGGCGCTGCACTCCGTCGAACTGATCCTTAAAAACGACATTGAAGCCGAACGCGTGGCCGCCTTCATCCTCGAGCCCGTACAAGGCGAGGGTGGGTTTTACATTGCACCGCCGGAATTCATCACCGGCCTGAAGGCACTGGCAGACCGTCACGGCATCCTGCTGATTGCCGACGAGGTGCAAACCGGTGCAGGCCGCACTGGAACCTGGTTTGCCAGCGAACAATGGCCTGTGGCTCCGGACCTGATCACGACGGCCAAGTCGATGGCGGGCGGCTTCCCCATCTCCGGCCTGGTCGGTCGCGCGGACGTCATGGATGCGCCGGCCCCCGGTGGGTTGGGAGGTACCTATGCGGGAAGCCCCATCGGCTGCGCCGCAGCACTGGCCGTACTCAAGGTTTTCGAGGACGAAAAACTCCTCGAACGCAGCAAGGCTCTGGGCGCCCATCTGCTCAAAGGTTTGCGCGCCATCGCGGAGAAAGAAGTGACCATTGGCGACGTGCGGGGCCTGGGTGCCATGGTGGCGATGGAGCTGTTTGAAAACGGAGATGTCGCCCGCCCCAACGCCGCATTGACGCAACGCGTGGTCGCCGAAGCAGCGCGGCGCGGGCTGATCCTGCTGTCGTGCGGCACCTACGGCAATGTGATCCGGATTCTGGTTCCCCTCACGGCAAACGACGCCTTGCTAGACGAAGGCCTGAAAATTCTGGCAGACAGCTTTTCCGCATTGCGCTAATGTGCATGACCAGCGTGTATGACCAGCCCGGGAACGACGATGACTAAAAACGATTTCCTTGTACGCTTTTCAAGCGTGCAAAAAACCTATGACGGCGAGCAGCTTGTTGTGCAGCAGCTCGACCTCGACATTCATCGCGGGGAATTCCTGAGCCTGCTTGGGCCGTCCGGCTCCGGAAAAACCACTACGCTGATGATGCTGGCCGGTTTTGAATCCCCGACGGCGGGCGAGATTTTCCTGAACGGCTCGCAGATCACGAGCACGCCACCCCACAAGCGCAATTTCGGCATGGTGTTCCAGAACTATGCGCTGTTCCCGCATCTCACGGTGGGGCAGAACGTGGCCTATCCGCTCACGGTGCGCAAGGTGTCCCGGGCGGATCAGGATCGCCGCGTGCAGCGCGCCCTGGACATGGTTCGCCTCACAGGGATGTCAGACCGGCTGCCCGGACAGCTTTCCGGCGGCCAGCAGCAGCGCGTCGCACTGGCACGGGCACTGGTATTTGAGCCCCAGCTGGTGCTGATGGATGAACCGCTGGGCGCGCTCGACAAGCAGTTGCGCGAGCACATGCAGATTGAGCTGAAAGAGTTGCACCGGCAACTGGGCGTGACTTTTGTCTATGTCACGCACGACCAGGGCGAGGCCCTGACGATGAGCGACCGGGTGGCCGTCTTCAACGACGGCGCGATCCAGCAACTGGCCCCCGTGGAAGAACTGTATGAGGCACCCTCAAACCGTTTCGTCGCCGGTTTCGTGGGCGACAGCACCCGGCTCAAAGGAAAACTTTTCGGCGGGCAGCCCGGCGGCGAGAGCCGGGCCGGCATTGAATTGCCGGATGGCCGCGTGCTCCACGGCATCAACGTCAATCACCCGACCGCGGGTGCGCAGGTAGAGGCTTACATCCGGCCGGAGCGCATTGTGCTGCACCGCCAGACGCCCGCCTCATCTGCCGATGTGCTGCCTGCACGCGTGGCACGCGTGATTTATTTTGGCGATCACCTGCGACTGCTGTGCGAAGTCGGCCCAGGCCAGGCAGAAGCCACGGTCAAGCTACCCCTGACCCTCCTGAACGGCTTGGCGCCACCGCAGCCCGGCGACGCTGTTCATCTCGAATTTCCGGCTGCGTTTACGCGGATCTATGCGGTGTAACCGCTTTCTCCCTTCACGGGTTTTCGACGTTCACCTTCACTTTCACTTTTCATCAACCACCGAGGAAATAGCACCATGAAGAAACACATCATTGTCGTCAGCGCGGCCTTGTGCCTGTCGCTGCCCGCATTGGCGCAGCAGCAAATTACCGTCGTCAACTTTGGCGGCGCCAACGCCAATGCGCAGAAAAAAGCCTACTACGAGCCCTATGAAAAGGCAGGCACAAAAGTTGTTGCCGTCGAATACAACGGTGAGCAGGCCAAGATCAAGGCCATGGTCGAAACAAAGAAAGTCACCTGGGACGTTGTCGAGGTCGAAGCGCCCGATGTCCAGCGCGGTTGCGACGAGGGACTGTTTGAAAAAATTGACTTCAGCAAAATCGGCACCAAGGCGGACTTCCTTCCAGCCGCCGTCACCGAATGCGGTGTGGGCGTTTTCGTCTGGTCCACCGTGATGGCCTGGAACGCGGACAAGGTCAAAACCGCCCCCGCCAGCTGGGCTGATTTCTGGGATGTCAAGAAGATTCCCGGCAAGCGCGGCATGCGCAAGGGAGCCCGCTACAACCTGGAGTTCGCCCTGATGGCCGACGGTGTCAAACCCGCCGACGTCTACAAGGTCCTGGCTACCAAGGACGGCGCCGACCGCGCATTTCGCAAGCTGACCGAGCTCAAGCCCAACATCCAGTGGTGGGAAGCCGGCGCCCAGCCCGCCCAGTTTCTGGTGGCTGGCGACGTGGCACTCAGCACCGTGTACAACGGCCGCATTGACGCCGCCAACCGGGAAGGCCGCAACCTGAAAATCTACTGGCCAGGCGGCATTTACGACCTGGACTACTGGGTCATCCCCAAAGGCGCCCCCAACAAGGATGCGTCGATGAAGTTCATCGCCTTCGCCAGCCAGCCCGCCACGCAGGCCGTGTATGCCCAGAACATTGCCTATGGCCCGGTCAACACCAAGGCCCTGAGCAAGCTCGACAAAAAGGTACTGGACGACTTGCCGACATCGCCGGCCAATGCGAAAGAGGCCATCCAGATGAACGTCGGCTTCTGGGCCGATCAGGGTGAGGCGCTTGAAAAACGCTTTGCCGCCTGGGCCACGCAATAAGCCGCAGGAGCAACACCCCATGAGCAGTATCACCAGCACCGTCCTTCAGGTTGGCGACGCCTGGGCGTTGCGCCGGGCACTGTCGCGCGCCGATGCCCGCCGAAAATGGCGCGCCTTTGCGCTTACGATGCCCTTGCTGGTGTTTCTGCTGCTGACCTTGCTGATTCCGATTGCCGCCCTGCTGCAGCGCGCCGTTGAAAACCCCGAGGTCGTGGCAGCCCTGCCGCGGACGGTGCAAAGCCTCAAGGGCTGGAACCCCGAGACCACGCCAGCACCCGCAAGTTACGCGGCGCTGGTGGAAGACCTGGGCCACCTTTCAGACAGCGCGGATGCCGGTGCGCTGGCGCGGCGGCTCAACTCCGAAGTGGCGGGAGCGCGCTCCCTGGTGATGGGGGCGTACCGTGCGTTGCCCGTCACCGGTTCTCCGGAGGAGATTCAGGCAAAGCTTCTCCAGCTCGATCAACGCTGGGGAGAACAACCCTTCTGGCAGGCCATCGCCAAAAACAGCTCTCGCTGGACGCCCGATTATTTGCTCGCTTCGGTCGACCTGCGACGCAGCAGCCAGGGTGCTGTGGAACGCATGCCCGAAGACCAGCGCGCGTTTGGCACCATCTTGCTACGCACTTTTTACATCAGCTTTGTCGTCACGCTGTTTTGCCTGGTGCTGGCTTACCCGCTGGCCTGGTGGCTGGCGTCATTGCCGGCACGCAAAGCGAACCTTCTGATGATTCTGGTGCTGGTGCCCTTCTGGACCTCAATCCTGGTTCGTGTCGCGGCCTGGATCGTTTTGCTGCAATCCGAAGGTCTGGTGAACCGCGGGCTGATGGGCATAGGTCTCATCGACAGCCCGCTGCCCCTGTTGTTCAACCGCGCCGGCGTGGTGATTGCCATGGTGCACATCCTGCTCCCCTTCATGATTTTGCCGCTGTACAGCGTGATGAAGAACGTGCCCGCGACCTACATTCGCGCCGCGGTCTCATTGGGGAGCGCGCCCCTGTCAGCGTTCTTTCGTGTGTACGTGCCGCAAACCTATCCCGGCATCAGCGCCGGGGCCTTGCTGGTCTTCATTTTGTCGATTGGCTACTACGTCACCCCCGCGCTGCTGGGCGGCGCCGACGACCAGATGCTGAGCTATTACATCGCCCGCTACACCAACGTGGAAGTCAACTGGGGCATGGCCTGCGCCCTGGGGGCACTGCTGTTGACGGCCACCATGATTCTTTACGGCGTTTACCGGCGCATCGGCAAATCCGAACTCAACCTCGGTTGATATCCTCTTACAGGCGTCAATACATCATGTTCAAAATCAAAGGGCCAGTGTTCCCGCGCTATGCCACCTTGTCGGACAAGGCCGGCTGGTGGCTGCTGCGCGCCGCCTGCGTTGCCACACTCGCCTTCCTGCTGGCACCCGTGCTGGTCATGGTGCCGCTGTCATTTTCTGACAGCTCTTTTTTGACTTACCCCATACCGGGCTGGTCATTGAAGTGGTATCGCAACCTGCTGGAGTCGCCGGAGTGGGTAAGGGCCGCCAAAAACAGTTTCATCGTGGCACCCGCCGCAACCGTGATTGCCACTGCGCTGGGCACGCTGGCCGCCGTGGGTCTGTCCAGAACCAACTTTCGCTTTAAAAGCCTGCTCATGGGCATTCTCATCGCGCCCATGGTGGTTCCGATTGTGGTGGTGGGTGTCGCGACCTACCTGTACTTTGCACCGCTTGGCCTCACAGACAGCTACATCGGACTGATCGCCGTACACGCCGCGCTGGGAGCCCCTTTTGTCCTGACCACGGTGCTGGCGACCCTGTCGGGCTTCAACCATAACCTGGTGCGCGCCTCACTGAGCCTGGGTGAGACGCCGGTCAATACATTTTTCAGGATCACCTTGCCGGTCATTGCGCCCGGTGTCATCTCGGGTGCGCTGTTCGCGTTTGCCACCTCGTTTGATGAAGTGGTCGTCACACTTTTTCTGGCTGGCGCCGAACAGGTAACACTACCCAGGCAAATGTTCACCGGCATCCGTGAAAACATCTCGCCCACGATCGCAGCCGTGGCAACCCTGCTTATTTTGTTCACCACCACCTTGCTCGTGCTGCTGGAATGGCTACGCGGACGCCGGAGCTGAGAAGACTCTTCGTGCTGGCTTACTTCTCGCTGCGGCAGGGCAAATGGCTAGGCACGGAAAGAGGCATGTCTCAAACCTTTCCCCCGCCAACAGCGAACGCAGGTCTGCGGCGTAGAGTACCCGGGTGATCTGGCACTGGTGCGCAACATGGTGCTCGATCGCAGGATCACCCGGATTGCGAAATGGGAACAACCCCCCCCTGGGGCGTCGAAAAAGACCCGAAAAACCGTCTGACCTGAAACCGGTCAAAATCGTCCTATCACCCGACAACACCCCTTTTGCAGGAAATTTACCCATGGACATGAAAACCTCCCCCATCTCCCTTCTCAAAGACCCGAGCCTTTTCAAGACCGACGCCCTGATCAACGGCCAATGGGTGGCGGGTGGCTCGCGTTTCGACGTCAACGACCCCTCCAATGGGCAAAAACTCGCCGACGTGGCGAACCTCGGGTCGCAAGACGCCGAGGCGGCGATTGCCGCGGCCAACGCGGCCTGGCCCGCCTGGCGCAGCAAAACCGGCAAGGAGCGCCACGCCATTTTGATGAAGTGGTACCAGTTGCTGATGGCCAACCAGGAAGACCTGGGCCGCATCATGACCGCCGAGCAGGGCAAGCCTTTTGCCGAGGCCAAGGGCGAAGTGGCCTATGGCGCGAGCTTTGTCGAGTGGTTTGCCGAAGAAGCCAAGCGCGTCAACGGCGAGACCCTGCCCCAGTTTGACAACAACCGCCGCCTGATGGTCATCAAGCAGCCCATCGGTGTGTGCGCCGCCATCACACCATGGAACTTCCCGCTGGCCATGATCACCCGCAAGGTCGCCCCGGCCCTGGCCGCAGGCTGCCCGGTGGTCATCAAGCCCGCCGAGCTCACGCCGCTGACCGCGCTGGCGGCCGCCGAACTGGCCGTGCGCGCCGGCATCCCGGCGGGTGTGCTCAATGTGCTCACCGCCGACAGCGCCAACAGCATTGCGGTGGGCAAGGTGTTCTGCGCCAGCGACGTGGTGCGCCACATCAGCTTCACCGGCTCCACCGAAGTCGGCCGTATCCTGATGGCCCAGAGTGCCCCGTCCGTCAAGAAGCTCTCCCTGGAGCTGGGCGGCAACGCACCCTTCATCGTGTTTGACGATGCAGACATTGACTCGGCTGTCGAAGGCGCGATGGCCAGCAAGTACCGCAACGCCGGCCAGACCTGCGTCTGCGCCAACCGCATCTATGTGCAGGACGGTGTCTATGACCAGTTCGTCGAAAAATTCGCCGCCAAGGTCAAGCTGCTCAAGGTCGGCAACGGTTTTGAAGACGGCGTGGTGCAAGGCCCGCTGATTGAAGACTCCGCCGTAGACAAGGTGCAGCGCCATGTGGCCGACGCCCTGGCCAAGGGTGGCAAACTGCAGGCAGGCGGCCACAAGCTGCAGGGCCAGTTTTTCGAGCCGACCGTGATCTCTGAAGCTACTGCCGACATGCTCTGCGCCCGGGAGGAAACCTTTGGCCCGTTTGCGCCGGTGTTCCGCTTCAAGGCCGAACAGGAAGCCATTGACGCGGCCAACAACACCGAGTTTGGCCTGGCCAGCTACTTCTACAGCCGCGACATCGGCCGCATCTACCGTGTGGCAGAAGCACTGGAATATGGGATGGTCGGCATCAACGCCGGCGTGATCGCGACGGAACACGTGCCCTTTGGCGGCGTCAAGCAGTCGGGCCTGGGCCGCGAGGGCTCCAGCCACGGCATGGAAGAGTACGTGGAGATGAAGTACCTGTGCCTCGGGGACATCCTCAAATAATCAAATAGTTAAATAGGAATAAGAAGGCGGCAAAGCGGCGGCTTGTGCGCCGCATTGGCCGCCCTGCAGGGCGGGGCCTGCCTGCGGCCTTGAACCCCGGTAGCCGCGCAGCATCATTCGGTCGCAGGCCTTTCGGCAGGCCTCGCCCTTGTCGACGCATCGCAGTACCATGGCTTATTGCGTGCTCCTGCTGAATGCGACGGCAATGGAAATCGAACTCAAGCTGCGTTTGCCCCCGTCTGCGCTCGATGCGCTGCGGGCCGATCCACTGCTGGCGCCCGTCCGTGCGACCCACAAGCAGCTCGACAACATCTACTTCGACACACCGCAGCGCAGACTGGCGCGCGCCGGCATCGCGCTGCGCCTGCGTCGCGACGGCAGGCGCTGGCTGCAGACTGTCAAGGGCGGCAGTAACAGCCAGGCCGGCTTGCACCAGCGCGAAGAAATCGAGTTCAGCGTGGCTGGCCCGGCCCTCGAATGGAAGCCGCTGGCTGGCACGGCTTTCGAGCCCGTCCTCAAACCGCTGAAGAACCAGCTGGATGTCCAATTTCGAACCCGCTTCAAGCGCGAGATCCGGCAGCTGCGCGGGGCTACGGGCGCGGAGATCGAGCTGGCCATCGATCAGGGGGAAATTCTTGCCGGCAGCCATAGTGAGCCCCTGTGCGAAGTAGAGATGGAGCTCCTCAACGGTTCAGTCGATGACCTGTTCACGCTGGCCCTGCAGTTGGCCGAACGCCACCCGCTGGTACTGGATAGCCGCAGCAAGGCAGAGCGCGGCAGCCGGTTGGCCCAAGGCGCGCCGCTGGCACCGCCCGTCAAGGCAGCCATGCCGCAGTTGCCCCCGGATGCCGGCGCACAAACAGTGGCACGCCTGGCCATTGAAGAATGCCTCGCCCACTGGCAGGCCAACGAAGCAGGCTTTCTGGCTCAACCCGGCAACAGCGAATACCTGCACCAGGTACGCGTCGCGGTGCGGCGCTTGCGTGTGGCCTGCGGTCCGCTGGCCCGTGCAGCCCACTGGCGCAATGAAGCGCTCACACCGGCTAGAAGCAGCCTGCGCGAGCTGGGCCAGCGGTTGGGCGCGGCGCGTGATTGGGATGTGTTCATCGAAGAAACCTGGCCACAGCTGGCCAGCCACCTGAACGACGCTGCAGCGCGTCAAGCCCTGCAGGAGACTGCAGAGCTGCTGCGTGACACCGCCCGCCTGCAGGCCCGGGCTGCATTGGAAGGGCGAGAGACCCAGCGCCTGTTGCTGCAACTGGGCCGATGCCTGGCGCGACCGGACGATGCCGCCACCCATTCACCGGACGATCTCACAGCCCGGCTGGACCAACTCGACCACACGCTGCGGCGGGCGTTGCCCAGGCTTGCACGCCTGAGCCCGGCGCGTCTGCACCGCTTGCGCATCGCGGCCAAGAAGCTGCGCTATCTGACCGAGTTCGTCGGCAGCCGCTACAACCTCGGCGCCGTCGACGACTGGCTGGCGTGGCTGAAGCACGCGCAAACCATCTTCGGCGGGCGCAACGACCAGGTGGTGGCGCAAACACGAATCGAGGCCCTGTGCGCCAGCGCGGAGCCCCCATCAAACAAGGCCCATCACGCGCTCCTGGCGGCGCTGCGCAAACAGCCTCTGCCCGATCTCTGCCTGCCGCCGCTTCCCGAGGCTTATTGGCGGAAGAAAACGGCCTCCCCATAACAGGACTCACCAAGCGGGTGTAGTTCAATGCCAGAACTGAGCCCTCCTCTATAAATGGCATTTTTTAATAACTACCTACGCCCAAACCTGCGCCACGTGAAGCGCAACGCTCGCTCGATTTCAGGCGCCCGGATTGATTGGCCTTGGCAAACTATTCCTTAGCCATCTCCCACTTTGAGCGCGCTACGGTAACGCCATTCGCAACCCCGACGACACGCCCCACCCCCGAAGACATCGGCGCCACCTTCCAGGTCAGCTTGTCCCTGGACTTGCCTGCCTACAAACCGAAACCGGCGATTGGCCCGCTGCAGCACGGCCTCTTTGTGATCAGCGGCCAAGTTGCGGCCGGCCAATGGTCCCTTATCCCCAACACGTCGCCCACCAAGAGGCCCACCGGGACAGACGGCCGGCCGCTGAACCAAATAACCGCCGAAGCGAGGGAATGCGCACATACCCGCGATCAAGAAATGTGACTGCAATGCGTTCCGGTCAAAGACAAACTGATCCAAATTGGACTGAACCCCGCGGACTGCATCACCAACCCAACGCCGGTCTCTTGCACACCACGGTGAGGCAACCGTACCGCTTTTTTCAGCCCGGCTTGCCGGCCCTGCTCATCTCACTTCACTTCACGAGTTCCAGGACCTCACCCTTCTTCTTTTTGATGAGCACCACCAGGAACTTTGCGGGCTGGGTGGTGCTGGCATTGCGGCCAACGGTGTGAATGTCATTGGGGCCTTCATAAAAAGTCTGCCCCGGTGTCAGCGTGACTTCTTTGCCGCCCTTGACCTGCATCACGATGGAGCCTTCGAGCACGTAGATAAAACCGTGTGCGCGGTGGCGGTGCACAGGGTCGGCAGCGCCGGGAGCGTAGTCCACGGTGATGACCAGGCCTTCCTTGCCGGGCAGATCGGAAAGATCTTTTGACATGAGCGGCGCGACGCTGACGCCGTCGATGCCGCTGGCCAAGGCTTGCTGGGCGAGCAAGGCGCTTGCCGCCAGAAACAGGGGTATACAGATTTTCTTCATGGTTTGACTCTTCAAGTTTGTTGGCGAGACCGGGCCCACGCGCAGGCACGCGAGCCCGCTCCCGACGGGATGAATTTCAGATGCCGGGTTGCGGATCAAGGGATTCCGGTCACTCCAGCGGCTTGCCGGACGGCGGTTGCCGCATGCCCACCGCCATGCGGTTCCAGGCGTTGATCAGCGCGGCCACCCAGGTGAGTTCGACAATTTCCTGCTCGCTGAACTGACCCTGCAGCGCCGTGAAAGCGGTGTCGTGGTCGCCATGCTCGCCGGCGAGCCGGGTCATCGTTTCGGCCCAGGCCAGTGCGGCGCGCTCACGCTCGCTGTAAAAGCCGACTTCGCGCCAGGTCGAAAGGCTGTTGATGCGTTGCCAGGTTTCCCCGTGCTTGCGCAGATCGCGCGCATGCATGTCGACGCAAAAGGCGCAGCCGTTGATTTGCGACACACGGCTCTGCACCAGTTCGATGAGGGGCATGCCCAGGGTGGAGGTGGCGGTTACGGCACCCACGCTGGCCATGGCCTGGTAGGCCTTGGGTGCGAGTTGGGTCCAGGGGAGTCGAGCTTCGGTCATGTGTTTCCTTCGGGTTTAAGTGACTCGGAATTGAGATTCACATACCTACAAGGCGGCTGTCAGTGCCGTTTTGTGACACAAACTGCCCTGCCTGCTGAAATTTCAGCGACTTTTTTCAGAAAAACGTTTTTTCAGCAGTTCAGGATGCAACCGGCTGCGCGAGCTTGTCGGGGTGCACTGGCAGGGATGCGCACCATGCGTTCGCCGTTGGTCTTAAAAGACTGCACCTTGTGATCGCTGCCAGCGCCGCGAGATTGCGGACCCATGCTGCCATTGCACATACCGGTAGGAGAGCGTAAAAAGGTCTATTCAACTTGCATTTGAAATGGCGTCGCTGTCACAAGACGGTGGCGTCAAACGTCTAGGTAGCTATGAACGACGCCACCGACACATTCAACCGCCTCCGCCCTCGCTTGCAGGGTATTGCCTACCGCATGCTGGGCTCCTCGGCCGAGGCCGAAGAAGTCGTCCAGGATGCGTGGCTGCGATGGCACGAGGCCGACCAGGATCACCTGGAGAACACGGAGGCCTGGCTCGTTTCCGTCACCACGCGCCTGGCCATTGACAGACTGCGCACGGCCAAGATCCAGCGCGAGCACTATGTCGGCACATGGCTGCCGGAGCCCCTGCTCTCCGATTCCCCAGTCTCGCCGGAGCAGATGCTGGAGCGAGTCGACGACGTCTCGGTTGCCTTCCTCGCACTGCTGGAGCGCCTTGCTCCCGAGGCCCGTGCGGCCTATTTGCTGCGCGAAGTGTTTGATGCCGACTATGGTGAAGTGGCCGAGGCCCTGGGCAAGACCGAGCCCGCCTGCAGGCAACTTGTTCACCGCGCCAAGGTGCAGCTACAGGACCAGCGGCCGCGGTACACCGTCGCTCGAGAGACCCAACTGCGGCTGCTGCGGGGGTTCGCTGATGCTGCCGTGCGCGGCGAGTTCGCTGCGCTCAAAACCATGCTTGCTGACGACGCGCAGCTGATCGGCGATGGCGGCGGCAAGGTGCCCAGCTTTGGAGTCCCGCTGGTGGGCGGGCAGCGCATCGCACAGCTGTATCTCGCCACCAGCCTGCGCTACCCCAACCTGGTGCGATTCGAAGTGGTTGTGCTCAATGGTCAATGGGGCTTGCTGCGCTTCATCGATGGCGCCCTGGAGTCGGCGCAGTCGCTCGAAACGGATGGGGAGCGCATCGTGCGCATTCACGCGCAGCGCAACCCGGACAAGCTCGCCCGCATCGCCCAGGCATTGGGCCGCGATCTCAATGTCACAAGTCAGCCCCCTCAAACGTCTTGAGTCTGTGTATCCCAACCATGACTCAAAGGTAAAACCATGAACGAACCCCGCCTCCACTGGACCGACATCTCTCCCAAGGCCTATCAGGCCATGGCCGGCGTCGGCGCCGCCACCTCCAAGTCTTCGCTCGGCCCCGTCCTGATGGAACTCGTGCAGACGCGCGTGTCCCAGCTCAATGGCTGCGCCTTCTGCCTGGACATGCATGCGCGCGATCTGCGCAAGCATGGCGAGACCTGGCAGCGCATCAACAGCCTGTCGACCTGGCGCGAAACCGGCCTGTACAGCAAGCGCGAGCGCGCCGCGCTGAACTGGGCCGAGACCACGACCAGGCTGGTCGAGTACCACGGCAGCCGGGATGCCGACTTCGATGCACTGAAGAGCCAGTTCAGTGACCAGGAAATCGTCGAACTCTGCTGGACGATCGCACAGATCAACGCCTGGAACCGCATGGCCATCAGCATGCAGGTGCCGGTGCCTGAAAAGCCCATCCAATGAGTGCCCACCGAAGACGCTTTCTCGCTCGCTGAACGAGATCCAGGCGATTTATGCAAGGCACGATGGTTTTCTTCAACGGCGGGGACAGCAGATTTCACCCCGCGTTGTCACAACCGACCATCGTCAAACGTCTTGTGTTGTATGGATGGTTGCAGGGTGTCGCCGTCTTTAATTCTCCCTATTTAATGAAGGACTGACATGAAAATCGTCATCATCGGAGGCAGCGGCCTCATCGGCAAGAAACTTGCGGCCTTGCTTCAGCAGGCCGGGCATGAGGTGGCTGCGGCATCGCCGTCGTCGGGCGTCAACGCGGTGACCGGAGAAGGACTCTCTCAGGCGCTGGCCGGCGCTAAGGTCGTGGTTGACGTGACGAACTCGCCGTCGTTCGAAGACGAGGCCGTGATGAATTTCTTCAAGTCGTCGACCCAGAACCTGCTCGCCGCCGAACTCACCGCGGGCGTGCGCCATCATGTGGCGCTGTCAGTTGTGGGGTCTGAGCGCGTGCCCGAAAGCGGCTACTTCCGCGCCAAGGTGGCCCAGGAGTCAATCATCAAGGGCTCCACGGTGCCGTACACGATTGTCCGGGCCACCCAATTTTTCGAGTTCCTGGCATCCATTGCCTATGTGAGCACCCAGGGCCAGACGGTGCGTGCGTCGTCGGCCCGGTTGCAGCCGATCGCGGCTGATGACGTCGCTGCCGCGCTTGCGAAGGTTGCCACCGAGGCACCGCTGAACGACACCTGTGAAGTCGCAGGGCCCCAGTCATTCCGTCTCGACGAACTGCTGCGACGCACCTTGCAAGCCAGCAAGGACCCGCGGGAAGTCGTCAAGGATGACGACGCGCTGTATTTTGGAACGCGCCTCGATGACAAGTCCCTAACGCCCGGCGCCCATGCGCGGATCGGCACGACCTCGCTGGAAAGCTGGCTGGCAAACGCGGCCGCCAAATAGATCGGCATCTTCCCGGCGAGAGAAGCCAGCCGCTAAGTTCAACTCCTTCCAAAAATGACCCAACAAGGCAAACCCCATGACAAGCTGCTGGCTCATGAAATCCGAACCCGAGGAATGGTCGGTGAACGACGCGCTGGCTGCCCCCAGCTGTGTCGAGCCGGGCATCGTGGGCATGGCGCTGCGCAGCGCGTAAACGCAATCCCGTGACAACCTGCTGGCTGATGAAATCCAAACCAGCAGCTTGCCTGGCACAAGCCTCTCACCCTGCCAGTCAGCTTATTTGAGTCGCCAGACGTCCGGCCTGTCCGAAATGCGTCGCTGCAAGCCCATGGTCGGGGTCAGCGGGTACATTGGTACGAATCACTCACTGGCACCTTATGGACACCATCAATCTGCACCGAATCGCCGTCGAGGCGATGCACTCCCGAGGTTTGCTGCCCGCCTTTGCACCGCAAACCTTGCAAGAGGCCGAAGCCGCGCGCCGGACGGGCCCTGAACGCAATGGCACCATCCACGACCTGCGGCATCTGACCTGGTTCTCGATTGACAACGACGACACGCGCGACCTTGACCAGCTGAGCGTGGCCGAGCCGCTGGCCGCTGGCAGCACGCGCCTGCGGGTGGCCGTGGCCGATGTCGATGCCATGGTGCGACCCGGCGGTGCGGTGGATGGCCATGCGGCCGTCAACACCACCTCGGTGTACACGGCGGCCGGCGTGTTTCCGATGCTGCCGGAGGTCCTGTCTACCGACCTCACCTCGCTGCACGAAGGCCAGGAGCGCCTGGCGGTGGTAGTCGACATGCAGGTAGAAGCAGACGGCACGGTGTCCGAGTCAACCATCTACCGGGCGGCGGTGCTCAATCGCGCCAAGCTCACCTACGACGCCGTCTCGGCGTGGCTTGACGATGTGGGGCCACCACCGTCGCAGACCGCCAGCGTGCAGGGACTGGAGGATCAGGTGCGTTTGCACGACGCATTGGCCAGCCAGTTGCGGCAATGGCGCCAGACGCGCGGCGCGCTGAATGTCAACACGGTGTCCGCCCGCCCGGTGTTCAAGGACGGGCAACTGACGGACCTGCGCCCGGACGAGAAAAACCGCGCCAAGGACCTGATCGCCGACCTCATGATCGCGGCCAACGGCGCAACGGCCCGCTTTCTGGTCGACATGGGCTTCCCCTCGCTGCGCCGCTTCCTGCAGGCGCCGCGCCGCTGGGACCGCATCGTTGCGCTGGCGGCGAGCCATGGCGTGCAGCTGCCTGCGGCGCCCGATGCGCTGGCGCTCGACCGCTTCCTGTGCGCGCGGCGCCTGGTCGATCCGGCCGGTTTCGCCGATCTGTCGCTGGCGGTGGTGAAGATGCTGGGCTCGGGCGAGTACGCGGCTGCGCCCGCTACCTCGCCCAGTGCGGCCGGCGCGGCGGGTACCACGGGACTGGGGCACTTCGGGCTCGCGGTGAACGACTACGCGCATTCCACCGCGCCCAACCGGCGCTTTCCCGACCTGGTGACGCAGCGCCTGTTGAAGGCCGCCCTCGCCGGCGAGGTGCCGCCCTATTCGGCCGAACAGCTCACCGGGATCGCCCGGCATTGCACGCTGCAGGAAGACAACGCCAGCAAGGTCGAGCGCCAGGTGCTGAAGGCCGCGGGGGCCTGGCTGCTGCAAGGGCGCATTGGCGAGGTGTTCGGCGCCATCGTCACCGGCGCCGCGGCCAAGGGCACCTACGTGCGCATCAGCAGCCCCATGCTGGAAGGCCGGGTGGTGCGCGGTTTCGAAGGGCTGGATGTGGGCGACACGGTGCGCGTCAGGCTGGTGGCGGTGGATGCAGAAAAAAGCTTCATCGATTTCGAACGCGCTTGATTGGGCGGAATGTAACGCCCGGTGAACAAGCCCTTGCAGCAGGTACGGCCGGCGCCATTTGGGCTGAACACGGCCCGCTGGGGCCAGTCATCGAGGAGCTGCCATGTTGAAACGCCTGACCCTGCTGTGGGCCGTGCTGCGCGGCGACGCGCGGCAGCTGTGGTTTGCACTGCGCCACCCCAGCGCACCGGGCTGGCTGAAGCTGGGCACCGCGCTGATTGTGCTGTACCTCTTCTCGCCCATTGATCTCATCCCAGATGTGCTGCCCGTGATTGGCGTGGTTGATGACCTGGTGCTGGTGCCGCTGGCGATCCGCTGGCTGCTCAGGCGCCTGCCGCCGGATATTGCCCAGGCAGCGGCGAGGCGCCGCACCGGCTGACACCAGGCCGGTGTTCGGCTAAGCTGGGGGCTGAAACGCCCCCTCACCCTCTTTTTGCGCCAGGGCTGCGGTACAGGATCTGCGCCGCGCACTGATGCGTACTGACGTGTAGGGATGGCGCCCTTATTCGTGCAGATCGTGAAACCTTGACACCCACAAAACCATGAACTACTGGCTCATGAAATCCGAACCCGAGGAATGCTCGGTAGACGACGCGTTGGCTGCGCCCAAAGCCACGGTGCCCTGGGTGGGCGTGCGCAACTACCAGGCGCGCAACTTCATGCGCGATGCGATGCGGGTGGGCGATGGCGTGCTGTTCTACCATTCCAGTTGTGCCGAACCGGGCATCGTCGGCATTGCGCAGGTGGCGTCCACGCCCTACCCTGACCCGACACAGTTTGACCCGAAGTCGCCTTATTACGACGCCAAGTCAAAACCGGAGGAGCCGCGCTGGCTGCTGGTGGATGTGCAGGTGCTGCGCAAGACGCGCAACCTCGCCCTGCCCGAGCTGCGCGCCCATGAGGATCTGCAGGGCCTGGTGGTACTGCGCAAGGGCAACCGCTTGTCGATCACGCCGGTTGAGCCGAAGCACTGGCGGGTCATCTGTAAACTGCTGGGCATCCCGTAGCGCTAAGACCAAGCTGCGGATGACCTTTGCTTCGGTGGGCGCGAGGAGGCGGATGATGCGTGCATTCCTGGCCAGCCCCTATCAACACGTCAAAGACAACACGTCAAAGACGATACAACTTTAAGGAACATGAATCATGGGTGCACAGTGGAAAGCAAAAGGCAAGGCGCAGGCCGCCGATGCCCGGGGCAAGCTGTTCGGAAGACTGGCCAAGGACATCATGGTCGCCGCGCGCGGCGGGGCCGACCCGGCGTCCAATTCGCGCCTGCGGCTGGTCGTGGAGCAGGCGCGCAAGGTGTCCATGCCCAAGGACACGCTGGAGCGGGCCATCAAGAAGGGTGCGGGGCTCACGGGCGAGGCGGTGCATTTCGAGCACGTGATGTACGAAGGCTTTGCGCCGCACCAGGTGCCCGTGATGGTTGAATGCCTGACCGACAACGTCAAGCGCACCGCGCCTGAAATGCGGGTGCTGTTTCGCAAGGGTCACCTGGGCGCTTCCGGCTCGGTAGCGTGGGATTTTGACCACGTGGGCATGATCGAAGCCGAGCCCGTGGTTGCGGGCAGCGACCCCGAAGTGGCCGCCATTGAAGCGGGCGCCGAAGACTTTGAGCCGGGCCACGAAGAGGGCACCACGCTGTTCCTGACCGCCCCCACCGACCTTGACCTGGTGAGCCGCGCCCTGCCTGCCCAGGGCTTCACGGTCATTTCTGCCAAGCTGGGGTACAAACCCAAGAACCCGATTGACCCGGCGAGCCTGGACCCCGCACACCTGGAAGAAGTCGAAGCCTTCCTGGCCGCCATCGACGCAAACGACGATGTGCAGAACGTGTTTGTGGGCCTGGCTGGCTAAGCTCAATACGGTTCAGTCAAGGACTCGTGAAGCTCCCTCCCCTTCCGGGGGAGGATTGGGGTGGGGGCCAGCGACGACCAGGTCAGCACGGTGGCCCGACGCTCACGCCGTGAGCCCCCATCCCGGCCTTCCCCCAGCGGGGGAAGGAGATGATCGGCACTGCGCTAGCGAGCGGGTGACCCCGCGGCGGATTGCTGGCCTTCCAGCAACTTCACCAAGGCCCACAACACCCGGTTTGCCGGCGTGGCAACGCCCAGCGCCTCGCCGCGCTGCACAATCAGGCCGTTGAGGTAGTCGATCTCGCTGCGCTTGCCGCGCGCCAGGTCTTGCGCGGTGGATGAAAACTGGCTGGGCATGGTTTCAGCGATCTTGCGCACAGCGGCGTCCACGTCGCCGGGCACCTGCACGCCCTCGGCCTTGGCCACGGCCAGGCATTCGGCCACCACGTCGCGCATCACGTCTTTCACGCCCTCGCCCTGCACCGTTTTGCCATACGGCAGCTGGGCGATGGCCGAGACGGCGTTGTAGGCACAGTTGAGGATCAGCTTGGCCCACAGCGCGCCGCGCACGTTGCCAGAAATCTCGGTCGGCACGCCGGCGGCAATCAGGGCTTGCGCCACGACTTCGCTGGAAAAGGAGGCGGAACTGGCGGGCTCGATCACCAGCTCGCCGCGGCCGTGGTGCTTGACGTGGCCGGGGCCGGCCATTTCGGTGGCGACATAGACCACTGCGGCGGCCACGGCGTGCTGCGGCAGCACGGTGCGCAGGCGGTCGGCGTTGTCCACGCCGTTTTGCAGGCACAGCACCAGGGCGTCGGCCGACAGGTGCGGCCGTATCTGGGCGCCGGCCGATTCGGTGTCGGTGGACTTGACGCTGAACAGCACCAGGTTGGCGCCCTGCACCGCGCCCGGGTCTGCGCTGGCGGCCAGGCGCACGTGCTCGTCGAAGGTTTTGGTTTCCATGCGCAGGCCGTCGCGGGCGATGGCTTCCACATGCTGGGGCCGGGCGATCAGCACCACCTCGTGCCCGGCGCGAGCGAGCATGCCGCCGAAGTAGCACCCGACGGCGCCTGCGCCCATCACGGCGACTTTGAGGGATTGGGTCATGAGGTGGCTTTCAGAGAGATGCGAAGACAAGGATTGTGGGTCAAGTCCGCCGTATTTGCAGGCCGCCTAACCGAGGCTGCCGGCAAAGCGCCGGCCCAGCTGATCGCGCTCGAAAGCCTCGACCACAAAATCAATGAACACGCGGGTTTTGGCAGGCATCAGGCTGCGCGTGGCGTAATAGATCGAGATCGCGCCGGCATCCACATACCAGCGCGGCAGCAGCCTGACGAGTTCGCCGCGTTCAAGCCACGGCAGCACGTCGGGCACGGCAAGCAGCGTCACGCCCAGGCCCAGCAGCGCTGCGGCGCGCATGGCGGTCGGGTCGTTCACGACCACGGACTCGGTAAGGCTTGCCGGGATTTCGGTGCCGGCCGCATCGCGCATGACCCACTGGCGAACCCGGCTCGTTCCGCTGGAACGCAGAGCGATACCTTTGAACCCGGCCAGGCCCGCAGGGTCGGCTGGGGCCTGCTGGCCTGCCATATAGGCGGGCGACGCCACGGCGACCAAGTGGATCGGGGCCAAGGCGCGCGACACCACGCCCGGCGACAGCTCGAAGCCGCCGCCGATAGCTGCGTCATACCCCTCGGCGATCAGGTCGACCGGGCGATTTTCAAAGTGCCAGTCAGGGCGAATCAGCGGATAACGGTCCAGAAAAGCCGGCAGCAAGGGCACGATGTACTCGATGCCAAAGGTAGGCGACATGCTGACCTTGAGCGAGCCGACGGGGTCGCCGCTGTCGCTGGAGACGGCCGCGATGGCGGACTGCAGTGCGATGAGGTTGCCGCCAATCGAAGCCAGAAAGCGTTCACCGGCTTCGGTCAGCGTGAGTTTGCGGGTTGAGCGCTGAAACAGCCGCACGCCCAGGTTTCGCTCCAGCATGGCCACATTGCGGCTCACGGCGGCAGGCGTCAGCTCCAGGCGCCGCGCCGCCACGGAAAAGCTGCGGCCTTCGGCGCTGCGAACAAACGATTCGAGGTTGGCCAAGGTTTCCATTTCGCCATCTTAAAGCAATGCTTGAAAATAATTCAATCAATTACTGTCTTATCAAAAGGCAATCAAAAACCCATCATTCACCCATCAACAACCAAGGAGTGAATTTATGTCTACCCCCTCAACCACAAGCAACACCCCCACCATCGGGATCATCGGCGCCGGAGCCATCGGCTCGGCATTTGCCAAAGCCCTGGCCCGCCAAGGCATCCATGCCACGCTGTCCAACAGCCGCGGCCCGGACTCGCTCAAGGACATCGTGCGCGAACTTGGCCCCACCATCCACGCCGGCACCGTCAAGGAGGCTGCCTCAAAAGACATCGTGCTGGTAGCCGTCAACTGGGGCCGCCTGCCTGCCGCGCTGGCCGGTTTGCCCAACTTTGGCGGCCGTGTCGTCATTGATGCCAACAACGCGGTCGAAATACCTTCGCTCACGCCCGTAGACCTGAACGGCCGCGTGTCCAGCGAAGTGTTTGCCGAGCTGGTGCCCGGCGCGCGCGTGGTGAAGGCCTTTAACCACCTTGTCGCGCAACTGCTGGCCACAGACCCCGCCGACCAGGGCGGCAAGCGCGTGCTGTTTTTCTCGGGGGACGATGTCAAGGCAAAGGCGACCGTGGCTGCACTGATCAGCCTGCTCGGATTCTCGGGAATCGACCTCGGCTCTTTGGCTGTGGGTGGACGCCTGGCGCAGTTTCCCGGCGGCCCGCTGCCAATTCTCAACCTTGTGCATTTCAGCTGAAGTCAATGCGCTGGCGCCCGGCACAAGATACACGGCCGGGTCCGCAGCTTCTTCTGCTCACAATCCCGGCCGGCCGGCGCCTGACTGGAGGCCGCGCCTCGTTTACCATGAAGAAATACTGAACAAACTTGCCAGGGGCTTGCTGTGGACCCCATCAAGGGCTGCCAACCTACAATGAATGAATGTGCGCATCGGCCACTGGCCTTCCATCCCTTGCGGACTGACCATTCAATGACAGCAAGGTACTGGCGATGAACCCAATCCATAAGGCAAGCCCACAGGGCATGCAACGCAGGCAAGTGCTGGCCGGGGCCATGGCGGCAGCGCTCCCCTGCCTGCCCGCCGTTTCCTCGGCTGCAGCAGCAAAGTCGATTCTGGTCGGCGGCCTGCCTGTTACCTGCAACCTCACCCTGCCCGTCGCCTGCGTGGCCAAGGCCGCCAGCAATGCCAAGGGCGGCGGCCCGGCGTTTGAGTTTGAATACAGCAAGTACAGCGGCTGGCCGGAGATCAAGGAGTCCCTGATGACGGGCCGCATCCAGGCGGCCTACATGCTGGCGCCGCTGGTGATGGACCTGACCGACAAGAAAATTCCCCTCAAGATCGTCTCGCTGGGGCACCGCTCGGGCGCGGTCATCATGGTGCGCACTGATTCCGCGCACAAGCGATTTACCGACCTGAAAGGCAAAAGAATCGCCATCCCGAGCCGCTTTGCTGTCGATTTTTTGTTCCTGCGCAAGATGCTGGCCAAAGAGGGCATGACGCCCAAGGACATCGAAATCATCGAGATGGCTCCGCCCGACATGCCTGCCGCCCTGTACGCCAAAGCGGTGGATGCCTATTGCACCGGCGAGCCCTTCGGGGCGGCGGCGCAGCGCGCGGGCTATGCCCGTCCGCTGTCCATGACACGCGACGAATGGCGCAACTACATCTGCTGCGTGCTCACGGTGCGCGAAGAACTGATCAAGGACAACCGCCCGCTGGTCCAGGAGCTGGTGAACTACGTGCAGGCGGCCGGCACCTGGCTTGACCTGGGGCCGGCCAGCCGCAACAAGGCCGTGGATATTGCTGCGGGCCGCAAATTTTTCAACCAGGACCCGAACATCATCCGCTTTGTCATGGAAAACCCGGCGGACCGGGTGACCTATGGCGACCTGCGCATGATCAAGGCGGAGTTTGACGATTTGATGAAGCTGTCGCTCGAAGCCGGCACCATCAAGCGCCCGGTCGCTTACGAATCCTATGTGGACGAGAGTTTTGTCAAAAACATCAAGCCCGTCACCATCACACTCTGACTTCAGGACACCCCTTGAATCGCGCACTACCCGTCTTTTTTTCGCTGCTTCTTTTCGCCGCCACAGCTGGCGCGGCTGCCAGTTCGGGCCTGAAGTCCGGCGTGTTCGAGCCGCCGCGCATGGCGCCGGACTTCAGCTTGCGCAGCACAGCCGGCACCGACCTGCAACTGAGCCGCTACCGCGGCAAGCTGGTCATTCTTGAATTCGGCTACACCTCCTGCCCCAACGTTTGCCCGGAGTCGCTGGCGATGCTGGCGCAGGCACGCCAGAAACTGGGCGCGCTTGCCAGTCAAGTGCAGGTGGTTTTCGTCACCGTCGATCCCGAACGGGACACGGCGGACCTCCTGCGCAAGTACCTGGCGGCTTTTGACTCCAGTTTTGTGGGCGTCACCGGCACGCCGGCCCAGATGGAGAAGGTGCGCCAGGACTACGGCATCACCGCCACAAAAGAAATGGTCGAGGGCAGCAAGACCAACTACGCGGTGCACCACTCGTCTTACCTCTATTTTGTGGACCGCCAGGGCAGCCTGCGCGGGCTGATGCCTTTCGGGCGCACTGCCGACGACATCGTGCATGACGCCAGAATTTTGCTCAAGAAATAAGCGTGCCAAGACAGGTGAAGTCCCTGCGCCGCGTCTGGCCCCTGCTGCTGTTGATGCTTGCCGCCTGCACGCTGGGCGCATTCGGATGGGCCGCGCTCGCCCCCGTCTCCGCCGTGTCCAGGGACGAATTGTTCGAAATCCCCAAGGGCACCTGGGCGCGCCGGATGGCCGGCGACAAGCTCGAGATTCTTCCTTCCGAAGCCCGCCTCACGCTGGGCCTGAACGACGTGCTGCTCTTGAAAAACCTGGACGATGTACCGCAGGTATTCGGGCCGGTGCTGATCATGCCCGGCCAGAGTTTCCGCCTGCCGTTTGAGGTGGCGTCAGACTATCAGTTTGCCTGCACCGCGCATACCAGCGGGCAGATGAGCGTGGTGGTTGTTCCCAAGCCGGAAACCGCCTGGGAGCGGCTGCAGTGGCGTGCGGCTACAGCGTATGCGGCGCTAAGAAACCAATTGTTGTAAGCGAAGGGATTTGGTGGAAAAACTAAAAAACATCCTCGCGCCGCTGGCCGTGCTGGTGGCGTTGATCGCCTGCTGGTGGGTGATCGTGCTGCAGACCGAGAGCGTGATTTTCCCCACGCCGCTGCAGGTGGTGACCGGCACCATGGAGCTGGTCGCAGACGGCACGCTGTGGGAGCATATAGGCGCGTCGCTGTTTCGGGTGGGCACCGGCTTTTTGAGCGCCACCCTGGTCGCCTTGCCCATGGGGCTGTGGATGGGCCGTGTGGAGGGCGCCTACCGCACGCTCAACCCGATCTTCCAGATCCTGCGGCCCATATCACCCATCGCCTGGATTCCGCTGGCCATCCTGTGGTTTGGCGTGGGTAATGTCTCGCCGATTTTCCTGATTTTTATCGCGTCGGTCTTCCCGATGATTGTGCAAACCGCTGCCGGCGTGCACACCATCGAAAGGCGCTATCTGCGGGCGGCCGACAATTTTGGCGTGTCGCGTTACACCCTGTTCCGCCAGGTCATCATTCCCGCCGTGCTGCCCGAAATCATCGTTGGCATGCGCATTGGCCTGGGCGTGGCGTGGCTGGTCGTGGTGGCGGCAGAAATGATCGCCCTGCGCTCCGGCCTGGGCTACCTCATCATGGACTCACGCAACGCGGGCAACCGCTACGACCTGGTGATCGCCAGCATGGTCATCATTGGCGTCATCGGACTTTTGCTGGACGGCACGATGCGCCGCCTGGAAGGCCTCAAATCGATCAGGTGGCGCTATGGACGTTAAAGACGCCAAGATTTCAGTCAAGGACATTCGCAAGAGCTTTGCCCCGGGCAAGGCGTCGCTGCCGGTCGTCGATGGCGTCAGCCTGTCGGTTGCCGACGGTGAGTTTGTGGCCATCGTCGGGCCGTCGGGCTGCGGCAAATCAACCCTGATAAAAATCATCGCGGGCTTTGAGCGCGCGGATTCGGGCAGCATCAGCATCGACGGTGCGCAGCGCAACGGGCCCAGCCCCAAGGGCATTGTGATCTCGCAGCACGGCTCGGTGTTTCCGTGGCTGACGGTGCAGCAAAACCTGATGTTCGGGCTCAACGGCAACGGCCATGGCGACAAGGCCGCGCTGGCCGACCACTACACCGACATGGTGGGTCTCAAGGGCTTTGAAAAGAGCTACCCGCACGAACTCTCGGGCGGCATGCTCAAGCGGGTGGAGCTGGCGCGTGCGCTGGTGGTCAAGCCCGAGATTTTGTACATGGACGAGCCCTTCTCCGCGCTGGATGCGCTGATGAACCTGCGCATGCGCACCGAGCTGATGCGAATCCTGTCGGAAGAGCGCCATACCGTGCTGCTCATCACGCACGACGTGGAAGAGGCCTTGTTCATGGCCGACCGCATTCTGGTGCTGTCGCCGCGCCCGGCGACCATCCAGGCGACTTTCGAGGTGCCGTTTGCGCATCCGCGCAAACTGTCCAGTCCGGCAATGCAGCAGATGAAAGAGCAGATTTTGGGTGAACTTGGGGTGAGCTGACCGGTCAAACCCTCGCAGTCACTTCGCCAACAACACCACCGCCCCAATGGAGGGCACGAACCCGTTACGATTGAAGCTGCAGCGCTGTGAGGCGCAGCTTTATTTCACCTCCCATGCCTGAATTCCTGACTGCCGCCCTCTACAAATTCGTCGAGCTCCCCGACTTTGCCGAGCTCCAGGCGCCCCTGCTCGCCTGCTGCGAGTCCCATGGTGTCAAAGGCACCCTGCTGCTGGCCGCAGAAGGCATCAATGGCACGATTGCCGGCCCGGCCAAGGGGGTACATGCCGTGCTGGCTTTTTTGCGGCAGGATGCGCGCCTGACCACGCTGGAGCACAAGGAAGCCTGGGCAGCCCACATGCCGTTTTACCGGATGAAGGTGCGGCTCAAGCGGGAGATCGTCACACTGGGCGTGCCGGAGGTGCACCCCGCCCTGATGGCCGGCCAGTATGTCAAGCCCGAGGACTGGAACCACCTGCTCGACGACCCCGAGGTGGTGCTGGTTGACACGCGCAACGACTATGAAGTGTCCATTGGCACCTTCCAGGGCGCCATCAACCCGGCCACCCGCAGCTTTTCGGAACTGCCGGGCTGGGTGGAGCGCGAGATGGCCGAAGGCGGCCGCCTGGCCCCGGTGGAAGGCAAAAAGCCCAAGGTGGCCATGTTCTGCACCGGCGGCATCCGTTGCGAGAAATCCACGGCCTTCCTGCGCTCCAAGGGATTTGACGAGGTTTACCACCTGGAAGGCGGCATCCTCAAATACTTGGAAACCGTGCCTGAAGCCCAAAGCTACTGGCAGGGCGAGTGCTTTGTGTTCGATGAACGCGTCTCGGTAGGCCACGGCCTGCACGCGGGCCACTACACGCTGTGCCGCTCCTGCCGCGATCCGCTGAGCGAGGAAGACCGGGCCTCCCCGCTGTTCGAGTTGGGGGTGAGCTGCGCGCGCTGCCATGCGACAACGACCGAGCAACAAAAGCAGGGCTACCGCGAGCGCCAGCGCCAGGTCGAGCTGGCCCAGGCGCGCCAGCAGCCGCATATTGGCGTGCGGCAGCAGGACAAGTCCTGAACCTCACCGTGACGCCTGCCTCAACCGCCCCGGCAGACCGTCCCCTGCCGGTGTTGTACTCCTTTCGCCGCTGCCCCTACGCCATGCGCGCGCGACTGGCGCTCGTCGTGAGCGGCCAGCGCTGCGAGCTGCGCGAGGTGGTGCTGCGCAGCAAGCCACCCGAGATGCTGGCCGCATCGTCCAAGGGCACGGTGCCGGTACTTGTTTTGCCGGGTGGCGAGGTGATCGATGAGAGCCTGGACATCATGCTGTGGGCTTTGCGGCGCCATGACCCGCAGCATTGGCTCACACCCGAACGCGGCACGCTGCAAGACATGCAGGTGCTGATCGACGGCAACGACGGCGCGTTCAAGCGCAACCTGGATCGCTACAAATACCCCAACCGCTATCTCGAGGAAGCAGCCGAAGAGACCGCCGGTGATGAAGCCGTTTTCGCCGAGGCGCATCGCACGGCAGGCGCCGCCTGGCTGGGCCGGCTTGAGTTGATGCTGGAGCAGCATGGCTGCTTGTTCGGCGCGCAAGCCAGCCTGGCCGACATGGCGCTGCTACCTTTCGTGCGGCAGTTTGCGCACACCGATGCTGCGTGGTTTACGGCCCAGCCCTGGCCGCGGTTGCAGGCCTGGCTGGCGGGGTTTGAGGCGAGTGCGCTTTATCAAAGCGTTATGGAGAAGCATGCGCCTTGGCGGGCTGCGAGCGAGTGATGCTATTAATTTAATAGCCTCATTCCCTGGTATTCATTGAGCTATATGTCTATTTGACTCCAGAGAAACAAGGCACCTGGGGGGAAGACAAATACCGAAGCGGGAACGGCCCTCATCCCAGCCTTCTCCCAGAGGGAGAAGGAGCAAGAAGGGGCACTCTTGCAACAAGGCGCGTTGTGCGGTTTGTGCGGTTTGTGCGGTTTGTGCGAATTACACCCTCTCCCCCTGGGAGAGGGCTGGGGTGAGGGCTGAACCCGAGTCCGGCCATCAATTGCGACAAACGAAGCTGAGCTACAGCTCTGGCGCAATCGCCTCCGCGTAGTCATACAGCGCACCCAAAATCGCCTGGCCGCGCTCGTCGGTCGTTTCTGAAAGCGTGTCGATCTCTGCAAACAGCGCATCGACGTTGCGGGCGCCGCCCTCGCCTTCCAGCAGGCGCGCGGCCCGGTGCGCTTCCCAGCGCTCGGCCTCTTCCGGCGTCAGGGTTTCGGCAAAGTTGCGGGCACGGTAGCGGAACAGCAGCTCTTGCAGGCGGTCATCGTCAAAGCCGGTGCGACTGTGGGCCAGCTCCGCGGGAGACAGCGCGCGCAGCTGGTTCAGCCGCCGGCGGTCGGCATTGCCGACAAAACCGCCATACAGGTCTTCATCCACATCGGGCGCGGCTTCTTTCGGGCGTTGAAACACCTCGGGCCAGATGGCGCTCATGTCGGGCAGGCCGGCAGCTTTTTCGGCATTGCGCAGTGCCGCGTCCATGTCCACACCCCACTTCACCGCCATCTCGGGGGTCAAGGTCTGCAGCTTGCGCACCACCATGGGTGACTTGTTGAGGTGCACCGACTTTAGCGGCAGGCGCAACACGCCTTCGGGCAGATCAGCCGACCTGGTGAACAGGCGCTGGCGCAGCGTGGCCACATCCAGCAGCGGCAACTCGCTCGGGTCATGCGCGAGGTCCCAGGCGAGCAACTCGTTTTTATTGGTGGGGTGCGTCGCCAGCGGCCACATCACGGCCAGACAGCCGCGCTCCGGCGGGAACATGCCTGATACATGCAAAAACGGGGTGGCGCTTTGCCGGCTGGCGGGCAGGCCGAGTTCGGCGGCCACCCGGTCCTTTTTGTGCAGGCCCAGGCAAAAATCGAACAGCTTGGGCTGGGCTTTGCGAATCAGCCGGGCCAGGGCAATGGTGGCGCGCACGTCCGACAGGGCGTCGTGCGCCGCTTCGTGCAGCAGGCCGTTGGCGCGCGCCAGGTCTTCCAGCTTGAAGCTGGGTTTGCCGTCTTCCTTGGTGGGCCAGACAATGCCCTCGGGGCGAAGTGCATAGGCCATGCGCACCACGTCCAGCAGATCCCAGCGGCCGCAGTCGTTTTGCCACTCGCGCGCGTAGGGATCAATCAGGTTGCGCCAGAACAGGTAGCGTGTCACCTCGTCGTCAAAGCGGATGGTGTTGTAACCGACGCCGATGGTGCCGGGCTCGGCCAGCAGCTGCTCGATCTTGGCGGCGAACGCGTGCTCGGGGATCCCGCGCTCCAGGCACAGCTGAGGCGTGATCCCGGTGATCAGGCAGGAGGCCGGGTCGGGCAGGTAGTCGTTGGCAGGCTGGCAGTAGAGCATCAGCGGCTCACCCACCTCGTTCAGTTCGGCGTCCGTCCGGATGCCGGCAAATTGCGAAGGCCGGTCGCGCCGGGTATTGAGGCCAAAGGTTTCGTAGTCGTGCCAGAGGAAGGTGTGCGGCGCCATGGAATGATTATTGGAATATTTATAGGGAGAAATTGAGCCCTGCCCCCGGTAGTCCGGTCGCAGGCAGCTATTACTTTGATAGCTGCATGAAAAAGGCCGATAGCATGATGCTACCGGCCTTTTGGGGATACGCTGAAAAATCCGCGTGGTCAGTTGGTCTCTGCGGCCTCCGCCTCGGGCCTGGCTTTGCCCTCTTTCTTCGGCAGCGGCTGGATGTCGAGCTGGACCTCGCCGGTCTCGACGCCCTTCTCGTCCGTCGTGACCTTCATGTCGACCGTGAGGCGGCCGCCATCGATCAGGCGCCCAAACAGCAGCTCGTCAGCCAGCGCGCGACGAATCGTGTCCTGGATCAGGCGCTGCATCGGGCGAGCGCCCATGAGCGGATCGAAGCCCTTCTTGGCCAGGTACTTGCGCAGCCCGTCGGTGAAGGTGACTTCGACTTTCTTCTCGGCCAGCTGCGTCTCCAGCTGCAGCAGGAACTTGTCGACCACGCGCAGGATGACGACTTCGTCCAGCGCCTTGAAGCTCACCACCGCATCGAGGCGGTTGCGGAACTCTGGCGTGAACAGGCGTTTGATGTCCGCCATCTCGTCGCCCGCCTCACGCGGGTTGGTAAAGCCGATGGTCGCCTTGTTCATGGTCTCGGCACCGGCATTGGTGGTCATGACAATGATCACGTTACGGAAATCGGCCTTGCGCCCGTTGTTGTCCGTGAGCGTGCCATGGTCCATCACCTGCAGCAGCACGTTGAAGATGTCGGGGTGCGCCTTCTCGATCTCGTCGAGCAGCAGCACCGCGTGCGGCTTCTTGGTGATCGCCTCGGTCAGCAAACCGCCCTGGTCAAAACCGACGTAGCCCGGAGGCGCGCCGATCAGGCGGCTCACGGCATGGCGCTCCATGTACTCCGACATGTCGAAGCGGATCAGCTCGATGCCCATGATGTAGGCCAGCTGCTTGGCGGCCTCGGTCTTGCCGACACCCGTGGGGCCGGAGAACAGGAAGCAGCCAATCGGCTTGTCGTCCTTGCCCAGGCCGGAACGCGCCATCTTGACAGACGACGCAAGCACGTCCAGCGCCTTGTCCTGGCCGAACACCACGCTTTTGAGGTCGCGTTCCAGGGTCTTGAGCTTGCCGCGGTCATCATTGGAGACGTTGGCGGGCGGAATGCGGGCAATCTTCGCCACGATTTCCTCGACCTCGGTCTTGGTGATGGTTTTCTTGCGCTTGTTGGCGGGCAGGATGCGCTGGGCGGCGCCCGCCTCATCAATGACGTCGATCGCCTTGTCGGGCAGATGGCGGTCATTGATGTACTTGGCGCTCAGCTCGGCCGCGGCCTGCAGGGCCGCCACGGCGTACTTGACGCTGTGGTGCTCTTCAAAGCGCGACTTGAGACCCTTCAGAATCTCGACTGTTTCCTGCACCGTCGGCTCGACCACATCGACCTTCTGGAAGCGCCGCGACAGGGCCGCATCCTTCTCGAAAATACCGCGGTATTCCGTGAAGGTGGTCGCGCCAATGCACTTGAGCTGGCCGGAACTCAGCGCAGGCTTGAGCAGGTTGGACGCGTCCAGCGTACCGCCCGAGGCCGCACCGGCACCGATCAGGGTGTGGATTTCGTCAATGAACAGGATGCCGTTGGGCTTGTCTTTCAGCGCCTTCAGCACGCCCTTGAGGCGCTGCTCAAAGTCGCCGCGGTATTTGGTACCGGCCAGCAAGGCACCCATGTCGAGCGAATACACGTTCGCCTCGGCCAGGATTTCCGGCACATCTTTTTGCGTGATGCGCCAGGCCAGGCCCTCGGCAATGGCGGTTTTACCCACGCCAGCCTCACCCACCAGCAGCGGGTTGTTCTTGCGGCGACGGCAGAGAATCTGGATCACCCGCTCGACTTCGTACTGGCGGCCGATCAGGGGATCGATCTTGCCATCCTTGGCGAGCTGGTTGAGGTTCTGCGTGAACTGCTCCAGCGGAGAAGCCTTTTCGTTCTTTTCGCTGCCTTCCTCGTTCTCGGCGGCGCTTTCGCCGCTCTTGGCGGGCTCGGGCGGATCGCTTTTCTTGATGCCATGGGCGATGAAATTCACCACGTCCAGGCGCGTCACGCCCTGCTGGTGCAGGTAATACACCGCGTGGGAATCCTTCTCGCCAAAAATGGCGACCAGCACATTGGCACCGGTGACTTCTTTTTTACCGTTGCCGGTGGACTGCACATGCATGATGGCGCGCTGGATCACACGCTGGAAACCCAGCGTGGGTTGCGTGTCGACGTCGTCGGTGCCTGCCACCTGCGGCGTGTTGTCCTTGATGAAATTGGCAAGCGACTTGCGCAGATCATCCACATTGGCTGAACAGGCGCGCAGCACTTCAGCCGCACTGGGGTTGTCCAGCAAGGCGAGCAGCAGGTGTTCCACCGTGATGAACTCGTGACGTTGCTGCCGCGCTTCGACAAAGGCCATGTGCAAGCTGACTTCTAGTTCCTGGGCAATCATTGATTTTCCTTTCGGCTTGCTGACGTTTTACTTCACTGACTTCTGAATGGAATATTGGCCGGATTTGTCATTATTCAATGGGCTCACTGACACATTGCAGCGGGTGCCCGTTTTTTCGGGCTGCTTCTGTCACTTGGTCGACTTTGGTGGCCGCCACGTCTTTGGAGAACACACCGCAAACGCCTTTGCCGTCCAGGTGGATCTTCAACATGATCTGCGTGGCGGTTTCATGGTCTTTGTTGAAAAACTCCTGGAGGATGACCACGACGAACTCCATCGGGGTGTAATCGTCATTGAGAAGAACCACCTGGTACATCTGGGGCGGTTTGGTCTTTTGGGGGCGACGCTCCAGAACGACCGAATCCCCGCCATTGACCTCGTCAGGCCTGACGACAGGCGTCGGCGGCAACGCCGGGGATTTGGGAGATTTGCTGGCCATGGAATTCATTCTAGCGACCGATATAGCCCAGTGCGCCTAATAGGGAAATTGGTGGCGGGAACGCGACATTCAATCGTGACTCATTCGGCTATTCTGCGCCCATAAAAAAAACCGCCTCGGAATCGCTCCCGGGCGGTTGGTAGGGGCAAGCCTGGCTGGCTTACATGTGATCGATCATCACCTGGCCGAAACCGGAGCAGCTGACCTGGGTCGCGCCCTCCATCAGGCGGGCAAAGTCGTAGGTGACTTTCTTGGATTCAATCGACTTTTCCATCGAGCTGATGATCAGGTCGGCCGCCTCGGTCCAGCCCATGTGGCGCAGCATCATTTCTGCGGACAGGATCTCGGAGCCGGGGTTCACATAGTCCTTGCCAGCATATTTCGGAGCGGTACCGTGGGTGGCCTCGAACATGGCCACGGTGTCGCTCAGGTTGGCGCCGGGGGCAATGCCGATACCGCCGACCTGTGCAGCCAGGGCGTCGGACACATAGTCGCCGTTCAGGTTCAGCGTCGCAATCACGCTGTACTCGGCCGGGCGCAGCAGGATTTGCTGCAGGAAGGCGTCGGCAATGCTGTCCTTGACGATGACGTCCTTGCCGGTCTTCGGGTTCTTGAACTTGCACCATGGGCCGCCGTCGATCAGTTCGGCACCGAATTCCTTTTGCGCCAGGGCGTAGGCCCAGTCACGGAAACCGCCTTCGGTGAATTTCATGATGTTGCCCTTGTGAACGATGGTCACGCTGGGCTTGTCATTGTCAATCGCGTACTGGATGGCCTTGCGCACCAGGCGCTCGGTACCTTCGCTGGAGACCGGCTTGATGCCGATGCCGGAGGTGTTGGGGAAGCGGATCTTCTTGACGCCCAGTTCATCCTGCAGGAACTTGATGAGTTTCTTGGCCTTGTCGCTGCCCGATTCGAACTCGATACCGGCGTAGATGTCTTCCGAGTTTTCACGGAAGATGACCATGTTGGTCTTTTGCGGCTCTTTCACGGGGGAAGGCACGCCGGCAAAGTACTGGATGGGGCGCAGGCAGACGTACAGGTCCAGCTCCTGGCGCAATGCCACGTTCAGGCTGCGGATACCGCCGCCCACGGGGGTCGTCAGCGGGCCCTTGATGGACACCACGTAGTCGCGCACGGCGTGCAGCGTTTCTTCCGGCAGCCAGACGTCCGGGCCGTACACCTTGGTGGACTTCTCACCTGCAAACACTTCCATCCAGTGGATCTTCTTCTTGCCGCCGTAGGCTTTGGCCACGGCTGCATCCACCACTTTCAGCATGACCGGCGTAATGTCTGCGCCGGTACCGTCGCCCTCAATGAACGGAATGACCGGCTCGTCAGGCACATTCAGTGAATTGTCGGCATTGACGGTGATTTTCTGGCCTTGGGCGGGCACCTTGATGTGCTGGTACATGTTTAAGAAGTCTCCGGTGAGCGCTGATGGCGTCAACAAAAAACGCCGCTTTCAGCAGTTAGGTAAAAACCCCTAAATTCTAGCCGCAAATCAATATTGCGAAATTTATCCAGGCTGCGTGTCAACCGGGGAGAAAGCGTTTTCGTTACGGTACAGTCCACGAGTTTTTTCGGGGGCATTTTTTCCAATAACGTTATTTCAGGAAACTCCAAATGAACAAAATCCTCGCTGTACTGATTTCCGCCCTGTTCGCCACCGGCGCTTTTGCCGCCAGCCACGCTGGCGCGCCTATGGGTGCTGCTTCCAAGCCAGCCGCTACTGCAACCCCAGCTACGCCTGCAACCCCAGCCACCGCAGCAACCCCAGCTGCCAAGGAAGACAAAGCCGCTGCCGCTAAAGCTGCCAAAGCTGAAAAAGCTGCTGCCGCCAAGAAAGCCAAGGAAGAAAAAGCTGCTGCTGCCAAGAAAGCCAAAGAAGAAAAAGCTGCCGCCGCTGCCGCCAAGAAAGCAGAAATGCCTGCTGCCAAAGCTTCTGAAGCCAAGAAGTAATTCCGCGTTACTTCGGTCAAAATGCCCGCCCTGTGCGGGCATTTTTCATGGGCGTCGTTTATGCTGCCAGTCAACTCCACTTCTTCATGTCATGAATCCATGTTCATAAAACTTGCTGCGCACCGAATCGTCCGAAGCGTGACCCTGGCACTGACAAGCTGCGCCCTGGTGACGTCAGGCCTAGTGTTCGCCCAGGACGCCCCCCAAATCGACCTCCCCCGGATAACGCTGGGCGCCGGCATGCACAAGATAGACGCCCAGGTCGCTTCGACACCCCAGCAAAGACAGATCGGACTGATGTACCGCACAACGATGCCACAGCACGAAGGCATGATCTTCATCTTTGAACAGCCCTCGCAACAGTGCTTCTGGATGAAGAACACACTGCTGCCGCTGACCGCTGCGTTTGTCGCTGACGATGGCACCATCGTGAATCTTGCAGACATGAAGCCCCAGACCACTGAGTCGCATTGCTCGGCTCAACCGGTGCGCTACGTGCTGGAGATGAACAAGGGATGGTTTGCAAAAAAAGGCATCAAGGCGGGCACGCGCCTGAATGGCGCACTTTTTGAGGCCAGGCGCTGAACAGCGGCTGACAGCGTCCACCTGACCCGTCCTGCCATAGGTCAACCCCATGAAAAAAGCCGACGCGAAGTCGGCTTTTTCATGCAAGGCGCAAATGCCTGCAGGGGTCACCTGTCAGGCGTCAGGCGTCAGGCGAAGTTGGCTTCGGCAAAGCCCCAGTTCACCATGTTGGACAGGAAGGTTTCAACAAACTTGGGACGCAGGTTGCGGTAGTCGATGTAGTAGGCGTGCTCCCACACGTCCACCGTCAGCAATGCCTTGTCGGCGGTGGTCAGCGGCGTGCCTGCAGGGCCGGTATTGACGATATCCACAGAGCCATCGGCCTTCCTGACCAGCCAGGTCCAGCCGGAACCGAAATTGCCGACGGCCGATTTGACAAAGGCTTCCTTGAACGCCGCGTAAGAACCGAATTTGGCGTTGATGGCCGCTGCCAGTGCGCCGCTGGGCTCGCCGCCGCCCGCAGGCTTCATGCAATTCCAGAAAAAGGTGTGGTTCCAGATTTGAGCGGCGTTGTTGTAGATGCCACCGCTGGATTTTTTGATGATCTCTTCCAGCGTCATGGCTTCAAACTCGGTACCTTTTTGCAGGTTGTTGAGGTTCACGACATAAGCGTTGTGGTGCTTGCCGTGGTGGTACTCGAAGGCTTCCTGGCTGTAATGCGGCGCAAGAGCGTCGATCGCGTAGGGGAGTGGGGGGAGCTTGTGTTCCATGATTTTCCTCGTGGTGGTTAAAAACTTGTCCGGGCCATTGTAAAAACTAAATGAGGCGGGGTGCAGAGACGGTCAAATCGACCTCCCCGTCCGCGAGGGTAGCGCGAACAGCCTGCCCTGGATGCGTTGCCCTTGCTCGGGTGATGGGGTGGCCCTGCATGTCCGCCAGCCAGGCGTAGCCGCGCTGCAGGACCAGCTTGGGGTCCAGCAGTTCGAGACGCAACTGCGCACGCTCAACCCGCTGCCGGCTGTGCTGCAGGCTTCCCGCAACCTCCCGGGGCAGTTCCGCGCCCAGTGCCTGCACCCGGAGCGTTTCGTGCGTCAGGGCGGACCGCATGGCGTGCCGCAGGTTTTGCGCAAGCCCGGCCAGCCGCGCCTGCTGGCGGGTCACCAGATGCGATGGCCGGCTGACCCGGTCCGCGGCCCAGTCCAGCCGCTGGGCGTGCGACTGCAGTTGCCGGTCCACCGCGCGTTGCATACGCTGCAGTACAAGGCCCAGGGTATCCAGCCAAACAGTTTGCGGCTGCGCGCACAGCTCCGCGGCAGCAGTCGGGGTAGGCGCCCTCACATCCGCACAGAAATCGGCAATGGTGAAGTCCGTCTCGTGTCCCACACCGCTGATCACCGGCACCGGCGAGCTCACGATCGTGCGTGCGAGTTGCTCGTCGTTAAAGGCCCACAAATCCTCCATGGCCCCGCCTCCGCGAACCAGCAGCAGGACATCCACCTCATCACGCCGGTAGGCCTTGAGCAGCGCTTCGCGCAATTCCCCGGCGGCCTGCCCGCCCTGCACGCTGGCCGGATAGATCACCACCGGTATGTGCGGCACGCGGCGCTGCAGGGCGCTCACCACATCATGCAGGGCCGCAGCGCCCAGCGAGGTGACGACCCCAATGGCGCGCGGCAGCATCGGCAACGCCCGCTTGCGGCCCGCGTCAAAAAGGCCCTCGGCTTCGAGTTTTGCCTTGAGCACCAGGAACTGCTCAAACAGGTTGCCCTGCCCTGCCTGCCGCATGGATTCGACGACCAGCTGCAGCTCGCCGCGCGGCTCATAAACACCCAGCCGGCCCCGCAACTCGACCAGTTGCCCGTCACGCGGCGCAAAGTCGAGCAGGCTGGCCGCGCGGCGAAACATGGCGCACCGAACCTGCCCCTGCTCATCTTTCAGCGAAAAATAGCAGTGCCCACTCGCCGCGCGCGAAAACCCAGTAATTTCCCCCTGCACGGCAACCGGGTTGAAGCGGGCCTCCAGGCTGTCTGCAATGGCCCGCAGCAAGGAGCCCACCGGCCAGACCCGAACGCCGGGTTCGCGTGCCGGGACCGGCGGTTTTTCGGGACGGGACGACGCGTCAAACAAGGCCAAACCCCTTGAAAACCAAGGGGCAATACTCCACAGCGCATGGCCTGGCGTGGAAGAAGGCCGCAATTGCACTCGGACATCGCGATGAATTCGTGTAACTCATTGATTTTGAATAACTTAATTCTGCTCAAATTTTCATCGTTTTGTCACAAGCCCGATCTGGCGCGGCTCGCGAACCCCATGGCGCCTACTTGCTCACAAAGTTATCCACATGTTCTGTGAGTTAAGTCTTACAGGAACGCCATTTTTGAAACAGGTTTGCGGGCCACACATAAAACAGCGGCCCGGATTTGGTGGGCCATAATCCAGACAAATTATTTGCCTGGAGATGTGCATTGTTTTCGATCATACAAGCCGCAGGCTGGCCGATATGGCCTTTGCTTGCCTGCTCCGTCTTGGCGCTTGCGCTGGTCATTGAGCGTTTTACCAGCCTGAAAACCCCCAAGGTCGCGCCGCCAAGACTGCTTGACGAAGCCATCACGGTCTCCCGTTCCGCCGTACCGGCGCCAGAGGTGGTGTCGCAACTGGAACAAAACTCGGTTCTTGGCGAGGTGCTGGCCAGCGGGTTTCGTGCCCTGAACGCCAACCCGCGGATCAGCGAGGACGATTTGCGCTCCATCCTGGAGGGAGCCGGTCGCCAGGCAGCCCACAAGCTGGAGCGTTACCTGGCCGCCCTGGCCACCATTGCCTCTGCTGCGCCCTTGCTGGGACTGCTGGGCACCGTCATCGGCATGATCGAGATTTTCGGCGCCCAAGCTGGTGCCGGCGGCGTCAGCAGTTCCGGCGGCGGTAACCCGGTGCAGATGGCGCAGGGTATCTCGATCGCCCTGTACAACACCGCATTCGGGCTGATGGTGGCCATACCATCCCTGATTTTCTGGCGCTATTTCCGGGCCCAGGTTGACGGTTACCTGCTCACGATGGAGCTGGCTGCGGAGCGCTTCGTGCGCCACCTCAATACGCTGCGGAAATGAATATGGCCCCCACGCTTGCCACTGCGTGTGCTGCGCTGCCCCCCGAGGGGGCTGAACTTGCTCGGGGCGGCCCTTCGCTGCGTTCAATGGCCCCCACGCTTGCCACTGCGTTTAAAGGGAGCCCCTTATGAACTTTCGCCCTCACCCGCATGATGAACCGGAGATCAACCTGATCCCCTTTATCGACGTGTTGCTTGTTGTGCTCATCTTCCTGATGCTGTCGACAACCTACAGCAAGTTCACCGAACTGCAGGTAAAACTACCGGTAGCCGACGCTGAACAGCAGCGCGACTACCCCAAAGAGGTGATCGTCGCAGTCAGCAGCGATGGCCGCTACATGGTCAACAAGACCCTGGTGGAAGGCCGCGGGATCGGGGTGCTCGGTGCGGCACTGGTCGAAGCGGCCAAAGCCGGCAAGGACAGCATCATCATCATCAGCGCCGATGCCAGCGCCACGCACCAGGCGGTCATCACCGTCATGGAAGCGGCCCGCCGCCAGGGGCTGACGCAGATCACCTTTGCCACCCAAAGCAGCGCCATGGCCGGCGCGAAATAGATTTCCGGGCTCTTGCCGGCTCTTCCTTAACCGGCTCTTCCTTAACAACATGGCGAGAAACGCGTGAAAAACCTCCTGTTGAGGACCTGGCTCACACGGGGTTGGCTGGCTCGTCTGCTGTGGCCGCTGGCGCAACTCCACGGCCAGGCCGTACGCCTGCGCCGCGCCTTGTACCGCAGCGGCATTCTCGAATCCTGTCGTTTTGGGGTTCCCGTGATCGTGGCCGGCAATGTCGTGGCCGGTGGTGCAGGCAAGACGCCACTGGTGATGGCGCTGGTCCGGCATTTGCAGGCACAAGGCCTGCAAGTCGGCGTGGTGTCGCGCGGCTACGGACGGTCCAGCCATGAAAGTCTTGAGGTGAGCATCGGAACACCAGTGGCCCAGTCGGGTGATGAACCGGCCCTTATAAAGCGCGCAACCAATGCGCCTGTTTTTGTCGCCAAAAAAAGAGCGGATGCCGTGCGCCGGCTGCTGGCGACATACCCCTCCACGGCCGTCGTGGTGTGCGACGACGGCTTGCAGCACTACGCCCTTCAGCGAGATATTGAAATTGCCGTGTTTGACGACCGGGGCGTGGGCAACGGCTGGTTGCTGCCGGCTGGCCCACTGCGCGAACCGTGGCCAGGGCGCAGGCAGCAAGGCCTTGACCTGGTGCTGCACACCGGCCTGAAGCCGGCTTTTGAAGGCTTCACCTCCGGCCGGCAACTCGCCGACCATGCCATCGCTGCCGATGGCAGCCAGATCGCGTTAACCGCGCTGCGGGGCCGCACCTTGGTGGCACTGGCCGGCATTGCCAATCCCGAAGCCTTCTTTGCCATGCTCAGGGCACGCGGCCTGGTGCTGGAGCAGACCTTGTCCTTGCCGGATCACCACGATTTTGGCGCCGGCGATCTCGCGGCCTGCGCAGGCAAGACCGTGCTGTGCACCGAAAAAGATGCCGTCAAGCTGTTTGGCAAGCCGGGCCTCGCCTCCTTGCAGCTTCTGGCCGTTCCCCTGGTGTTTTCGCCCGAACCGGCTTTTTTTGCGGCGCTTGATGCACTCCTGGCGCCTCTGCTTTCTCAATTACCATCAGGCCATGGATACCAAACTGCTTGAATTGCTGGTCTGCCCCGTGACGAAGGGCCCGCTGGTCTACGACCGTGAAAAACAGGAACTCATCTCCCGCAGCGCACGGCTGGCCTACCCGGTACGCGACGGGCTGCCGGTGCTGCTGGAAAGCGAAGCCCGAACCCTGACCGATGAGGAACTGGGTCTGTGATGTTTGCCAATTTCCTGCCCGCATGAGCATGCGCTTCACTGTCCTCATCCCGGCCCGCCTGGCTTCCACGCGCCTGCCCAACAAACCGCTGGCCGACATGGGCGGCGCACCCATGGTCGTGCGGGTGGCGCAGCGTGCCATGCAAAGCACAGCTGCCCGCACGGTGGTCGCGACCGACAGCACCGACATCATCGACAAATGCGCGGCGTTTGGCGTTGCAGCGGTACTGACCCGTGCCGACCATCCCAGCGGCAGCGACCGGCTGGCTGAAGCCTGCACCGCACTCGGCCTGGCTGACGATGACATCGTTGTGAATGTGCAGGGTGACGAGCCCCTGATCGACCCGGCCCTGATCGACGCGGTGGCGCGCCTGCTCAATGAACGCCCTGACTGTGCGATGAGCACGGCGGCGCATTCGATTGACCAGATGGCTGACCTGCTCAATCCCAATGTGGTCAAGGTGGTGCTGGATGCGCGCCAGACCGCGTTGTACTTCAGCCGTTCGCCCATCCCCGCGGCACGGGACTTTGCCGGCAAACCCTGGTGGGAAGATGGCGAAAAGGGCTGCAAGCTGCCCAAACCGCTGCGCCACGTCGGCATCTATGGCTATCGCGTCGGCTTCCTGCGGCAGTTTCCCACCCTGCCCCAGGCCCCGCTGGAGCAACTGGAGTCGCTGGAACAGCTGCGCGCGCTCTGGCATGGCCACCGGATTGCCGTGCACATTACCGATGAAGCGCCCGGCCCCGGTGTGGATACGCCGGAAGACCTGGCCAGGGCACGCCAGTTCTTTCCATAGCAGCCCGATCAGCCTGCACCGGCTGTGTAAGCTGCCGTCAGGGGCGTGCATGCTATCCTTGCACAAGAAACAGGCGTGAGGTTTGCGTGACGTGCCCCTCAACACCTGACAAGCAGCCCATGGAGATACCGGCGCGCCGGACTCCCGGGTTGCCTTCCTGAATTCATAAAAATCCGAGGACATCCATGAGACTGATTTTGTTGGGCGCGCCTGGCGCAGGAAAAGGGACGCAAGCGACCTTCATCTGCCAAAAATACGGCATTCCCCAGATTTCCACCGGCGATATGCTTCGTGCAGCCGTCAAGGCAGGAACCCCGTTGGGCGTTGAAGCCAAAAAAATCATGGATGCTGGCGCGCTTGTCAGTGATGACCTGATCATCAACCTGGTAAAGGAACGTATCGCCCAGCCCGACTGTGCAAAGGGTTTCTTGTTTGACGGTTTTCCCCGCACCATTCCCCAGGCCGACGCCATGAAAGCTGCCGGCGTGAAGATCGACTACGTGCTTGAAATCGATGTGCCTTTTGAAGCCATCATCGAGCGCATGAGCGGGCGCCGCTCACACACGGCATCGGGCCGCACCTACCACGTGAAATACAACCCGCCCAAGGTCGAAGGCAAGGACGACGTCACCGGTGAGCCGCTGATCCAGCGCGAAGACGACAAGGAAGAGACCGTGCGCAAGCGGCTGGAGGTGTACAGCGCGCAAACCCGCCCCTTGGTGGAGTACTACTCAAGCTGGGCAAAAACTTCGCCCCAGGCAGCCCCCAAATACCGCGCCATCAGCGGCATGGGCGGTGTGGATGAGATCACCGAAAGAGCCTTCCAGGCCCTGTCAAGCTGAGGCGACCCGAAAGGCCTTCGGGCCATCCTGAAGACGGCATGGCGCCGGGCCTCAGCCCAGCAAACGAAGCATCAGGTCTATCCGCGCCTTCACCGGACTCAACCCCTGCGAATCGGGAATGAGATCACCCGGTTTGGGCAACACCCGGCCATTGGGGCAGCGCGTTGCGCGAACCACGCTGACGCCGGCGGCCTGCGCCTTGAGCAAAGCAGCTTCCAGTGCCTGATGTACGGTGCCGTTGCCCGTAGTGGCGACAACCAGGCCCCGGACGCCTTGCTGCATAAGGGCTTGCACCACGGCGCCACGGGCACCGGCGTGACTCATGACGATTTCAACATGCGGCCAGTCCGTGGCGTCGTCGAGGGCTGCCATTATTTTCGTGGCGTCCGGCGCCCGGCTTGCGTCAGCTTCAGGCCAATTCCTCAATAACCTCAGGCTACCCTCCTCGACATAGCCCAGCGGGCCCGCGTCGCCCGAACTGAACGCGTCCACCTGGTAGGGATGCACCTTCTGCACGTCCCGCGCAGTGTGGACGGAGCCAGCGCAGACGGCCACCACCCCTTTCGCCCCGGAGTGCCGGGCCACGGCCACGGCATCGAGCACGTTCTGCGGGCCGTCCGGTACCAGGGCCGTTGCCGGGCGCATGGCACAGGTCAGCACCACCGGCTTGGCGGGACCGCAGACTGCCTGTAAAAAATACGCGGTCTCTTCGAGCGTGTCGGTGCCGTGGACAACAACGATCCCTGCGACATCAGGCTGCGCCAGAAAATGGTTGACGCGTCCGGCCAGTTTCGCCCACACGGCAAAGCTCATGTCCTTGCTGTCAAGCTGCGCAACCTGCTCGGCGATCAATGGGCCGGCATCGGCCAGCCCGGGAATCGCCGCCACCAGCTGCTCAATACCGACTTCCGCCGCGGTGTAACCGATATTGTCCGAGGCCGAGGCTGCGCGACCGGCAATCGTGCCGCCGGTACCCAAAATCACAATGGTTTGACGATTCATATGGAGGGACTTGCGTTCTTTTAAAAACTGGATGAAAATACAGTTACTGGATATTAAAACAGGTCACTACAACAGATGACGCACGCGACAACCCCGGGTTGCCCGGCGCACTCAACCTGAGAAACCAAGGAGTCCTGGTCATGAGCATATTGAACGATTTTTCGCACTTATCCTCCGAAGGTCCCAAGCTCACGGCACGGCAGCAGCAAATCCTGGAATTGATCCAGAGCGCCATCACCCGCACCGGCGCGCCGCCAACCCGCGCCGAAATCGCCAACGAATTGGGCTTCAAGTCTGCCAACGCCGCTGAAGAGCACCTGCAAGCCCTGGCCCGCAAAGGCGTGATTGAACTGGTCAGCGGCACCTCGCGCGGCATACGCCTGCGCAGCGATACCTTGCGCTCCATCCACGAATCCAGAGTCAAACAGTTTTCCCTGCCGTTGCAAAGCCTGGCCCAACTCGCCCTGCCTCTGGTGGGGCGGGTTGCTGCTGGCAGCCCGATTCTCGCGCAGGAACACATCGAGCAGACCTATTATTTTGAAAGCAGCCTGTTCCAGCGACAGCCCGATTACCTGCTCAAGGTGCGTGGCATGAGCATGCGGGACGCCGGCATCATCGACGGCGATCTGCTGGCCGTCAAGCAGGCCAAGGAAGCCAGGAACGGCCAAATTGTCGTGGCCCGTATCGGCGACGAAGTGACGGTCAAGCGTTTTAGGCGCACCAAGCATCTGATTGAATTGTTGCCTGAGAACCCGGACTTCAAAACCATTGTGGTCGAGCCCGGCGAGCCCTTCGAGCTCGAGGGCCTGGCCGTCGGTTTGATCCGCAACACCATGCTCATCTAGTCAACCCCTTTCCGGCCGCGCGACAGGTGGCGGGCGTTTGGTCATTGATTGACCAACACCCTGGCGTTGCGGCCCCACTGGCGATTAGCCAGTCCGAAATCCTGCCTGTAAACATTGGGGTGCAAGCCCCTCTAATTCAGGAGTTCATCATGGGAATCGTCAGTTTTTCAAATTCACCCGTGCTCTCGGTTTTACTCGCCCCCATGCAAGCCTTGGCGGCGTGGTTTGTGACTGCGCAGTCCGCTTCAGACCCGTTTGCCACCCCAGCTCGCGCCCGGCGCGCACCTCACCAGCTGGCCGTACCCTTCAAGCCCGGCAGCATTCCCTCCCGGCGGCGCGCGGCCGCTGCACATGCCGCGGCAGCAAAAACCTCCGGCTCCAGCCGCTTGAAGGTGGTGCGCGAGTTTGACGCTGCCGTCGGCCCTGCTTGCGCTGGCCGCATGGTCATATCGGGTCGCATGTCTGATGTCTGTGCAGAACTCGAGCGCATGGCTCAGCGCGAGACCGCAGTCCAGTAAAGCGTGCTTACCTTCGAGCCGGCCCAATCCGCTGGCCATGGTGGTGCCGTGGCGCCGTGGTGCAGCGGCGCAATGCACCCACTGACCCCTTGAATAGCCCGGGCAGGGGGACAGGTTGCCTTCCGATACAAGTTGACGGCTTTCGGGCGCCCCTGTCCGAAGGGAAGAAAAATCTTGCAGGCACAATATCGGCATGAATATTGTGATCCTCGATGACTACCAGGATGCAGTGCGAAAACTGAACTGCGCCGCGAAACTGGACGCCTACCCTGCCAAGGTCTACACCAACACGGTCAAAGGCATAGGCCAGCTGTCCGTCCGGCTCAAGGATGCCGACGTAATCGTGCTGATTCGCGAACGAACCCAGCTAAACAGGCAGGTGATTGAAAAACTCCCCAAACTCAAGCTGATTGCCCAAACCGGCCGCGTCGGTAGCCATATCGATGTTGCGGCCTGCACCGAGCGCGGCGTTGCGGTGGCGGAAGGCGTGGGGTCACCAACCGCACCTGCCGAGCTGACCTGGGCGTTGGTGATGGCCGCGATGCGACGCATTCCCCACTATGTATCGCACTTGAAGCACGGCGCCTGGCAGCAAGCTGGCCTCAAGGCCGCATCCATGCCCCCCAATTTTGGTATTGGCTCAGTCCTCAAGGGCAAGACATTGGGCGTCTGGAGCTACGGCAAGATCGGACAAATCATTGCAGGCTATGGCCGGGCGTTTGGCATGCGCGTGATCGTCTGGGGCCGGGAAGCATCGCTGGAGCGGGCGCAGGCTGACGGTTTTGAAATTGCCGACAGCAAAGCCGAATTTTTCGAACAAAGTGACGTGCTCAGTTTGCACCTGCGGCTGCATGATGAAACACGCGGCATCGTGACCCTCGAAGATCTGTCGCGTATGAAACCAACGGCCTTGTTGGTCAATACCTCACGGGCCGAGCTGATCGAGCCCGAGGCCCTGATTGCCGCGCTGAACCGCGGACGCCCGGGACTGGCGGCTGTTGATGTCTTTGAGTCCGAACCCATTTTGCAAGGCCACGCACTGCTGCGGCTGGAAAACTGCATCTGCACGCCGCACATAGGCTATGTGGAGCAGGACAGTTATGAAATGTATTTCGGGGCGGCCTTTGACAATGTCGTGAACTTCATCAAGGGAACCCCGACGAACATCGTCAACCCCGGTGCGCTGCAGGTACGCCGCTGATTTTCCCTGATGCCGGGCACCACCGGCTACGGTAAAGCTCAGCAAGGCTGCACCCACACAGGCGATCCGCAGTCGGATGCAGCTACGCGGCTCGGGCTGCCGGCCAATTCTGCGGGAAGTTCCCAGGGTCGATGCCTAACCGTTCGGTTCCACGCCGGGCGTGGATTTTCAGCGCACTGTCGGGCCGGCTGGGCCGGCTGAAATGCCGCGAAGGTCCAACGATCCTAGAAACAGCAGTTGACCGCTCGCAAACTTTAGGAAAGCCGCATGCCCACTGACTTTCCCCTCTTCGATGGCGTTTACCTTCTGGGTGACAGCGCTATGCGCCCGGTGGCACCATGCCGGGCGCGCCATGCTGCGTTGTCACGCCTTGCCTGGCACGCCGATCACGGCGCACTCGGACGCGTCCGACTGCCGTTTCCAGGATGATCAAACCCGACCAGGCGGCCCGAATCCGATGCACGGCTCGACGGTGCGTCAGCAGAATTTCGTCGCTATCTTCATCGCGCCAGCCAGCCCGGCCAGATTGATATCAGCCGCTGCGGCGTCTGATACGGTCGCAATGCCGGGCCCTGCGTAATAATCCATTTCCATGAAACCAATTTACAAAACCGTTGGCATCGTTGGCACGGGTGCCATGGGCCGTGGCATTGCCCAGATTGCGGCGCAAGCCGGGAGTGTCGTCAAGTTGATGGACAACCAGGCGGGCGCGGCGGAAAAGGCGCGGGAGGCCATCTGCGCGCAGTGGGACAAGCTGGTGGAAAAAGGCCGGATGGAAACCACCGCTGCGACCAGCCACAAGGCCAGCCTTCTGACGGCCGGCACGCTGGCCGATCTGGCGGACTGCGATCTGATTGTTGAAGCCATTGTGGAGCGGCTGGACGTCAAGAAAGCCCTGTTCGCCGAACTCGAGACCATCGTGTCGGCGCAAACCGTGCTTGCCACCAACACCTCGTCGCTGTCCGTGACCGCCATTGCGGCCGCGCTCAAACACCCGGAACGCTTTGCCGGCTACCACTTTTTTAATCCCGTTCCGCTGATGAAGGTGGTGGAGGTCATCGCCGGCCTGAAAACTGATGCGGCGGTGTGCAGCGCACTGGCCGACTACGCCCGCCAGATGGGGCACACGCCGGTGCAGGCCCAGGACACTCCCGGCTTCATCGTCAACCATGCGGGGCGGGGCTATGGCACCGAAGCGCTGCGCATCGTCAGCGAAGGCGTGGCTGATTTCGCCACCATAGACCGCATCCTGCGGGACCAGGCCGGCTTCAAGCTGGGCCCCTTCGAGTTGATGGACCTGACCGCGCTGGACGTATCGCATCCCGTGATGGAGTCCATTTACCACCAGTACTACGAGGAAGCGCGCTACCGCCCCAGCGTGATCACGGCGCAGCGGCTGGCAGGCGGCATGCTCGGCCGCAAGACCGGCGAAGGCTTTTACCGCTATGCCGACGGTGTGATGCAGCTTCCGGCCGAAGCACCCGTACCCCGGGTCGCCGAGATGCCGCCGGTCTGGGTGTCACCCAGAGCGTCCCGGCGCTCGGAGTTGCTGCAATTGCTGAAAAATCTCGGCGCCAAGATCGAAACCGGCCAGTCCGCATCGCCCCAGGCCCTGATGGTGGTGGCGCCCCTGGGATTTGACATCACCACGGTGGCCGTGGTGGAGCGGCTGGACCCGGCGCGTACCGTGGGTATAGACATGCTGATTGATGACGCGGCGACCCGGCGGCGGGTCCTGGCCACCAACCCGGCCACCCGCACCGACATGCGCGACGCCGCCCATGCCCTGTTCGCCCGGGACGGCAAGGCGGTGAGCGTGATACGGGACAGCGGCGGATTTGTCACGCAGCGCGTCGTGGCCACCATCGTCAACATTGCCAGTGATATCTGCCAGCAAGGCATCTGCAGCCCGAAAGATCTTGAAACCGCCGTGACGCTGGGGCTGGGCTACCCGCTCGGGCCGCTCGCCATGGGCGACCGCTACGGGCCCACCAACGTGCTGGAGGTGCTGTTCAACATGCAAACCGTCTATGGCGACCAGCGCTACCGCCCTTCCCCGTGGCTGCGCCGCCGCGGCGCCATTGGCCTGAGCCTGATGCATGAAGAGTGAGACACCCCCTTCGGATGCTCACTTCGTGTAGCACCTTCCCCCCTCCAGGGGGCGGCGCCTGCGGCCTGGCGAAGCCAGTTCCGCGGCCCCCATTGGTAAGTGGACTTGTACGGGGACTCGGTCCCTGCCTATTTCTCATTTCGATGCATTGGAAAAACTGACATGGCAGGCGCAATCAAAAGTACCAGTGAGGGCCAGACCCTCATCCTGACGCTGAGCAACCCCGAGTTCCGCAATGCGCTGGGGCCGGAGATTTACGCCGCAGGCATTGAGGCCCTCAATGCCGCCGAGAACAACCCCGAAATCCGCAGCGTGGTGATCACCGGCGAGGGCGCGGTGTTTTGCGCGGGCGGCAACCTGCAGCGCCTGCAAGCCAACCGGCGTGAGGCACCCGAGGTCCAGGCCCAGAGCATCGAAGGGCTGCACAACTGGATTGACTCGATACGCACTTATCCCAAACCCGTGATCGCCGCAGTCGAAGGTGCGGCGGCCGGGGCCGGCTTTTCGCTGGCACTGGCCTGCGACTTTGTCGTCGCCGCAAGCAACGCTGTGTTTGTGATGTCCTACAGCACGGTCGGGCTGTCCCCCGACGGTGGCGGCAGCTGGAGCCTGGCGCGCTCTCTGCCACGCGCCCTTGCCAGCGAGCTGCTCATGGGCGGCGAACGCATCAGCGCCCAGCGCCTGCATGACTTGGGCCTGGTGAACAAGGTCGCATCCGCGGGTGATGCCCTGAGTGAAGCGCTCAGGATGGCCGGGCAACTCAATGCGCGCGCGCCCAATGCGCTGGCCAGCATCAAGGAGCTCATCAATGAGGCGTCCTCAAACACCCTGAGCCAGCAACTGGCCTGCGAGCGCGACCATTTCGTGCGCAACCTGCACCACAGCAATGGCGGCGAGGGCATCGCCGCATTCCTGGGAAAGCGCACACCGCAGTACCGCTGAGGAGCCGCCGGTTTTGCCCCGCCAACCGGTGGCGGCAATGCATGGCCAGACGGATGGCAAGGCGCAGTGGCAGAACTTGCTTTGCATGGGAAGCGATACCCAAAAGATGAGGCTCATCTGCAGCGCGCTCGCCCCGCCACACCGGGATCACGGGAGTCCCGGCCGCATCGGGCGTGCCTGGGGGACAGGTTTGAACAGCGAGCGTCCCCCGCGACGCCGAGGTGACAGCGGGGTGGCGCAAGGGGCGTGCCTGGGGTGACAATGGTGGTCTTGTTAGTCACTTAAAAGACAGGCCATGGACGATCCTATTCTTACGATAGATGAAAGAGCGGCCATCAACAGTGGTCGCTGGTTTTCATCACTGTCCCCGTCCCTGAGGCACGACATCCTGCGATGCGCTTACGTCAAACGCTACAAAGACGGCGAATTGATTGCCGCCCGCGGCGATCCGCCGGAAGAATGGATTGCCTGCGCGAAGGGAGCCGTGCGCGTAAGCTCCACCTCCCTCTCGGGCAAGCAGATCACCCTGACCTATGTCGAGCCAGGCATCTGGTTTGGCGACGTGGCGATTTTCGACGGCGACCGCCGCACGCACGACGCGTATGCGCACGGCGACACCACGATCCTGTGCGTGGCCAAGGCCGATTTCAGAAAAATTCTGGCAGCCCATGTGGAGCTCTACGAGGCCATGCTGCGGCTCCATGCACGGCGCCTGCGTCAGCTCTTCGGCCTGGTGGAAGACCTCAACACCCTGCCCCTGCGCGCGCGCCTGGCCAAGCAGCTGTTGCACCTCGTTCGCTGCTACGGCGTGCCCAGCCTGGCCGACGGCCAGGAGATACGCATCGGCCTGCAGCTGGCCCAGGAGGAGTTGGCCCAGTTGCTGGGTGCCTCCCGCCAGCGCGTCAACCAGGAGCTCAAGTCCATGGAGCGCGAGGAGGCGATCCGCATCGAGCCAGGGGGCCTGGTGGTGCGAAACCGCGAAGCCCTGATGCGCATCTCCGAAGCCGATATGGACAAATAAGCACATGAGCAATTTCGACCATTTTGTAGGCACCCGGGCCGTTTCCGGGCAGCAGGCTTTTGACATCGACGTCCTCAGCACCTATCTGAAACAGCACCTCGAGGGTTTCGAAGGACCGTTGACCGTCGAGATATTCAAGGGTGGCCAGTCCAACCCGACCTACAAGCTGATCACACCGGGGCGGTCTTACGTCATGCGGGCCAAACCGGGCCCTGTGGCCAGGCTGCTGCCGTCGGCCCACGCGGTGGAGCGCGAATTCAAGGTCATGCAGGGCCTGCAGGGCACCGACGTGCCCGTCGCCAGGATGCACTGCCTGTGCGAAGACGAGTCCGTGATCGGGCGGGCTTTTTATGTGATGGAGTTCGTCGAGGGCCGGGTCCTCTGGGACCAGTCCCTGCCCGGCATGACCAACACCCGGCGCGGCGAGATCTATGACGAGATGAACCGCGTGATCGCCGCCCTGCACACCGTGAGGTTTGCGGAACGGGGCCTGGCCGATTACGGCAAGCCCGGCAACTACTTTGAGCGCCAGATTGGCCGCTGGAGCAAGCAGTACGCGGCATCCATTACCCAACCGATTCCCGAGATGGATTCGCTGATCCAGTGGCTGCCAGCCAATATCCCTGCCGGCGCGCGCGATGACAGCATGGTCTCCATCGTGCACGGCGACTTCCGGCTCGACAACCTGATGTTTCATCCCACCGAGCCGCGCGTACTGGCGGTGCTCGACTGGGAGCTGTCCACCCTGGGCCATCCGCTGGCAGACTTCAGCTACCACTGCATGGCCTGGCACATACCACCGGGCGCGTTTCGCGGCATTGGCGGCCTGGACATCGCCAGCCTGGGCATTCCTTCGGAAGCCGAATACATCCGCCGTTATTGCGAGCGCACCGGCCTGGCCACACCCGAAGCCCTCAAGGCCGACTGGAATTTCTACCTTGCCTACAACCTGTTTCGCCTCGCAGCGATTTTGCAGGGCATTGCCAAACGGGTGGAAGCCGGTACCGCCTCCAGCGCGCAGGCGGTCAGCTCGGCAGCGGGTGCACCGCTGCTGGCCGGGATGGCCTGGCGCTTTGCGCTTGAAAGCCAGCGCTGACGCTGGCAACTTTTTACCCCATCACCAACACCCCTGCAGGAGACCTCATGGATTTCAGCTACACCCCCAAAGTCAAGGAACTGCAGGCGCGCCTGTTGACGTTCATGGAGGCGCATATCTACCCGAACGAGGCCCGCTTCTTTCGGGAAATCGCCGAAAACCGGGCCAAGGGAAACGCCTGGATTCCCACGGCCATCATTGAAGAGCTCAAACCCAAGGCACGCGCCGCCGGCCTCTGGAACCTGTTTTTGCCGCACTCCCCGCGCGCGCCTGAAGGCCTGTCCAACCTCGAATACGCGCCCCTGTGCGAAATCATGGGCCGCGTGCCATTTGCGGCCGAAGTGTTCAACTGCTCGGCGCCCGACACCGGCAACATGGAGACCATTGCACGCTACGGCTCCGAGGCCAACAAGGATCAGTGGCTGGAACCGCTGCTCAAGGGCGAGATCCGTTCGGCCTTCCTGATGACCGAGCCGGAAGTGGCTTCGTCCGACGCCACCAACATCCAGTGCCGCATTGAGCGCGACGGCGATCACTATGTGCTCAATGGCCTGAAATGGTGGTCCTCCGGCGCCGGTGATCCGCGCTGCGCGATTTACATCGTGATGGGCAAGACCAACCCCGAGGCGGGCCGCCACGAGCAGCAGTCGATGATCCTGGTGCCCGCCAACACGCCAGGCATCACCGTGATTCGCCCGCTCTCTGTCTTTGGTTACGACGACGCACCGCACGGCCATATGGAAGTGCGGCTGACCAATGTGCGTGTGCCCGCCGGCAATCTGCTGCTGGGCGAAGGCCGGGGCTTTGAAATTGCCCAGGGCCGTCTTGGCCCCGGACGCATCCACCACTGCATGCGCAGCATCGGGAGTGCCGAGCGTGCGCTGGAGCTGATGTGCAAACGGCTGAACAGCCGCGTGGCCTTCGGTAAACCGGTTGCACGCCAGTCGGTCTGGGAGGAACGCATCGCCGAGGCACGCTGCATGATCGAGCAGGCCCGCCTGCTGACACTCAAGGCCGCCTACATGATGGACACCGTGGGCAACAAGGTCGCCAAGGCCGAGATCGCCATGATCAAGGTGGTGGCGCCCAACATGGCCTGCCAGATCATCGACTGGGCCATCCAGGCGCACGGCGGCGGCGGCGTGTCGGATGATTTCCCGCTGGCTTACGCCTATGCCCACCAGCGGACATTGCGCCTGGCCGACGGGCCGGACGAAGTACACCGCGCCTCCCTGGCCAAGCTGGAACTGGCCAAATACCTGGCGATGCCCGGTGAGATCGACATGCCCGTGACGCGCGGCTCCTGAGCCGCTTCGGGTTTTTGACGGGCCCGGCGCCATACAGCCCATGGCTGCCGGCGGCTTATTTGCGCGTTGCGCGTTGCGCGGGCGCGCCCATGTCAGTCCAGAGCGCAAATGTCGCCAAATGCCGGCTCGCGTTTCAGGGCCGTTTCAGGGCCATTTGAGAAACAGCATCCATCCAGGCCACGCAGCGAATATCCGCGCCCCAGGACATCCGCACGTTTCAGAGCCGATCAAACAGGGTTTCTGCTTTTCTTTTACAGTGCAGCAGGCACCCTGATACTAAAGAAAACACGGAAACACCAATGATCAACGTTTACTCATGGCCCACTCCCAATGGCCACAAAGTCCATGTCATGCTCGAGGAGTGCGGCTTTCGCCTCGGCCGTGACTGGCAGGCCTTTCCGGTCAACATCGGCAAAGGCGACCAGTTCAAGCCCGACTTTCTCGCCATCAGCCCCAACAACAAGATTCCCGCACTGGTCGACCCCCATGGCCCGGACGGCAAGCCCATTTCGCTGTTTGAATCCGGCGCCATTTTGCTCTACCTGGCCGCCAAAACCGGCAAGCTGCTGCCGAAAAGCGACCGGCTCAAATTCCAGGTTTTGCAATGGCTGATGTTCCAGATGGGCAGCGTGGGCCCCATGATCGGCCAGACCCACCACTTTCGCCAGTACGCCCCCGAAAAGATCGACTACGCCGTCAACCGCTACACCAATGAAACCAGGCGGCTCTACGGCGTAATGGACAGGCAGCTGGCCACCAGCAAATTCATCGCCTGCAACCAGTACACCATTGCCGATGTGGCCATCTTCCCCTGGCTGCGCAACTGGGCCAACCATGGCATCGACTGGGCCGACTACCCCCACCTGAAAAAATGGTTCGACCTCGTCAGCGCCCGCCCGGCCGTGCAGCGCGGCGTACAGGTACTGGCGGACCTGCGCCGCCCGCTCACGGGCGACAAGGAACGCGACATCCTGTTTGGCAAAACACAGTACGCAAAGCGGTAACTGCGGGGCCGGTGAGGGCACCGTCCTTATCGCACGGCGGCGTCCAGGGTAGCCTGAACGAGGTCCGCGCCGGCTTTTTGGCGCACGCTGTCGACGATACCTTCCGTCGCCTTGCGCATGTCGGCCCGGAACGAAGGGCGCACGGGTTCAAACTTCATGCCCCTGTTTGCCAGATCGACAATCGCGCCGATATCTTCCGCGGCGGCAGAGGTCCGCTGCGCGATGACCGCCTTGGTGGCCGCGTCCTGGATGATTTTCTGGTGCTCCGGCTTGAGCGCTTCGAACCTTTGCTTGTTGGCGACCAGCACGATGAAATCGAAAAAATGCGAGGTGTTGGTCAGGTATTTCTGCACCTCATGGAAGTTCCTGTCCCGAATTACGGCAAAGGGATTTTCCTGGGCATCCAGCGCACCGGACTGCAGCGCGCCATAAACCTCCTTGATGTCCATCTTCACCGGGTTCGCGCCCAGCGCCTGAAACGTCGCGATATGAATTTCATCCGGCTGCAGACGCAGCTTCAGCCCTTTTAAATCGGTGATCGAGCGGACCGGCCGCTGGCTGTTGGTCAGCTGACGTGGCCCCAACTCCATGAAGCCCAGGGGTAAAAAACCTTTGGCGGCAAACTTGCCTCCCAGCATGGCGCCAACCTTGCCGTCGACGACCTTGAAGGCGAGCTGACGGTCGGTAAACAAAAATGGAATGCTGAGTACCGACAGCTCCGGGACGGTGCGCGAGAGATAGGCGGTCGAGATCCAGGTCATGAACAGCTTCCCGCTGCGAACCTGGTCCACATTGTCCTGGGCACTGCCCAACTGCATGGCCGGGAAGACCTCGACCTGGATCTGCCCGCTGGAGACCTTTTCGACGTCCAGCTTGAACTGGGCCATTGCCAGGCTGCTGGAGTGATTCGCTGCGAAGTTTCCCGCAACGCGCAGCGGCTCCGCGAAGGCCGAACCCAAAGCCAGCAAAGCCAGGGCGGCCCACGCCGGCACAAGCCTGATGACCTTCCAGCCGCCAGGCCGGGATATTGAGCTTCTCATGAGGGTATCTTTCCTTGATTGAACACCATCAACATTAAAGTAAACAATTATGTCGACGACAATGTGCGCAAAAGTTAAAGCTGTTTGTTGCAAAAGTGCACCATCAAACAGGCCAAAAATCAGCCAGGAAGCGCTGTAAGGCGACGATCCGGGGATTCGAGGGACCCAAGAAGGGGTCAGGCGGGAGGAGGATAAGGCGCAGCGAATGCCACGGCACGCTGGCTTGGCGCCGTGGCCTGCCCGGAGGGGATCGAACCCCCGACCCTCAGCTTAGAAGTCAGTTTTTGTTGCTTTTTACATACCGACCCTAAGCTTTATCAAGCTTAATAAATATATACAAATCAATGCTTTGCGCTATCATTGACCTTAATGGGTAACAATGAAACTTCATCAAGTTTTATCAAATCTGTTACCCCGGCGTTACCCCGGAAGGTCAAAAACGGCGTATGAGCGAAAAATTCAGATTCACAAAGCCCCGAATCGAAGCATTACCCCCTGCCCTACCTGGTAAGCGCGACGAATACCGGGACGAGGCTTTGCCCGGCTTATGGCTACGCGTCAGCTCGGCAGGCGTGAAAACCTATGCGGTATTGGCTCGAAAGAAAGGCGGCGCATTGGAGCGCGTGACTATTGGCACGGCCGACAAGCTGACGCCCGAAAACGCCCGCGATAAAGCGAAGAAAATCATTGCCGACCTGGCGACCGGCGTAAGCCACGCGGCATCGGCCCGGGCAAAGCGCGGCGAGACAACCTTTGCCGAATTGTTGACCGACTACCTGAGCAACACCACCATGAAGCCGCGAAGCCTTGAGGCGTATCAGTGGCTCTACAAAAAGCACGTCGAGGCCGACTTAGGCAAACGCAAGTTGTCCGATGTTAGCGTTGAGCGGATTCGGGCCCTTCACAAGAAAATCTCCAAGGACACCCCCACCACGGCAAACCGCTGCGTTTCAATGGTCAAGGCTGCGTTCAACTGGGCCCTGAAGGAAGGCACCTACACGGGCGCAAACCCTGCCGGCCACGTCAAGAAAAATACCGAGACTTCCCGCACGCGGTATCTGCAGCCGGCAGAGCTGGCGATATTCTTTCAGGCGCTGGAAGAGTCAGAGGAGCCTGCGAAAAGCTTTTTTATGCTGTGTCTGCTGACCGGCGCGCGGCGCGCCAACGTGCTCGCGATGCGCTGGGCCGATATCAGCCTGGAGGATGGAATATGGCGTATTCCTGCAGGCGATGCGAAGGCCGGCGAAGAAATGAATATCCCGCTAGTTCCCGAAGCCGTAACGCTACTCACAAGGCTAAAAATCGAGGTAGCCGACACGTCGCCCTGGGTGTTCCCTGCTGACAGCAAAACGGGCCATTACCAAGAGCCGAAACGAGCTTGGGCAACCCTGCGCCGCCGTTCTGGATTAGCGGATTTACGCATTCACGACTTGCGGCGAACAATGGGATCCTGGCTTGTCAGGACGGGTGCCAATACCGCGATTAACGCCAAGGCACTCGGCCACAAGTCCATGCAAGCCGCTGCTGTGTATCAGCGTATTGCAGACGTTGACCCGGTTCGCGACGCAATGGAAAAGGCCACCACAGCATTCATGGGAGGCAAGCGATGATTGCATTTGACCCCTTTACCGCTACCCTAGCCGAGGCATTTGCCCAACCAAATCCACATGACGCAGTGCCTCTCCACGGCGAGGCGCAAGCCATCATTGAAGATCGTCCATATTTGGAAAAGAATCCGCTTGAAGGTGTAGCTCGCTGTGTTCGATATGGCCTTGTTGCCCCCGCCTGGCTCGCCGCCGCCTTCCTTCGACAATACGACGAAGTTCTGTGGTGCCGCCTTTCGACATGGGACGAAGCATTCGGGCCAGCACACCCCCCTGGAAAGCATCTATCAACCCTACTTCTGCGCCGTGAGTTGGAAGGACGATTACAGAATTTGTTTACCGGCATAAATAGGCTACCCAGAACGCTGGCTGGCCGTCAGGAAGCCGCCAGAATTTTCGGCATCACAGAGAAGCAGGTTCGCACACTACTTGGGAAGACCAGAACAAACGTCAAAGGCCACAAGCCATACACCCGGAGCTCATCGACGGCGGCACGCGCGAATGATCCATTTTCAATCACCAGCAGAAAAGTACCCAAAAAGTGATATTTCGGGCCCTTTGAATGATGGAGGATAGATAGGCCAAATCTTTACAGACCCAAACGAAACACGCTGTGTGTTGTCGGGGGAATGTGAAGGAATATCTTGGACAATCAAGCCGTTTTTGATCCGCTTCGCAATGAAGCTGAATCTGCTGAATTCCTGGGCGTCAAACCCACCACCCTGCAAATCTGGCGTTGCACAAAACGCTATCCGCTGCCCTACATCAAAGTAGGGCGCCTGGTTCGTTACCGTCAAAGCGACCTTGAGGCGTTTTTGACTTCACGCACTCAGGGCGCTATTTAATGAGCGCCCCCAAAAAAAGCGAATGCCCATCGGGGGATGGGCAAAACGCAGAGCGAAGCAGTAACACCGTCATTATCCCGCCTGCTCAATCTTTGGGCAAGCAGTATGCAAACCTGCGCGCCCGCTGCGCCCTGGCCGGCGTGGTGCTGCACCAGATAGAAAACGATTTTGGAAAAACGGTTTATATCGTTTCTCGCTGGGCGCTGACTCGCGAGCTGTCCGACCTTGATGCTGTGGCCGCCTGGCTCGATTGTGTGACGGGGAGGAATCATGGGTGACTTCATCCGCGATCAACTTCCCGAGCCGCTCAGCTACTTTGAAAGCCAAGGGCTGAAACTGAGCCCGCGCGGGAAGTGGCGCACCACCGAATGCAAGTTCCACAGCGGCAGTGATTCCATGAGGATCAACACCACCAGTGGCGCATGGGTGTGCATGTCCTGCGCTGCCAAGGGTGGCGACGTGTTGGCCTATCACATGGCCGCTAACTGCCTGGACTTCATCAGCGCTGCAAAAGACCTAGGAGCATGGCAGGACGACGGCAAGCCTGGCAAGCACCACCGGCCCAAGCCGCTGCCCGCTACAGAAGCCATCCGCGTGCTGGCGTTTGAATCGAATCTGACGGCCATAGCGGCCGCGAACCTTGCGCATGGCGTAGTGCTATCAAACAAGGATCGTGCGCGTCTCCTGGTGGCTGCCGGCCGCATCCAGCACGTTGCGGAGGTGTTCGCATGAACGTGGAAAACTACGACCACTTCGCAGCGTTGCTGGATGCTGACGCGGGCATAACCGAAACGACTATCCCCGATGGCGTGGTGCTGATTAACGGTAGCGACCTCACCCCGGAGGCTGTGCGCTGGCTTTGGCAATACTGGCTGGCGCTGGGCAAGCTGCACATCCTGGCCGGTGCGCCCGGGCAGGGTAAAACCACCATCGCACTTGCTGCAATGGCAACCGTGACGATTGGCGGACGCTGGCCCGATGGTTCACGCTGCGAACCCGGCAACGTGTTGATGTGGAGCGGCGAGGATGACCCAGCCGACACACTGTTACCCCGTCTTATAGCCGCAGGCGCGGACCGTTCCCGCTGCTACTTCGTGAGTGGCACGCGTATTGATGGCGAGCTGCAAGCGTTTGATCCGGCCCGCGATATGGAGGCGCTGGAGTATCAGGCACGCGCCATCGGGGGCGTGAAGCTGATTGTTGTTGATCCGGTTGTGTCTGCTGTGGCTGGCGACTCGCACAAAAACACCGAAGTTCGCAGGGCGCTGCAACCGCTGGTTGACCTGGCTAGCCGCCTTGATTGCGCTGTGCTGGGAATCAGCCACTTTTCTAAAGGTGGCGCGGGCAGTGATCCAGCTTCCCGCGTAGTCGGCTCGATTGCCTTTACCGCCGTGGCCCGCGTTGTGCTGGTGGCGGCAAAGGTAAGGGGCGAAGACGGCGAAGACCGCCGGATCCTGGCACGCGGCAAGTCCAACATCGGCCCGGACGATGGCGGGTTTGAATATCAGCTTGAGCAGATAGAAGCCCTGCCGGGGATTCAGGCCAGCCGCATCACATGGGGCAAGGCTGTAGAGGGTACGGCCCGCGAACTGCTGACAGACCCGAACGAAACCGATTCGAACGATGCCACATCGGACGCCGGCGAGGCTGTAGCAATGCTCAGGGCCGAACTGTCCGCCGACCACTGGACACCTTGCGACACCTGCACCCAGCCGCTGAAAGATGCGGGTTTCACGAAAAAGCAGATATGGACCGCATCTAAAAAGCTGGACGTCAAACGTCAAAAAGCCGGCATGGATAAGGGTTGGCAGTGGCGCTTGCGTGACCCCGGCGAGGGAACATTCACCACCGCTTATCCCGAAGATTCCGCCGAAGGTTCCGAAGGCTCCAACATTCTGAACGGGGAATCTTCGGAATCTTCGGGGCGTTTGGAATCTTCGGTGGCCGCTGATTCGGAGGTGTTTTGATGACACCAGAATCCATTCTGGAACTGCTTTGGGCGCAAGGGTTCACCGTCTGCCTTGTGGAACGCTACAGGCTGGCCGTCAGCCCTGCCAGCACCCTGCAAGACAGCCAGCGCGAATTGTTGCGGGCCAACAAAGCCGCCATCGTTGCCGCACTGCGCGAGGCCGACAGCATCATCGCCGATCTGCTCAAAGCCGCCATGCTGGCCTGCGACCACCACGGCGACAACCCTGCGGCGCGGGAGGCCATGTGCGCCGATTGCTTGGCAACACCGCCACACCTCCGCGCCGACCTGCTGGCGCATTTCAAACAAACCTATAGAGGCCAAGCATGACCAGCAGCAGCCCCGGGGGGCCGTGTGATGTTCCATGACCTCGCGAAGTCAGGACCAGCCACTCCCTCATTTAGACAAAAATTTCCCCTTTTGAATTGGAAATCAAATGGCAGGCAATTCAAATGGCTTGGACGGGTGGCCGCTGGAGTAGCCCCCCCGGGGGGACCTGAAATGTTCATTTCGAAGCCTTTGGGAAACCGGACCGCTACTTTTTTTTTACGTCTCCAAAACAGGATGTCTATGGCACGACCACGCAAACCTACAAGTGTGCTTGAGCTGACAGGCTCTTTCAAGGCCCATCCCGAGCGGGCGGCGGCACGCAAGTCAGAGCCTGTGCCTTCGGGTGAAATCGGTGACGCACCAAGCTATTTTGATGACGAATCCCGCAAATGTTGGACAGAGATTGTCGGTATGTGCCATGTCGGCACGTTATGCGCGGCTGACCGTTTGATTGTTGAGCATGGCGCCAGGGTGCTTGCCGCCTTGCGGGCCAGTCCAGTCTATGCAGACGCAAAGTTGATGATCCGTCTTGAGGCTACTTTGGGGAAATTGGGTCTGACGCCGGCCGACCGCTCAAAAGTCCAAGTCATCAAGCCCAAGGGAAATACGAACCCGTTTTTACGCAACGGAGCGGGCAGGCGATGAGCACGCCACCGAACCCCATGGAGCGGCTGCCCGAGCTGCCGAGCGAAATTGACCCGACCGCCGCCGGCCTTTGGGCGGCATCGATTCTCTTTCAAGCCGCACTGACCCGAGGATGGGACCGCGAGAAATTGCGATTCCTAACGTTCACGCTCGTCGTGGGGGTTGCGGTTGGCGACCTGACCGACGCCGAGCTGCATGCCGAGTTTCAGACCGCTATTGATGCGGCGCGCTCGCACGGTGCGGTGAAGCAGTAAAGCATATGCGCAACACATACTTGGACGATCAGGCCCGCGCAGCCGACCTGCAGGCCCGCGCCGAAGCCACGCGCCTGCTGCTGCGGGCGAAGTGCCAGGAGGCGGGTTGCGTCGTGGCCGCTGATGAGCGTGTAACCGAGGAAGCCGCCGCGCAGCTGATCGGCATGACCCAAGGCGGGCTGAAGAATATGCGCCACCAGGGGCGCGCGCCTGTTGCCTACAACCTGCCGGTTGAACGAAGCCGGGTCAGTTATCGCCTGCTGGACCTGGCGCTGTGGATCGAACAAAAAAGAGGTCATTGAACGTCATCCAACGACATCGGGCGTTATCGCTTTTGCAGCTGCGCGATGGCCCAATTAAAGAACTTTTGAAGGACCTCCTCATGTACGAAAACACGAACTTTCCACCCCGCGGCTCCGGCGTCGTGCGCGCGTTGATCTCGAACATACTCGCGCAAAAGAATGCCGAAGGGCCAGTCGGCGCACTGCGCATTGCTGAGCAGCGCTGGGGCAAGGGCAGTGAAGTGGCTGTCATCACACGCGCAGCGGTTGCAGGTGGAAGCACAGCCAGCGGCGCCTGGGGCGCCGAGCTTGAAGCCCAATCTGCTGTTGCTGAATTCCTGGAGATCGTGACGCCTATGACCATCCTCGGACGGACGGCGAACTTGCGCCGGGTGCCAGTGGGTGTGCCAGTGGTGAAACAAACCGGCGCTGCGACCGGCTACTGGGTCGCACAAGGCAAGGCGACCCCGTTGAGCAGCATGGCATTTGATCGCACGACGCTCGAGGCCAAAATGCGCGTCGGCGCGATAGTGGTGGTCTCAAATGACTTGCTGGAGGCACCAGGCGGCGACGAGGTGTTGCGCGGCGACCTGGCCCTGGCCGTAGCAAGCGCCACTGACGCGGCATTCATCGACCACCAGAATGCAGGCGTGGCTGGCGAAAAGCCGCCGGGGATCGCTTACGGGATGCCCGCGATCCCTGCCTCGGGCAGCGATGCCGCAACGTTCAAGGTGGACATCGCCAACGCGCTCGAGGCCTTCACGGGCTCCCTGATGAACGCGGTCTGGGTCATGCATCCTCGGGCAGCCGCGGCAATCGGGCTGTTGATGGGTGCGGCGGGCGTGGCCTGCAACTTGGGCGCCCGCGGTGGCGAGTTGGCCGGCCTGCCCGTCCTGACCAGCGAGCTCGTGGAAATCACCACGGACGGCACCGCGATTACCCTCTTTGACGCCTCGTCGGTTTTGATCACCGAAGGTACGCTGATCATGGGAAAAAACTCCGACGGCGCCGTGGAAATGGACAACGAGCCAACGGGCGACGGCACGCCGACCGCCGCGACCACCCTGGTCCCACTCTGGCAAACCGAATCTACCGGCCTCAAGGTGGGGCGCCATATCGAATGGGAGCTCGGCCGGCCAGGCGCTGCTGTGGTCATTACTGGTGTTCCTTTCGGGGCGCTCTGATGAAACTGGACAACCCGGAACTGCGGGACTCGAAAACGCAGGTAACTATGGGCTTTCTGCTCAGAGTGGCAGACATGCTCATCGCGAAGATGACAGAGCAGCAGAAAGCCATCTCCGAACTGGAGACGCGCCGAACAATGAGCTTCGAAGGCGCCCACGATCCGGGGCGGCAATACCGTCAGGGCGATTGCGTGCAGCGCTCAGGCGGTCTTTTCGTGTGCTTGGCGGCGACCGACGAACTGCCCGGCGAATCTGCCCGCTGGCGCCGAATTGGAGATGCGAAATGAAATTGACCGAAACAGATCTGTGTGAATTCTGCGACGCACTTCGCGAGCGTCTGGCGAACCCTGAGCTTGGAGACATCGCTGCCCCGCATGAGGTAAGCGGCCTACACTCCGACGACATCGCCGAAGACGGCAAACGCATTCGGCTGTACGACTTGGCCGGCGGCCGCACCGGCGCACAGATCGACGACGGCGTAATCAGGTACTGCGATTGATGCCGCGTCCGCCCGATTCACCCGAGGCGCAGCTCGCAGCCGAAGCGCACCGCATCGGTGTGCTGGCGTTTTTTTCGCCAACACTGAAAGCCGAGGGACGGCCGCATGTCCGGTTGTTCTCCCGAGGCTCGAATCTGGCTGAGCTACACACGATTGACGAAGCGCGTGAGTGGCTGCGCCTGCAAGAGCAGTAGCGGCGCGCTTAGTCCCAGCAGGTTGGCACAGCACCGAGGCCGCCAGTAGCTCCCGTTTTACCGCAGACTGAGCACTTGAGCGGCCGTTCACCCTCCGATTAGAGGAGGCGCTTGATTGACGCCTATGTCACGATGTGCCCATAAGACATGAGGGAGTATTCAGCTTGAGCAATTCGTCCTATTCCGTCGGCAAATTCCTCGGCAGAAATTGGCTTGGGCTTTTAGTGGCGGCCTGCTTCTTCGCGCTATGGGGGTATCTGGACAGCCGGCCAGTAGAACAACCCACCTCGCCAGTCACCGCACAGAAACAGGGCACTCAGGATATACAGGCAGCGAAAGAAAAACGCGACGAAGAAGAACGGCTACGGAGATGCACAACGGAAAGCGCAGCACTTCGCGCGGAGGCTAAAGCCTTGATGAAAGCCAAAGATCCGCAAAAGGCTTTCGAACTACTCGCCCCATGCCGAAATTTACCCATCGACCAAGACACCACGAAATTAATAACGGAGGTGCTGACCGCAACCCGGGCAAACGATGAAATTCGGATAAAAAGAGAAGCTCTCGCCGAAAAATCACGCCGCAAAAAAGAGGGTGTCAGCATTGGTATGACGCAGCAGGAAGTCTTAGACAGCAGCTGGGGCAGGCCTCAACGGATCAATAAGACTACTTCAGCAAACTATCAGCACGAACAGTGGGTCTACGACGGCGGCTACCTGTACTTTGAAAGTGGAATTCTGAAAACGATTCAACATTAGCGACGGACCCGCACCCACGCGGCCCGTGGGATATAGGGAGGAGAAAATGAATTTTTCTATGTGGCACGTTATTGTTATTGTGTCTGTTGGGTTGGCGATTTGGGGCGCGATCGCACTAAGTAGATGGTCGCGCCGTGCCGAGAAGCCGGGAGGTGTGGGGGGGTGGCTCGCTTTGCTCATAGCCGGATTAATATTTTTGGGGCCGCTATTTAGCGCGGGACGCATCAGCAGCGATTTTATGGATACCGAGAGCAAATATCCAAAGCTACTTACGGTAGAGGCGTGGTTGAATTACAAAAACACAGCATGGATATTCTTTGGAATCGCAACACTTTTTGGGATATATGCGGGCTGGTGCTTGGCACGTAGGAGAATCTCGACAAGTCCCTTCATAGCAATCGCGGCCATCTGGATTCTTGGGCCGCTTCTTAGCGTAATCCTTGCAATCATCTTGCCGATAATTTTCTTTGGTGCCACAGGCTTGGACGCAGCGGGAGCCGGTGCGCTTGCTGTCTCGGGACTTCCAGCGGTCGCATGGACCTTATATTTGCTGAAATCCAAACGGGTGAAAGCGCTATATCACCAAGTGTAGAGGGATGGGAAAAGCCATCCTTCTATTGGCGACCCTTGTCCTATCTGTGGGAGCAGACGCGGAATTAAGCGCAGCCAGAGCGCCAAGATCGAGTTCAAGCAGGAATACCCCTGCCCTGTCACGGGAGCCAGCAAGGGCTACGTGATCGACCGCATCAAGCCTCTCGCCTACAGCGGCGCCGACGGGCCCGACAACATGCAATTGCAGACCATTGCGGAGGCCAAAGCCAAGGACAAATGGGAGCGCGAGGCTTGTGGCAAGTAGCATACGTCTAGCAAGTGTTTAAAAAAATCAAGGTTTGAAGCCTTGTTTTTGTATATACAATGCCTAAAATGAAGAATCTAGCGATGTCTCCGGATGTACTGGAGAAGCTTCGGGAGAAGCACAACGTTTCGTTGCGAGAAGTCGAGCAATGCTTTGAAAACAAATGCGGGCTTTACTTGGAGGATGATCGTGAAGAGCATCGAACAGACCCGGCCACTCTTTGGTTTGTAGCCCCAACCAATCGAGGACGACCACTCAAGGTTATTTTTATTTTTATTGACGGAACCGTTCACATCAAGACAGCGTACGAACCCATTCAAGAGGTTATCGACCTGTACGAACGGCACGCTAAATAGCCAACCCAGGAGAAAGAAATGAAAGAAAAGGCACGGATTCCCGGCACGATAGAGGCATGGGAAAGCGGGGCTCTCGGTAATACCGAGGCCAACGTACGCCAGGCCTCACGCGACATGGAACAGGAAATAGATGAGGCCCTTGGGCTTCAGGCAATCTCGATCCGGCTTCCAAAGAGCACAATCGACACATACAAGGCGCTTGCTAAGATGCACGGCGTCGGCTACCAGCCGCTGATGCGTGATGCGATCTGCCGCTGGGCAGAAGGTGAACTCAAGTTGATGCTGATTGCATCGGCTGAAAGCAAGCGCCAAGAGGAGATTCAGAAAACGGGCAAGGCGCCTGCCGGCGGTGGCGGAATTCTCCCAACAGAGCCAATGCGCAAAGCCGCTTGAGCATCACATACCCCCAACACTGAGCCCGCCCCGAGCGGGCTTTTTTGTCGCCTGGCCGCCACGGGTAACAGAATGCACCCAAATTGTTACCCCAGCGTTACCCCAACCTCTTATTGCTATTATTTTAATAGCTACAGACCGTCTATTTACTGGCCTGCCCGGAGGGGATCGAACCCCCGACCCTCAGCTTAGAAGGCTGATGCTCTATCCAACTGAGCTACGGGCAGGTATGAAACGCAGATACAAAAAAAGCCCACACAGGTGAGCTTTTTTTGATGGATTCGTTGGTCGGAGTACAAGGATTCGAACCTTGGACCCCCTGGTCCCAAACCAGGTGCGCTACCAGACTGCGCCACACTCCGACTAGTCTGCTATTGTAGCGCGGACAGAGGCGATTCTGCAGGCGCCGTGTATTTTTTTGCAATCCCTGATGCCGGAAGGCGCCCGCACCGCCGCAAGATGGGCTCTCTCACCGGAATAATCGAACGTGGGTTCGGAACGCCTTGAAGGCCTTGGACGCGACAGGGCTTCGAGCCGATTTCAGTTTCAAATGGTGTTGTTTCAAAAGACAGCTATCAAAACAGCTATCAGCGGCGCCTGCCCCACCAAAAAAAAGGGGGCCGGCCGGCAAACGAGGAGACTGGCATGACTGTGAGGATCGTCAAATTGGGTACAGCCCGCGGCGCCGACGAAGGCCTGCGCATAGGCACGGTCCGCAGACCTCCCCGGGGCGTTCCCAAAAGCCAGTTCTCGTCACAGAATTGGTACGACGTCTGGTACCCCAACCTCGCGCCGAGTGTGGAAACCATGAAACTGGGCCAGTCGGCCCAGGCTGGCCCCGATGGTGACCGGGACTGGGTCGCGTTCAGAAAGAAATACCGCGCCGAGATGGCCGAACCGGACGCCAACCGCAGCCTGGACCTGCTGGCCGCGCTGTCGCAGCGCAGCAATTTTTCCGTGGGCTGTTACTGCGACAACGAAGCGCGCTGCCACCGCTCGCTGCTGCGCGAACTGCTCCGCGAACGCGGCGCAAATATCGCTTAACCTTGATGCTCGAGCCGACTGGCGCGAATGCCGCGGTGCGCTGTTTTTGACAACTTGCCACATACTTTTTCTGGAGATTATTCGATGAAGCTCAAAATCCTGGTGGGCACCATGACCAGCACCGCCGACCATGTGGCACAGGCAATTCAGATGGATTGCGCAGACCTGGTGAGCGGCATCGACATCCAGTTGATGGACGCACTGGATATCACGATCTTTGATGCCGCCCAGGCGGAAGATGCGCTCTATCTCATCTGCACCTCCACGTATGGTGCGGGCGATGTCCCGGACAATGCCCGCACCCTGTATGAATCACTGGGCTCCCAGCCGCAGTTCCTGGGCCACGTGCGCTACGGCGTGATCGCGCTGGGTGACAGCGCCCACGCCCAGACATTCTGCTTTGGCGGCAAGCAATTTGACGAGCGCCTGCAGGATCTTGGCGCGCAGCGCATCGGCGAGGTCTGGTGTCACGACGCCAGCAGTGGCACCATACCCGAAACAGAGGGTACCGAATGGTGCCGCCAGTGGCTCGCCGAAGCGTTGCAAGCCGTGGGGGCCAGCCCGGCCACCGCCTGAGGGCAGGAAAACCGTGGCTCGCCTCGTTGTTGCCTCCCGCTCTTTGTTGTTCTCTCGTTCTTGTTGCCTCTCGCTCTTGATTAGCAGGTGAAATAAGCGATACAAATAGAAGTAACCGGAGACACGCATGCAACTGAGTCGCGCCGACCATTCGGCAAGCCCTCCCCTGGTAGACATTCCCCGTGACTACAACGCCGCGCACGACCTGCTCGAGCGCAATGCGCAGCGCCCCGACAAGGTCGCTTTCATCAACGGCCTGAGCGGGGAGCAACTCACCTACGGCGAACTCGCCCGGCAATCCCATGGTTTTGCCAATGCCCTGCGAAACCAGGGCTTCGCACCTGAAAGCCGCGTCCTGCTGGCGATGCTGGACACCCCCGAGTGGCCCGTTGCCTTCCTGGGCTGCATCCTGGCTGGCGTGGTTCCCGTGGCTGCAAACACCCTGCTCACGACCCAGGACTTCGAGTTCATGCTGCGCGACTCGCGCGCCCAGGGGCTCATCGTCTCGGAGGCCCTGCTGCCGGCCTTTGAGCCGCTGCTGGGCAGAGTTGACACACTCAAGGCCGTGATCGTCTCGGGCGCCGAAACTTCCACGCCTCACATGACGCTGGCCCAGCTTCTGAGAGCATCTCCGGCTACTAAATCTATCGCAAACACATGCGCCGACGAGGCTTGCTTCTGGTTGTATTCCAGCGGCTCGACGGGAACGCCCAAGGGCACGGTCCATCTGCACAGCCACCTGATCCAGACCGCCGAACTGTATGGCCGGGGGGTGCTGGGGATCCAGGAATCCGATGTCGTGTATTCCGCCGCCAAACTGTTTTTTGCCTATGGCCTGGGCAATGCGCTGACCTTCCCGATGAGCGTCGGCGCCACCACGGTGCTGCTGCCAGCACGCCCCACGCCGGCCGAGGTGTTTGGGCTGCTCAAGAAATACCAGCCCACGATCTTCTATGGCGTACCCACGCTCTATGCCGCGCTGCTGGCAGACCCGGCCCGGCCGGCGAAATCCGAACTCCGCTTGCGCATTTGCACCAGCGCCGGTGAAGCCCTGCCGGCCGAGATTGGCAAGAAATGGACGGCGCAGTATGGCTGTGACATCCTGGACGGGATTGGCTCGACGGAAATGCTGCATATTTTCCTGAGCAACCGGCCCGGCGAAGTGCGTTACGGCACCACCGGTCAGGCCGTGCCAGGCTACTCGCTGCGCATCGTCGCCGACGATGGCCACGAATGTGGCGTCGGCGAGATCGGCGAGCTTCAGATCAGCGGCCCGAGCGCTGCCCTGATGTACTGGAACAACCGCGCCAAAACCAAGGCCACCTTTGCCGGCGAATGGACCAGGAGCGGCGACAAGTACACGCGCGACGCCGACGGCTTCTACACCTACGGCGGACGCAGCGACGACATGCTCAAGGTGGGCGGCATTTATGTCTCGCCGTTCGAGGTGGAAGCCTGCCTCATGGGCCACGCATCTGTACTCGAGGTCGCGGTGATCGGTGTGATGGACGCCGATCAGCTGGTCAAACCCAAGGCTTATGTGGTGATGAAGTCCGGCCAGAGCGCAACCGCCGGGGAGCTGCAGGCCCACGTCAAGCAGCTGCTGGCGCCCTACAAGTACCCGCGCTGGATAGAGTTTGTGAGCGAGTTGCCCAAAACCGCGACCGGCAAGATACAGCGCTTCAAGCTGCGCCAGACCCAGCAAGCCAGATAAAGGCTGCGGAAGATTGTTCAAACTGCTTCAAGCAGCTTCAAACGGGCACGGCAATTGCTTTAAACATAAACAATTTAATCTTCAATCTCGGGTTTTACACTAGGGCTGCAGGCGCACCGCACCCTTAATATCCGTCTGGTACGTTTCCGTCTCAACCAGGAGTTTTTCCATGACCTCACGCCGACTTGTTTTGACCCGCAGTGCTGCCGTTATCGGCGCCGCATCCACTGGCCTGCTGCTGCCCGAAATCGTGCGCGCACAGTCGGGCAAGGTGCGTGTGGGCTTCATGTTGCCCTACACCGGCACCTTTGCCCAACTCGGGGTGGCCATTGAAAACGGCTTTCGCCTGGCGATCAATGAGCAAGGCGGCAAGCTGGGCGGCCGCGAGATCGAATACTTCAAGGTCGACGATGAGTCCGAGCCGTCCAAAGGCATTGAAAACGCCAGCAAGCTGGTGCAACGCGACAAGGTCGATGTACTGGTCGGCACGGTGCACTCCGGTGTGCAGATGGGTATCCAGAAGGTCGCGCGCGACAGCGGCGTACTGAGCCTGATTCCCAACGCGGGCGTGCATGCCGCCACCCGCAGCCTGTGCGCACCCAATGTGTTCCGTACCTCCTTCAGCAACTCGCAACCTACCCGCGCCCTGGGTCAGGCCATGATCGCAAAAGGCCATAAAAAAGCCGTCTGGATCACCTGGAAATATGCAGCCGGCGACGAGGCCTTTGAAGGCTTCAAGGAAAGCTACACAGCGGCCGGCGGCACCATTATCAAGGAACTGGGCCTGCCCTTCCCCAACGTTGAATTCCAGGCGCTGCTGACCGAAATCGCCGCACTCAAGCCCGATGCCGTGGCCTGCTTCTTCGCCGGCGGCGGCGCCGCGAAGTTCATCCGCGACTACGCAGCGGCGGGCCTCAAAGGCAAGATCCCGCTCTACGGTTCCGGCTTCCTGACCGAAGGCGTGCTGGACGCGGCCGGCCCTGCGGCGGACGGCATCATCACCACCATGCACTACAGCGACTCGCTGGACACGCCGCGCAACAAGAAATTCCGCCTCGACTACGCCAAAGCCTTCAAGACGCAACCCGATGTGTACGCGGTGCAGGGCTATGACACCGGCCTGCTGCTGATCCAGGGCGCCAACGCCGTCAAGGGCGACCTGGCCAACAAGCCCGCGCTCTACAAGGCCATGGAAGGCGCCACCATCGACAGCCCGCGCGGCAAGTGGACCATGAGCAAGGCACACAACCCGGTGCAGGACATGTACCTGCGTGTGGTGGAAAACAAGGAAAACAAGGTGCTCGGCGTTGCGGCCAAGGCACTGGCCGACTCCGGCGCCGGCTGCAAGATGGGCTAGGCATGGCCCCCACGGTCGCTCACTGCGTGTAGCTCCCGAGGCCTTGCAGGCCGCGGCTCGCGAGACGCTTCGCCTCTGTCGCCTGTCCAAAGCTGCTCAAGCAGCTTTGGAGCCGCAGGCTCCAGCCCCTCGGGGGCCGCTGCGCCTGCGGCCCGGCAAAGCCGGTTCCGCGGCCCCTGCTGGTGGGGAGAGCCCCACGCTCGTTCACTGCGCGCAGCTAGCCGTTCTGCCTCATTTTTTGAACAAACTGGTACGGCGCGTGCTTGCCGTCTTGTCGCGATACTATCTTCACCACCATGACGCTCACCACCTACCTCCTCTACATAGCGGCCGTCGCGCTGCTCATCCTGACACCGGGCCCGACCATGCTGATGTGCATGACGAATGCCCTGAACCACGGGCCACGCAAGGCCATGACCTCGGTTGCCGGAAGCGTCAGCGCTGTGCTGTGTGTCATGCTGCTGTCGGCCATGGGCCTGGGCGCGCTGCTGGCGACATCCGAGACGGCCTTCACCGTGGCCAAGGTCATCGGTGCTGCCTACCTGATCTGGCTGGGCATCAAGACCTTTCGCAGCGAGGCCGCCGTGCTGGACGCCAGCGCAGAGCGTTCGCCACAGCAGCGCCGCTCGTTTTTCCTGCGCGGTTTTCTGGTCGGCGCCAGCAATCCCAAGGCATTGCTGTTTTTTGCGGCCTTTTTTCCGCAATTCCTGAACCCCGCCGCACCCTTTGTGCCGCAATTCGCCATCCTCGCCCTCACCTTCATGGCCTTTGAATTCACGGTGCTCACCTGCTGCGCGCTGGGCGTTTCACGCATCGCGCCTTTGCTGCGCTCCAGCCGCGCCGTACGATGGTTCAACCGCGGTTCGGGCAGTCTTTTCACGCTCATGGGCAGTCTGTTATTGCTGACACGCCGGCATACCTGAGACCGATTTATGGACATAGCCAACTTCCTCATCCAGCTGCTCAACAGCGTGCAGTACGGCCTCTTGCTGTTCATGCTGGCGGCCGGCCTGACCCTGATCTTCGGCATCATGGGCGTGGTCAACCTGGCGCACGGCAGCTTTTACATGCTCGGCGCCTACCTCGCCTGGTCGCTCAGCGCCCAGCTCGGCAGCCTGACGCTGGCCATCGTGGTGGGCGCCGTGCTCTCGGTCGTGTTCGGCCTGGCCCTCGAATGGCTGCTGTTTCGCCATTTCTATAAACGCGACCACCTCGACCAGGTGCTGCTGACCTTCGGGCTGATCTACATCTTTGAAGAGCTGCGCTCCATCCTGTGGGGCGACGACGTGCACGGCGTGACCATTCCCGACCTCCTCGGCGCCTCCATCCCGCTGACCGAGAACCTGTCCTACCCGGTGTATCGCCTGTTCATGTCCGGTGTCTGCATCGCGCTGGCGCTGGGCCTGTATGGGCTGATCTCCAGGACCCGCCTGGGCATGAAGATACGCGCCGGCGCCTTCAACCGCGAGATGGCCGAATCGCTGGGCATCAACATCAAGCGCATCCATGCCGTGGTGTTTGCCCTGGGCGTCGGCCTGGCGGCCGTCGCCGGCATGATCGCCGCACCGATCGCCAGCGTCTACCCCAACATGGGCTCGCAGGTGCTCATCATGTGTTTTGTCGTCGTCGTGATCGGCGGCATCGGCTCGGTGCGCGGCGCGCTGATCGCCGCGCTGCTGGTCGGGCTGGTCGATACCTTTGGCAAGGTCTTGCTGCCCTCGGTCGCCGGCATGCTGGTCTACATGCTGATGGCCGGCGTTCTGCTGTGGAAACCTGAAGGGCTGTTCAAGCAATGAGCGCACAAAAATCCAACCTCGAAGTCCTGCCGCGCGGCGTGCAGGTGGCGCTCGTGCTGGGGCTGGTCGCCCTGCTCGCCTTCCCCTTCGCCGGCACCGAGTTCTACACCCAGATGGTGACCCGCATGATGATCATGGCGATCTTTGCCATGAGCCTGGACCTGCTGCAGGGCGTGACCGGCCTGGTCTCGCTGGGTCACGCCGCCTTCTTCGGCATTGCCGGCTACGCCCTGGCCTTCCTCACCCCGCAGGGCGAGCCGGTGAGCCTGTGGTGGACCCTGCCCGTTGCGGTGCTGGCCTCGGGCCTGGCGGCGCTGGTGATCGGCTTTTTTGTGGTGCGCACCCACGGCATCTACTTCATCATGGTCACCATGGCCTTTGCCCAGATGGTGTTTTACCTGTTCTTTGACAACAAGGTGCTGGGCGGCTCCGACGGGCTGTACATCAACTTCAAGCCCAGCGCCGAGCTCTTCGGCTGGACGCCCTTTGATCTGGACGGCAAGCGCACGCTGTACTACTTCACGCTGGGCGTCCTGCTGGCCGTCTATGCCTTTTTGCGGCGCCTGCTGTGGAGCCCGTTTGGCCGGGCGCTGGCCGGCATCCGCGTCAACGAGCACCGCATGCGGGCCATGGGCTATGGCACCTTCGGCTACAAGCTGGCGGCCTTCACGCTGGCCGGCAGCCTGGCCGGGCTGGCCGGCTACCTGTGGGGCGCGCAGACCGGCTACATCAACCCGGAGCTGATGGGCTTTCACATGAGCGCGCACGCCATCATGATGGTGATCCTGGGCGGCATGGGCAACTTCGCGGGTGCCATCGTCGGCGCCTTTGCCTTTGAGTACCTGCTGCATGTGTTCAAGGACCTGCCCACCCTCGAGGTATTGGGCAGCGTCAACCTGGGCAAGCACTGGCAACTCTGGATGGGGCTGTTCATCGTGGCGGTGGTGGTGTTCGCGCCGCGCGGCCTGCTGGGCCTGGCGCAAAAGTTCATGAAGCGCAAGGAGGCCGACCATGGCTGAAATACTCCTGTCGGCAAGGAGTCTGACCAAACGCTTTGGCGGCCTGGCGGCGGTCAACGATGTTTCTGTCGATCTCTGGCGCAACCACATCCATGCGGTGATCGGCCCCAATGGGGCGGGCAAGTCGACGCTGACCAACCTGCTGTCGGGGGACCTGCCACCGAGCTCGGGCACGGTGATGCTGGGCGGGCACGACGTGACGGGCTGGAGCCCGGAGAAGATTTCAAACCAGGGCCTGGGGCGCAGCTACCAGAAGACCAACATCTTCCTGCCCTTCACGGTCTGGGAGAACGTGCGGCTGGCCGCGCAGTCGCGCCAGCCGCGGGCGGCACGCTGGCTCAGCCGTGCCAGCCGATTTACGGCCATCAACGAGCGGGCCGAGCGGGCGCTGGCGCTGGCCGGGCTGCAGAGCCGCCGGCACAGCATCGCCGGCACCATCAGCCACGGCGAGCAGCGCCAGCTGGAGATTGCCATGACGCTGGCCACCGAGCCGCAGGTGCTGCTGCTGGACGAGCCGCTGGCGGGCATGGGGGTGGCGGAGGCCGAGCGCATGGTGGCGCTGCTGCTGGCGCTGAAACAAGAGCACGGCATCTTGCTGGTCGAGCATGACATGGATGCGGTGTTTGCGCTGGCCGACCAGCTGACGGTGATGGTCAACGGCCAGGTGATCGCCAGTGGCACGCCGGCGCAGATCCGGGCCGATGCCGGGGTGCAGGCCGCTTACTTGGGCGAGGAACACGCATGAACACCGCTATGAGCACCGCTATGAGCACCGGTTTGTTGATTGATGCGAAAGACATCCACACCTACTACGGGGCCAGCCACATCCTGCGCGGCATCAACTTCCGGGTGGCGCGCGGCGAGACGATTGGCCTGATGGGGCGCAATGGCATGGGCAAGAGCACCTTGCTCAAGAGCCTGATGGGGCTGGTCAGGCCGCGCTCGGGCTCGATCGACATCATGGGCCGGCCGATGCTGGGCCGGGCGCCGTATGAGATTGCCCGGCTGGGCGTGGCCTATGTGCCGGAGGGCCGGGGCATCTTTGGCAACCTGAGCGTGGTGGAGAACCTGAAGATGGCGGCGCGTGCGGGCACGCGGGGCCAGCGCGACTGGACCTATGAGCGGGTGCTGGAGACGTTTCCGCGCCTGAAGGAGCGCCTGGGCCACGGCGGCCAGCAGCTGTCGGGCGGGGAGCAGCAGATGCTGACGATTGGCCGGGCGCTGATGACCAATCCGGATGTGCTGATCCTGGATGAGGCGACCGAGGGCCTGGCGCCGCTGATTGCGCGCGACATCTGGCGAATATGCCAGATCGTGCGGGAAACCGGTATCTCCAGCGTCATCGTGGACAAGAACTGGAAGCATGTCACCCAGATCACCGACCGCAATGTGATCCTGGTCAAGGGCCAGGTGGTGTTCGAGGGCTCCTCCGACGAGCTGCACGCCAGGCCTGAACTGCTTGAGCTGTATCTGGGGGTTTGAAGACGCGCAGGCGCAATCGACAAAGTACCCCCCGCATGGCATCATCGCCAGGTACTGAGCAACTGGCCACAGTCACCCGCAGGACTTGGTGACGGGGGCAAACTGAAAGGTCGGACGCATGCGGTGGCCCTGGCAAGACGCGCCCTTCCGGCAGTCCCACTTCCCACGAGATTCCGAGCAGCATGCATCCGTGGGACGCCAGATCATCTGGACGGCCACCGCCCTCATCGTCTTTTCGGGCTGTGCCGTAGCCGTCGCGCTGTTCCACCTTCGAAACGAAGCCCTTCGCTCCGGTGAGAAGCTGACCCAGTCGCTGGCGCAGGTGATTGCGGAACAGACCAGTCGTACCTTTCAGGCCGCCGACCAGCGCCTGCAGCTGGCAGCCAGCCGGCTGCAGGCGCTCGACGCGGAAAAGCGGCTGACGGAGGAATCAGTCAGAGCGTTGCTGCGCGAGCAGCTCAGGGGGCTGCCTTTCGCACGCGCGATCTGGGTGCTGGATCGCCAGGGCCGCACTGTTTTTGATTCGGACACCGGCAACATCGGCACCCAGCTGGCGGACCGCGAGTATTTCCAGGTCTACAAGCAGCGCCCGGCCACGGGCTTTCACATCAGCGCTCCGGTGCGCAGCCGCTCTACCGGCACCTGGCTGATCAGCACCTCGCGACCCTTGCGCTCGGCCAACGGAGAGCTGACGGGGGTGATCGTCGCAGCCGTGGAGCCGCCCTATTTCGACACCCTCTGGCGGGACATCGACCTGGGCGCAGGCGGTGCGATCGCACTGTTTCGCAGCGATGGCCTGCTCATGATGCGCAGCCCGGTTGATGAGCAGGCCATGGGCAGGATTTTCTCCACCCTGCCCCTGTTCACCGAACGGCTTTCCAACGGACCGCAGGGCACATTTACGGCCACCAGCGCAGTCGATGCCCATGTACGCATCATCTCTTACCGCACACTGTCACCGTACAGCGACATGCTCGTCACGGTTGGCCCCTTGTACGACGACGTGCTGGCACCCTGGAGACGCTTTGCCGGGCTGTCATTCCTGATCTGGCTGGCCGCTGTGGCCACGGTGGTCCTGCTGTCGGTGCTGCTGTACCGGCAGTCGCGCCTGCGCGCAGGCACCGAATTGCGCTTTCGCCAATTGGCGCAAGCCATGCCGCAAATTGTGTTCATCACCGATGGCAACGGGCGGCTGACCTTCGTCAGCGACCAATGGAGCGAGGTAACCGGCGAGCCTCTGGACGTAGCGCTGAAAGGCGGCTGGCTCGACCGGATCCATCCCGATGACCTGCAAAGAGCCACAGACTGTATGCGGCACATGCTGGACACCGGCGAGAGTATCCGCAACGAACATCGCCTGCGCTGCAAGGACGGCAGCTACCGCTGGCAGCTGGTACGCGCCACGCCAAATCGCGACCGCAGCGAACGCATCGTCTCCTGGTACTGCACCTCGACGGATATCGACGAGCTGAAGCAGGCCGAAGCGACACTGAAAGCCCAAACCGGCTTGATGCAAATGGCCGGGCAAATTTCCAGGCTCGGCGGCTGGGCGCTGGAGGTGCCCGAGATGCGTGTCCTCTGGTCTGATGAGGCCTCCGCCATTCTTGGGCTACCGAAGGGCAGCGCACCAACACTGGAATCGGCCATTGGTCTTTGCGAGCCAGAGTGGCGCGAACTGGCAACGCGGGTCGCGCAGGCTTGCCTGAATCACGGCACGCCTTTCGATGTGGAAGTGAAGATGCTCACGCCCGCCGGGCGCAGTGTCTGGATCCGCTCGATGGGCCAGGCGGTGCGCGATGGCAGCGGCAGCATCACGCGCATGCAGGGCGCGCTGCAAGACATCACAGAGCACAAGCTGGCCGCACAAACCCTGCTCGAAAGCGAGCAGCGCCATGCGGCCTTGTTCGATACCGCGCCCGTTCCGATGTGGGTAATGGACAGGAAGGACCACCACTACATTGCCGTCAACGACACCGCGATCCAGCTCTACGGCTATTCGCGCGAAGAATTTGTCGTCATGACACCCCTGCAACTGTTGTCCGCGGCAGAGCATCCCCGCATGCAGCACCTCATGACGACCGGGCTGCCAATGGACACGCCCGAGTTCTGGATGCACCGGCAAAAAAACGGCACCGAGTTTCCGGTGGAAGTGATTCGCCGCGTGATCCGCTACGGTGGGCGGGACGCGGTATTCGCTGTGGCGTTCGACATCACCCTGCGGGTCCGGGCCGAACAGGAGGTACAGGCTTACCTGCTGACCCTGCAACGCGTTGCGGATGCCACCCAGACCATCACACAGCATCAGTCGCTGGACACCATGATGCAGGAAGCGGCCGAGCAGTCCCGCGCCATCATCGGCGCCCATCAGTCGGTCATCAGCCTGCCGCGTGACGGCCATCGCTCGCAGGCCATCACGGCCCGGTCGCTGTCTGAAAAATATGCGGGGCAGCCGCACTGGAGCGACAGCCCCGAGGAAAGCGGCATCCATGCGATGGCCTGCGAGACCCGGCGCGCCGTGCGGCTGACGCAGGCCGAGCTGGAGGCCGATCCGCGCTGGTGCGGGATCAGCAAATCCTCCGAGCCCTGCCGGACCCTGCGCGGCTGGCTTGCCGTGCCACTGACAGGCCGCGATGGCGCCAATATCGGCTGGCTGCATCTGTCGGACAAGTTCGTGGGCGAATTCAACCTGCAGGACGAATACGTGGCCACCGAACTGGCCCAACAGGTCTCGATCGCGATTGACAACTTGCACCTGTTGTCCCAGGTCAAGGAGCTGAACAGCGGGCTGGAGGAAAAGATCATCCAGCGCACCGGTGAGCTGTCGCGCCAGGAGGCGCTGTTCCGGACGCTAGCCGAACAGGCTCCCCAGCCGATCTGGACTGTCGATCCGCGGGGCGCCGCCACCTTTTTCAGCCGGGCCTGGTACGAGCTCGTCGGCGGTGCACCGCCCGACTGGCACGGCCACGCCTGGGTCGGGCTTGTGCATCCGGACGACGTGGTCGCGGCGACGCAGAACTGGCGGGAGCCCAGCGCAGAGCCCACCCTGATTACCGGCACGCGGCGGCTGCGTGCCAGGAGCGGGGCCTACCACACGATGTCGTACCGCGCCTCGCCGGTGAGCAATGAACACGGCGAGGTGATCTTCTGGGTAGGCGTCGATACGGACATCACCGAGATCAAGGCGATCGAGACCGCCCTGCGACTGTCCAACGCAGAGCTCGAAGCCTTCTCGTACTCGGTCTCCCACGACCTGCGTTCGCCGCTGACGACGGTAGACGGTTTCAGCCGCCTGCTGGCCAAGGAACTCAAGGACAACCCGGGCAAGAAGCTACAGCACTACCTCACCCGAATACAGTCCGGTGTCGGCCAGATGGGCCAGTTGATAGAAGCCCTGTTGTCGCTGGCGCATGTGGCGCGCCTGGAACTTCGGCGGGAACCTGTCAACCTGAGCGTCCTGGCCAACGAGACGCTTGAGCGACTGAAAGCCGGCGATGGCGCGCGCCAGGTGGATTGCAGCGTCGAGCCTGGGCTGCTGGTGCATGGTGACGGCCGGCTGCTTCGCTCCGTCATGGAAAACCTGCTGAGCAACGCCTGGAAGTTCAGTTCGCGCCGGCCCCGGGCCACGATTGCGGTTGGCCGGTCAACGGCACATGACGCGTTCTTTGTGCGCGACAACGGCGCCGGCTTCGACATGGCCTATGTCGACAAGCTGTTCGGCACCTTTCAGCGTCTGCACAGCGTGTCGGAATACACCGGAACCGGTGTCGGCCTCGCGACCGTGGCCCGGGTGATTGCGCGCCACCGCGGCCGGATCTGGGCCGAGTCGGCGCCGGACAAGGGGGCGACATTCTTCTTCACGCTGCCGGGCGAGGAGTTTTGAAGCGCAGCCCGCCTGAACCCCTACAGCAGGGGACGCAGTTCTCGCGCAGCGTCCAGCAGCAGGGGCAGCAGGTCGCGCCGCAAGGCCTCAGGCGTCATCCGCTGCGGAGACGACACCACATTGAGCGCCGCCACCGTCCGCCCCTGCATGTCGCGCAGCGGCACGGCCAATGCATGCACGCCGAGTTCATGCTCTTCACTGGCGATGCAGTAGTCATCAAGACGCGCCTGGTCAATCAGCGCCCGGAGCTTGCGCGGATCGGTCGTCGTGTGCAGCGTCAGCCGGGCCAGGCTGCCGGCTTCGGCCCTGGCCTTGAGCCACGCGTTCAACTCGCTTTTGGTCTTGGCCGCCAGCAGTACCCGGCCAGTCGACGTCGCGTGCGCCGGCAAACGCGCCCCCAGATGCAGGCCATAAGCCAGCAGCCGGGCCGGCGCGGTCTTGCCGTCGGCGAACGTCTTCCACTCAAACCCGCTGCGCCCGATGATGACAATCTCGTCGCCGTCCAGCACCACAACTGAAAACGACTCCTGGGTCTGGGCGGCCAGCCGGTTCAGGGTGGGTTGCACGGCGCGTGGCAGCCGCGCAGTCGCCAGATAGCTGCCGGAAAACCGCAGCACCTTGGCCGCCAGCCAGAAATAGCTGCCGTCCGTCTCAAGGTAGCCCAGGTGCGTCAGCGTCAGCAAATGGCGGCGCGCGGCCGCCCGCGTGATGCCGGCGCGCTCGGCCGCCAGCGTGGCATTGAGGCGCTGGCGCTGGGTGTCAAAGCTCTCCAGCACCGCCATGCCCTTGGCCATGCCTTCGATCATGTCGGCCTTGGCGATCTCGAAGCGCCGGGAAGTTGAAACGGTTTTTGCAGCGACCATTGCGCGATCATCGCACAAGTACGCCAAACATCGTGCAATGGCGACCTGCCGCCCCTAGCGGTGCGACGCCCGTCAGCCTACGCTTGGAGACCAGGACAACATGCCATTGAAGAGGCACAGGAGACGACCATGCGAGTACAGGTAGCGATTGTGGGTGGTGGCCCGGCCGGGCATTTGCTGGGCCAGCTGCTGCACAAGGCCGGCATAGAGGCCATCGTGATTGAGCGGCACAGCCGCGAGTATGTGCTGGGCCGCATACGCGCTGGCGTGCTGGAGCAAGGCACGACCGACCTGCTCGACGAGGCGGGCGTGGGTGCGCGCATGCACCACGAAGGCCTGCTGCACGGCGGCATCTCGCTCGACTTCGGAGGCACCCATCACCGCATTGATCTGCACCACCTCACCGGCGGCAAGCAGGTCATGGTCTATGGCCAGACCGAGGTGACCCGCGACCTGATGGACGCCCGCGCCGCAGCGGGCCTGGCCACCGCCTACGAGGCCGAGCAGGTGAGCCTGCATGACTTTGATGGCGAGCGTCCCCGGGTGCGCTACGTACAGCACGGTGTCGCGCACGAGGTCGAGTGCGACTTCATTGCCGGCTGTGACGGCTACCACGGCGTGAGCCGCGCCAGCGTGCCGGCGAGTGCACTGCAGACCTTTGAGCGCATCTACCCCTTTGGCTGGCTGGGCATGCTGACCGACACGCCGCCCGTCTCCCACGAACTGGTCTACACCAACCATGCACGCGGCTTCGCGCTGTGCAGCATGCGCAGCCACACGCGCAGCCGCTATTACCTGCAATGCTCACTCGACGACAAGGTAGAGAACTGGAGCGACCAGGCCTTCTGGGACGAGCTGCGACGACGCCTGGCACCCGATCTCGCGGAGCAACTGCAGACCGGCCCGTCGATTGAAAAAAGCATTGCCCCCCTACGCAGCTTTGTCGCCGAACCCATGCGCTTCGGCCGACTCTTTCTGGCCGGCGACGCCGCTCACATCGTGCCGCCCACCGGCGCCAAGGGCCTGAACCTGGCCGCCAGCGACGTCGGTTACCTGGGACGCGCGCTGACGGAGTTTTATGCGGGCAACGAAGGCGGTATCAACGCCTACTCAGACACCTGCCTGCGCCGGGTCTGGAAGGCCGTGCGCTTTTCGTGGTGGTTCACCTCGCTGATGCACAAGTTTCCCGACTCAGGCGGCTTTGGAGAGAAGATTCAAGCGGCGGAACTGGACTACCTGATTCACTCACAGGCAGCATCCACCGCGCTGGCAGAAAACTACGTCGGCCTGCCGCTGTGACCGAAGTGGTTTGAGTGGCTGTGCCGTAAGCGGCTTGATTGGCCGAGGGCCGGTTGACGGCGGTGAATAGCCGTTCAACAAGTGCCCGGCACGAGGTGGGCTCACCGGGGACCGGCTGACAGGTGCCAGCGAACCACGCCGGGCTCACCCATAATCAGCCTCCTGTCCCATCAGGTCCCCACCCATGCCGCCTTCTGATTTGCCCCCCACCCGCAAAACCCTCGCCCCACTTCAGTCGCTCAAGGGCGTGCGCGTGGTCAGCCTCGCGCTCAACCTGCCCGGGCCTGCCGCGCTGATGCGCTGCCGCCAGATGGGCGCCAGCTGCGTGAAGCTGGAACCGCCCGCGCCCCCGGGTGCACCCGCCGGCGCATCAGGCGATCCGATGAAGCAGTACAACGCCACGGCCTATGCCGCACTGCACGCCGGCGTGCGCACGGCCGCGGCCGACCTCAAGACCGAACGTGGCCAGCAGCTGCTGCACCGCGAACTGGCCAAGGCCGATGTGCTGCTCACCTCCTTCCGGCCCTCGGCACTGGTCAAACTGGGGCTCACATGGAAGGCACTGCACAAACAGCACCCGCACCTGAGCCAGGTCGCCATTGTCGGCAGCCCGGGCGAGCGCGCCGAAGAGCCCGGCCACGACCTCACCTACCTGGCAGAAAACGACCTGGTCACCGGACTCGAATTGCCCGCAACGCTCTACGCCGACATGGGCGGCTCACAGATGGCCAGCGAGGCCGTGCTGCAGGCCGTGCTGCACCAGCGCAGCAAAGCCAAAGGCCTATACCTTGAGGTGGCCCTTTCAGGCGCCGCAGGCTACCTGGCCCTGCCGCGCGCCTGGGGCCTGACCCAGCCCGGCGCGGCCGTCGGCGGTGGCCACGCCGGCTACCGCGTCTACCCGTGCAAGGATGGGCGGGTGACGGTGGCGGCACTGGAGCCGCATTTTGCGGCCAGCCTGTGCGCGGCTGCGGGCGTTGAGGGGTCCGGCATGAAGGCGATGTTTGCGCCCGCGACGCACCAGGCGATAGCAAGCTGGCTGCTGGGCAAGACGCGCAAGGAGCTGGACAAGCTGGCGGCAGAGAAAGATATTCCGCTGCATACGCTGCCAAATTGGTAGTTGCCCACACGCCTAAAAAATATTGAGCTTGAGGCCGATTTCACTTTGCAAAAGCCAACATGAAACCGGCCTCCTCGCGTATCACTCAGCGCCAGGCCAGCACCACCATCGCCGCCCCCAGCAGCAAGGCCCCCGTGCCCTGCTGCCCTGTCAGCGGCTGGGAAAACAAGCACGCAGCAGCCACCGCAGCCACCAGCGGCTCAACCAGCGTGCCCACCACCGCCGCCGTCGGTGACAGGCGGCGTGCGCCCCAGGCAAATGCCAGGTAGGCAATCGAGGTGGTGAACACGCCGGTGTAGCCCACCTGCAGCCAGGCGGTGGTATCGCGCGGCCAGGTCAGGCCTTGCGCGCTGGCCAGCAGCAGCATCAGCAGCGCAGCCACCGTCATGCTCCAGGCCGAAGCGCTGACCGCCGGCACATGCGCAGGCATGCGCGCATTGCCCAGCACCACCACGGAATAAAGGCCCGCTGAAGCAAACGACCAGGCGAGGCCCACGGCGTAGTCCTTCGGCAGGCTCAGGCCCTCCGCAGGCATCACGATCAGCCCGACCCCACCCAATGCCAGGGCCAGCGCCGCCACCAGCCGCCCGCTGGCGCGCTCATAGCCGCGTGACACGGACAGCACAGCGACGATCACCGGTGCGCAGCAGATTGAAATCACCGTGGGCAAGGCTGCCCCGATGTAGGTGATGCCGGCAAACCAGCTGGTCACATTCATGGCCATCGCCAGACCCGTGCCCACAATCAGCGCCCGTTCGCGCCAGGGCAATTGCCGCCATTCGCCCGATGTTTTGCCTGCATTCCTCACAGGCACCGCCTGCCGCAGATGCCACCACCACAGTAGCGGCAGGCCCAGCGCAAAGCGCGCCAGAGACAAGCTGTACGGCGCCATGCCGCTAGCCATCACAGACTGGGCGACCAGAGCGCCCACACCCCACAAGACGCCCGCGAGCAGGACGCCACCCCAGGCCAGGGTGGCCGATGTTTGGGTTTTCATGAAAAAATTTCTCCATCCGTGCGCCGGCCCGCAGGGCTTTGTTGCCAGATCAATGGAGCAGGCGCGTCAACTCAAGGCCGCACGCCGTTCAATAGTGAACAGGCGCGGCCGCATGCGCAGCCCGGCATCAAGCCGGGTGCATTACAGAGTTGCGGAGGGGGGAGAAAGCTGGAGATGCATGGGTGACATCATAGCCAAAGCCATGGATTGCGGGTCCCGCAATGACAGATCAACGTGCTTTACGCACTGGCGGTTTGCCGCCCGGTTTGCCCGACCCGTTGTCGCGCGGCGGCAGGCCGGTGTGCTGCGTCAGGATGCGGCCCTTGACCGGCGTGGGGGTCTTCAGCACCACGGTGGTCGAGTTCTTGCGGCGCGCGCTCTGGTAGCTGCCATCGGTCAGGGGCTGGAAGGTCGGGATCAAATGGTGCTTGCCATTGCCGATCAAATCCGCGCGGCCCATGGCTTTCAGCGCTTCGCGCAGCACCGGCCAGTTGTTGGGGTCGTGATAGCGCAAAAACGCCTTGTGCAGCCGGCGGCGGCGCTCGCCTCGCACGATGTCCACCGTTTCGCTGTCGCGCGTGATCTTGCGCAGCGGGTTCTTGTTGGTGTGGTACATCGCCGTGGCCGTGGCCATGGGTGACGGGTAGAAGGTTTGCACCTGGTCGGCGCGGAAGCCGTTTTTCTTGAGCCAGATCGCCAGGTTCATCATGTCTTCGTCGCTGGTGCCGGGGTGGGCGGCGATGAAGTAGGGAATCAGGAACTGCTTCTTGCCGGCTTCGAGCGAGTACTTCTCGAACATCTGCTTGAACTTGTCATAGCTGCCGATGCCGGGCTTCATCATCTTGGTGAGCGGGCCCTGCTCGGTGTGCTCGGGCGCGATCTTGAGGTAGCCGCCGACGTGGTGCGTCACCAGCTCTTTCACGTACTCGGGGCTTTGCACGGCCAAGTCGTAGCGCAGGCCGGAGCTGATGAGGATTTTCTTCACGCCCTTCAAGGCCCGCGCCCGGCGGTACATCTTGATCAGCGGGTTGTGGTTGGTGTTCAGGTTGGAGCAGATGCCCGGGTACACGCAGGAAGGCTTGCGGCAGGCCGCCTCAATCTCGGGCGACTTGCAGCCGATGCGGTACATGTTGGCCGTCGGCCCGCCCAGGTCGGAAATCGCGCCGGTAAAGCCCTTGACGGTGTCGCGGATGGCTTCAATCTCGCGGATCACCGAGTCTTCGGACCGGCTCTGGATGATGCGGCCTTCGTGCTCGGTGATCGAGCAGAAGGTGCAGCCGCCAAAGCAGCCGCGCATGATGTTCACGCTGAAGCGGATCATCTCCCACGCCGGGATCTTGGTGGCATGGTCGTGGCTGCCGTTTTCGTCGGCATATATCGGGTGTGGCGAACGTGCGTAGGGCAGGTCAAACACGTAGTCCATCTCGGCCGTGGTCAGCGGGATGGGTGGCGGGTTGATCCAGACGTCGCGCGCGGTGGCGCCTTCACCATGGGCCTGCACCAGCGCGCGGGCGTTGCCGGGATTGGTTTCGAGGTGCAGCACGCGGTTGGCGTGGGCGTACAGCACCGGGTCGCTTTTGACCTGCTCGTAGGACGGCAGGCGGATCACCGAGCGGTCGCGCGGCGGGACCTTGATCTTGCCCTGCATGTGCGAAAGGCTGGGGTTGGGCACAAAGGTGAGCGGCTTGATGGCCGGGTTTGCTTTTATTCCCTCTCCCCCTGGGAGAGGGTCAGGGTGAGGGCTCCCCGCATTGGCTTTGAATGCAGTCCTGGCATCAGATGCGACCTGAAGCGGCTTTGTCGCGCCCTCACCCCTGCCCTCTCCCTGGGGGCGAGGGAGTAAGGCAGCGTCTTTCTCGGCCTGCGCGGCCACGTCAGCGGCCTCGTCTTCGCGGGCGCAGGTCGCGCCCTGCTCTTTGGCCTGCTCCGAAATCATCAGATAGGGGTTGACATGCGCCTCGACGCGGCCCGGTGTGTCGACGTTGGTCGAGTCGATCTCGAACCAGCCCTGCGCCGTTTCGTCGCCGCTGCGGCGAATGAAAGCGGTGCCACGGATGTCGGTCATGGTGGCAACCGGCTCCCTGGCGGCCAGGCGGTGGGCGATCTCGACAATCGCGCGCTCGGCGTTGCCATACAGCAGCAGATCGCATTTCGAATCGACCACGATGGAGCGGCGGACTTTGTCAGACCAGTAGTCGTAGTGCGCAATGCGGCGCAGCGAGCCTTCAATGCCGCCCAGGATGATGGGCACGTCTTTGTAGGCTTCCTTGCAGCGCTGCGAATACACCAGCGCCGCGCGGTCGGGGCGCTTGCCGCCCACGTCGCCGGGCGTGTAGGCGTCATCGCTGCGTATCTTGTGATCGGCCGTGTAGCGGTTGATCATCGAGTCCATGTTGCCGGCGGTCACGCCGAAGAACAGGTTGGGCTTGCCCAGCACCCTGAAGGGGTCGGCGCTTTGCCACTCGGGCTGCGCGATGATGCCGACGCGAAAGCCCTGCGCCTCCAGCATGCGGCCAATCACCGCCATGCCAAAGCTGGGGTGGTCGACATAGGCGTCGCCGGTGACGATGATGATGTCGCAGCTGTCCCAGCCTAGCGCCTCCATCTCGGCCCGACTGGTGGGCAAAAACTTGGCCGTGCCGAAACGGGCCGCCCAGTACTTGCGGTAACTGGTCAGCGGCTTGGCGGCACGCGCAAAGAAAGAGACGTCGATGGGGGCGTTCATGGGGGGCTTGGGTAACCCGCCATTGTAAGGTTTACCCTGATTTTTACCTCTTTAATTGGCATTTAGGCCCTACAAACTGCCTGCGGAGTGGTTAAAGCGCCGGCCCTGACGCTCACCTCGCTCGACGCGACGCTTCCGGCCGGAACTCCACAGAAGGGCCAGACTCGTCCATTGAATAAACCTTCATCCCAATGGATACGGGATTCATACGCTATCAACTCGATAGCATTCGCCGGGCCAGGATCAGCGGGCAGTTAGCTGCGCGCGGGCAACAGCCGGCCCTGGCAATCGCCAAAGCCGATACGACGGAAACCGGCGCGCGCGCAGTAACCGCGCAGGATGATGGAGTCACCGTCTTCGAGGAAGGTGCGCGTTTCCCCATTGGCCAGCGTCAGCGGGTTCTTTCCGCCCGAACTCAGTTCCAGCAGCGAGCCAGCCTGCTCGGGCCTGGCGCCCGACAGCGTGCCGGAGCCTAACAGGTCGCCCGGCTGCAGGTTGCAGCCGTTCACGGTGTGGTGCGTGATCATTTGCGCCACTGTCCAGTAGGCATCGCGAAAGCTCGACTGCGACAGGCGCACCGGACCCTGGCCGGCATCGCGCATGGCCAGGGTCTGCAGCCAGACCTCGAGTTCCACGTCGATACCGCCTTGCTGCCGGTTGCCTGCTGAGTCGAGGTACGGCAAAGGTTGCGGGTCACCCTCGGGCCGCACGAAGGGCGCACGAAAAGGCGCCAGGGCCTCCATCGTCACGATCCAGGGCGAGATGGTGCTGGCAAAGTTTTTGGCCAGGAAGGGCCCCAGCGGCTGGTATTCCCAGGCCTGCACATCGCGCGCCGACCAGTCATTGAGCAGCACCATGCCAAAGGCGTGGGCCTCCGCCTGGTCCATCGTGAGCCGGTCGCCCGGCGCATTGCCCTGCCCCATGAAAACGCCCAGCTCCAGCTCGTAGTCCATCCGGTGACTGGGCCGCAAAACCGGTACTTCTTCGTTGGGGCCTTTGGTCTGGCCCAGCGGTCGGGGAAACGACTGGCCGCTGACCCCGATGGACGATGCACGGCCGTGGTAGCCAATCGGTACCCACTTGTAGTTGGGCAACAGTGGCGCATCGGGGCGAAACAGCTTGCCGACGGTGGTGGCGTGATGAATGCCGGTGTAGAAGTCGGTGTAGTCGCCGATACGGCAAGGCAAGGTCATTTCAAGCCCCGCCTGCGGCAACAGCGCGCTGAGCCATGCGGACTGGCTTGGGCTGCCTTCGCGCAGGCCTTCAGAGATCGCTGCGCGCAGGGCCTGGCGCTCTGCAGCGCCCATGGCCATCAGCACATTCATGTCATCCGTGGCGATGAGACCGGCCGCTTTCAAATCAAGCGCCTGGTCGCCAATGGCAACACCGATGCGAAAGGCTTCAGCGCTGCCGACGCGCCGAAAACGGCCGAAGGGCAGATTCTGGATCGGAAAGTCGGTGTCCGCCGCGTTGGCGGAAGTCACCCAGCTGCGAAGCGCCGGGTCGTGGGTGGCATTGAGCGAATCATTCATGGTGCAAATCCTTGACGCCAGGGCGCCGTGAAAGGGGTGATGAGCCGTGCGAAAACTCAGGGCTTGAATTGATCCTTGAGGCCCGCCCAGCAGCTGAGGTAACCGGTATCCAGCGCACCGCCTTCCATGGCAAATGCGGTGGGAATAAAGCGGTAGCGGCTTTCAAACATGAAGGCCAGCGTGTTGTCCAGCTTGTGCGGCGCCAGCTCGGCGGTGCTGGCTTTCTCAAAGGCCTCGGCGTCCGGTCCGTGCGGCACCATGCAGTTGTGCAGCGAAGCGCCGCCCGGCTTGAAGCCTTCGGGCTTGGCGTCATACTGGCCATACACCAGCCCCATGAATTCGCTCATGAGGTTGCGGTGGTACCAGGGCGGACGGAAGGTGTTTTCGGCCACCAGCCAGCGCGGCGGGAAGATCACGAAGTCGCAGTTGGCCGTGCCGGGGGTGTCCGATGGCGAAGTCAGCACCGTGAAAATGGACGGGTCCGGATGGTCGTAACTGATGGAGCCGATCGTCATGAAATGGGCGGTGTCGTACTTGTAGGGCACCAGGTTGCCGTGCCATGCCACCACATTGAAGGGGCTGGCGGGCTGCTTCGCAGTCCACAGGCGGCCGCCATACTTCTTGATGATGTCGAACCCGCCGGCGGGGGCTGCCACGTCATCGAACGCCGCCGTGGGCGCCATGAAATCCCGCGCATTGGCCAGGCCATTGGAGCCGATCGGGCCCAGTTCCGGCAGGCGGAAATGCGCGCCGTAGTTCTCGCAGACGTAGCCGCGTGACGCGCCGTCTGGCAGCGCCACGCTGAAGGCCATGCCGCGCGGCACCACGGCCACCTCGCCGGGCCTGACCTCCAGCAGGCCGAGTTCCGTCTTCAGCACCACCCGGCCCTGCTGCGGTACCAGCAGCATTTCACCGTCGGCATTGACCATGGCGCGTTGCGACATGGACCGGTTGGCCACATACACGTGCGCAGCCATGCCGGTTTGGGCCTCGGCATCGCCGTTGGCCGCCACGGTGCGCATGCCGTCCACAAAGTCCAGCGCCTCGGCCGGGATGGCAAACGGGTTCCAGCGCAGCGGGTCGGGCGCAACGGCCATGCCGCCCGCCGCACCGGTCGTCCACTGCGGCTGTGCATAGGCCTGGTAAGCGCCGCTGACCACGGAGGGCTGGCGGCGGTACAGCCAGCTACGGCGATTCTCGGCGCGCGGTGCCGTGAAGGCGGTGCCCGACAACAGCTCGGTGTACAGGTCATGGGGCGCGCGCTGCGGGCTGTTGCGGCCCTCGGGCAAGGCACCCGCAACGGCTTCACTGACAAACTCGTTGCCAAAACCGGACTGGTAGCGCAAGGCGTCTGTGTTCATCGCATCTCTCCAAAGTAAATTTCAGTCATCGGCGCCATCAGCATCAGCCGCGTCGCCATTGGCCCGGGCCTGATCGATCAGGCGGTCGAAAAAATCGCTGAGCTGGGTTCGCTCGGCAGCGCTCAGCACATTGAAAATTTCCTGGTTTCGCTGCCCCACCACCTGCATGGCACGCTGCCATGCCGCCTTGCCCCTGGGCGTGAGCGTCAGCACCACGCCGCGCCCGTCCGTCGGGCTGGCAGCCTTGAGCACCAGGCCCTGGTCAACCAGCGACTGCGCGGCCCGGCTGGCCTGCCCCTTGTTCAGGTTGGCCTTTTTTGCCAGGTCGTTAACCGACAGCGGCGCAAAAGTGCCCACCGCCGTGAGGCAGCGGCCGTCGCTCATGGACAGCCCTGCCCCGGCCACATAGGCGCGCTGACTTTCAATGTCGGTCAGCTTGTGCAGCAAATGCAGGCGGTAAGTCAGGGTCCTGTCGAGCTTGATCATGGTCAGTCCGGCTTGTTCATGTTCAGTCCAGCTTGATGCCGCTGGCGCGAATCACCTGCGCCCACTTTTCGCGTTCGGCCTTGGCATAAGTAGCCATCTGGGCCGGCGTGCTGGGCGTGGGCTCCAGCCCCAGAACCTGGAAACGCGCCTTCACCGACGTGGAATTGAGCGCGTCGACCAGCGTTTTGTTCAGTTTACCGATCACGTCGGCTGGCGTTCCGGCCGGTGCCACCAGACCTTGCCACACATAGGCTTCAAAGCCCTTGAGGCCCTGCTCGTCCAGCGTGGGAATGGCTTCGAAGTTCTTCACGCGGTGCGGACTGGCAATGCCGATGGGACGCAGGCGCCCCGCATTGATGAAAGCCATGCCGCTGGCCGTATCGACAAACATGAAGGGCAGCTGGCCACCCGTCACATCCTGCACCGCCGGCGCCGCACCGCGGTAAGGAACATGCACCAGGTTCAATCCGGTCTTGCCGCGAAACAGTTCCGTGGCCAGGTGGTGCGGGCTGCCCGCGCCTGGCGTGGCGTAGCTGACCCCGGACTTCTGGGTCTTGGCCCAGGCCGTGAATTCGGCCAGGTTCTTCACGGGAATCGCCGGGTTGACCACCAGGATCATGGGAAAGCGGGCCAGCAGGCCAATGGGCGCCAGGTCTTTTTCGGCGCTGTAGCTCAGCTTGGTATAAAGCGCCGGGTTCGCGGCCAGCGTGGCGGTGTCGCCGGTGAGCACCGTGTAGCCGTCCGGTTTGGCATGGGCCACATAGTCAGCGCCAATGTTGGTGGCGGCGCCCGGCTTGTTGTTGATGACGATCGGTTGCCCCAGCGCGCTGCCCATCGCTTCTGTCAGCGCCCGGGCCACCACGTCGGATCCGCCACCGGCGGGGTAAGGCACCACCCACTCGATGGGCCTGGTGGGAAAGCTTTGCGCCGAGGCGGCCGTTGCGGCCAAGGCCAGGAGCGCCATAGAACGGCGGATGAAGGCGGGAAGGTTTTGCATGTTGTCTCCAGACAGAAATGAATCGGTAGCCGTCGGTGGCGCGGCAGAAAAAATCAGGTACCTGCCAGGCGCTCGGCCTGGGCAATCAGCGCCAGTGCCTCGCCGGCATCGGCCTGGCGGCTGAGCAGTGCAAGGGACAGCGTGGCCAGAAACAGCGGAGCCCTGGCCTCGCCCACACGGGCCGTCGCCTCTGCGAGTGCCGTGTAGGTCTGATCAAGGTGGTCAGCGTTGGGGGCGGTCATGGTCAGGGTTGTCATGGTTGTCTCCTGCGGTTTCACAGCGGGCGGGCCGGGCTGGCGGTGAGGTGTTGCTGAAAAGGCTGCAAGGCTGCCTGAACAGCGGCGGGCGGTGCGCCCGTCCAGCGCCCCATCAGGTACCCGTCAGGCCGCACCAGCCACACCGAGCCGTCGGCCGCGCCGTAACGCTCCCGGGCTTGTCCGGCCTCGTCGACCAGCGTGTTCACGGCAGGCTCACCCTGGCTGGCAATGCAGATCACGCGGACCGCGGCGGGACTGCCCTCTGCGGGCGCGGCCAATGCGGCGATATCGTCCGGCAGCCGGCCATGCTGCGCGAAATACAGCACCACAAAACCGGCACCGAAGCACGACGTCAGGTGGACGTGGCCACTGGCGCCGAGCAACCTGGCCTCCGGCGCGGGCATGCCGGCGCGGAGCCCGGCCTGAGGCGCGCCCCCCTGCGAAGGCAGGTTCAGCGGAGAGCCCACATATTCAACGGGTGTGGACTGGCGTGGGTTGAGCAGCGAATTGACGGCTGCGTCTTCGGTGGCCAGACGCAGCGCCGCCTCGCGCAGCAATTTGAAACCGTAATTGGGCGGCGCCATGAACTCCGTGCTTTTGGCGCCGTAGGCAATGTTCTCGCGGGTGGCAAGCACGCGCTCGGTCGAATAGCTGTCCAGCAGGGAATCGGCCGCCCGCCCCTGCTGCACCAGCGCCAGCTTCCAGGCCAAATTGGCCGCATCGTCGAGACCCGAGTTGAGTCCGCGCACCCCGAAAATCGGCACCAGGTGGGCCGCATCGCCGGCAAACAGCACACGGCCATGGCGATAGCTGGGCAGCGTGAGGCATTTGGCGTTGTAGATCGAAATCCACAGCGGCTCCCAGGGCTCGTCCTCGCCAATCATCGAAAGATGGCTTTGCACACGCGGCAGCACGTTTTCAGGCTTCACCGCCTCCACCGGATCCTCGTCGTCGCGGATCTGGTAGTCGATGCGCCAGACATCGTCAGGCTGGCGATGCATCAGAATGGTCGAGCCGGGATTGGACGGGGGGTCAAACCAGGCCAGGCGCTCCACGGCGCGGCGGGTTTTTTGCACCACGTCCACGATGACGTAGCGGCCTTCGTACTGGGTGCCTTCCAGTTGCAGGCCAAGCTGCTCACGCACCGTGCTGCGGCCCCCGTCACAAGCCACAACCCAGTCCGCCTGCACCGTGTGCACCCCATCGGCCCCCTGGACATCCACCTGCGCGCCATCCGCCTGCGGCCGGACCGCGGTCACCTTGCTGGACCAGCGCACGTCGACAAGGCCGCCCTGCGCCAGGGCCGCCTTGTGGGCGAACTCCTCGGCATAGAACTGCTGGATGTTGACCATGGGCGCGAAGCGCTGTGTCGGCTCGCTCGGCATCTGGAAATGCAGCACCTCCCGGTCGCGAAAATAACTGCGCCCGCCGACCCAGGACAGGCCCTTTTCGACCAGCGGTTGGTCGGCGCCGACCCAGCCCAGTATTTCCTGCGAGCGGCGCGACATGCAAATCGCCCGGCTGCCGGCGCAATAGCCGTCGTCGGCTTCAATCACAAGACTGGCAATGCCATGGTGTCCGAGCAGGGCCGCCAGGCTCATGCCGACAGGTCCGCCGCCGGCGATGAGCACGGGAACCCTGTCGGGCCAGTGAGTGGGAAGTGGGGTAGTCACGATGCGTTTGTCCCGGTTGATTTTGGTTGCGGGCGCAACTATAAATCAACCTGGTTGCGCGCGCAACCATTTTCTCAGAATGGCTTTTGGCCGCCGCAGTGGCTCCCCGCCCCGACGCGCAAAACAGTCAGGACCGCAGCGAAACCATCAGGCCACTGCCCCGCTAATTGCGCACTGTCATCTGGCCACGTACTTCGCCTGCGGGGTTGGCCACCGTGTGAATATTGGCGTACCAGCGGCCAGCCATCAGGTCCGCAGCCTGTGTCGGCGTCAGCGTGGCCCGGCCTTCGAGGGGGCTGACGATGGGGCCCTGCCAAGGCAGCACAATACCTGCGTTGACACCAATGGCAGCAGGGCCGTGAAAGTGGGCGCCCGTGGCGGGCCCGGTCAGGCCGCTGAAGCTGACTTTCCAGCGAAACAGGTTGGTGTCTTTATTGAGCACCGCGTCGACCGAGCCGGTAGCGCGGCTGGCAGTGGGCGGCACCTCGTTGGCGCCCCGCAACTGGGTGGTAAACGCCACCAGGTTGGACTGGCGATCCATCAAGCCGCAGCCGGTGATGGCGGTCACAGCCGCCACCATGATGGCGGCACGGGAAATACGGCTTGCTTGACGATGGAGGAGCATGATCAATTCCTGTAGATCAAAAAAGCCATTGTCGGCGGGGCAAAACCGCGCCATCGTAGGATAAACCCGGTGTGGCCGGCGGGCATGGGACGACATGCCCGCCAGGCGGCCAGCCTGGTTGCCGCGGGGGTGGCATGGCGCCGCAATTAATGGGGTCGCTGTCCTACGGCACAGGCGCATGGCAGCCGACAGGCAACTGCCAGCCATCTTGGGAAAGTGACACTATGTCCATCCTCATTCACCATGACTCACCATGAGCACCCATGCCTAAAGCCCATGGTTAAACACACATGGTTAAACCACATGGCTGACACGCTGCAACACCATCTACTGCAACACCATCTGCGTCTGCGCGGTTTGCGGGAAAGCATTCACGGCACCGCCGCCGACAGGGGCGGCTGACGCAGTACGGTACGACCGGAAGGAGCTGGCAATGGCTTCACGCGTTCTATGGAAAGGTGCCATCAGCTTTGGGCTGGTCCACATCCCGGTGGCGCTGCATGCGGCCACGTCTGACAGCGGTATCGATTTTGACTGGCTGGACAAACGCAGCATGGACCCGGTTGGCTACAAACGCATCAACAAAAAGACCGGCAAGGAAATCAGCCGGGAAAACATCGTCAAGGGCATCAAATACCAGGATGACCAGTATGTGGTCCTGTCCGCAGAGGAAATTGCCGGGGCTTATCCCAGGACGACCCAGACGATCGAGATCGAAAATTTCGTTTCCAATACGGAAATTCCCTTCATCTACCTGGAGCGGCCCTACTACATCGCGCCCATCAACAAAGGGCAAAAAGTCTATGCCCTGCTGCGCGACACCTTGCTTGACACGCAGCGGGTCGGCATCGCGCGGGTGGTGATCCAGACCAAGCAACACCTGGCCGTGCTGGTGCCCTCCGGCCCTGGCCTCATCCTGAACCTGATGCGCTGGGGCGAAGAAATCCGCTCCTGGGAAGACCTGGACCTTCCACCCGAGGGCGCGAAGGCGGCCGGGCTGTCGGCGCGCGAACTGTCCATGGCCAAACAGCTCGTCAATGACATGACGGAGACCTGGCATCCGGAAAAATTCAAGGACTCGTTCAGGGACGAAATCATGGCGCTGGTCGAACGCAAGGCCAGGGAAGGCAAGATCGAAACCGTGGAACAGCCTGAAGCGGCGGAGGATTCCGCCGCACGTTCGGGCGCCACCATCCTCGACCTCACCGAATTGCTCCAGCGCAGCCTGCGCAAGGGCGGCGCGGCGGCCGCAGCAGATGACAAGGCGCCCGCCAAGTCCGACACCAGAGCCCGGACGGCCACCCGCACGACCCCCCGCAAAAATACGGTAAAAGCCGCTTCGCGCACGCACGCCAAGCGGGCCGCCTGAGGCTTGCCGCCAACACATCCGAACCATGGGTTCCGCGGATTTGCTGAAAACCTACCGCGCCAGGCGCGACTTCAAGCAGACGCCCGAGCCCGCCACGGGAGGCGAGCGCTCCGGCAAGGCGTTGAGGTTTGTGGTCCAGAAGCATGCGGCGCGCAGCCTGCACTACGACTTCCGGCTGGAACTGCAGGGCACGCTGAAAAGCTGGGCGGTTCCCAAGGGGCCGAGCCTGGATCCGGCCGTCAAACGCATGGCCGTGCATGTCGAAGACCACCCGATGGCCTATGCAGGCTTTGAAGGCACCATTCCACCCGGGCAGTACGGTGCCGGCCACGTCATTGTGTGGGACCGCGGGCTCTGGACGCCGGTGGGCAACCCGGCCGCAGGCCTGAAGAACGGCAAGCTCAAATTTGAACTGCATGGTGAAAAGCTCAAGGGAGGCTGGACGCTGGTGCGCATGCACGGCCATGCCGGGGAAAGCCATGAACCCTGGCTGCTGATCAAGGAGCAGGACGACCACGCACGCCCCGAGCAGGTATTTGATGTACTCCAGGCGCTGCCCAACAGCGTGCTTTCCGGCAAGCCCTTGCCTGGCAAGGCAGCCACCGGCACACAGTGCGCCCCTCGCGCTGCGCGCACCAGAAAAGCAGCGCCTGAAAGCCACGCCGGGAAGCACGCCAGAACAACGGCGGCCAGCGCACGGTCCGGTAAAAGCATTCCCAAAGGCATTCCCGAAGGCGCGGTGAAATCCAGGCTGCCCGGCACGCTGGCCCCGGAACTGGCCACGCTGGTCAACCGCGTGCCTGCCGACCCGCAAGACTGGATCTACGAAATCAAGTTTGATGGCTACCGGCTGCTCACCCGCACCGAGGGAGACTCGGTGCGCTGCATCACGCGCAACGGCAACGACTGGACCGCCAGGCTGCCTGGGCTGGCCAAAGCCGTTGCACAACTGGATATACGCTCCGCCTGGCTGGACGGCGAAATCGTGGTGATGAATGACCAGGGCGTGCCCAGCTTCGGCGCGCTGCAAAACGCCTTTGACAGCGCCAGCACGGCCGACATCCGCTACTACGTGTTCGACCTGCCGTTTTACGATGGGCTGGACCTGCGCCAGGTGCCGCTGGCGCAGCGGCGTGAAATCCTGCGCACGGCCCTGACGCGCAATCCGCAGGACAGCATCCGTTTCAGCGAGGCGTTTGACCAGCCCCCGCAAGACCTGATCGACTCGGCCCAGCGCCTGGGCCTGGAAGGCGTGATCGGCAAGCGCGCAGCCTCGCCCTACGTCTCGCGCCGCTCGCCCGACTGGATCAAGCTCAAAACCCGGCTGCGCCAGGAGTTTGTGATTGGCGGCTACACCGAGCCCAAAGGCTCCCGCACCGGCCTGGGAGCCCTGCTGCTGGGTGTGCATGATGCGCAGGGCAGGCTCCGGTACGCCGGCAACGTGGGCACAGGCTTCAATGCCGAGACACTGCGCAGCCTCAAGGAGCGGCTGTCAACGCTGCACAGCGAGCGCAGCCCGTTTGCCGCGCTGCCGACAGGCGTCAAAGGGCAATGGGTGAAGCCGCAACTGCTGGCCGAAGTGGCGTTTGGCGAATGGACCCACGGCGGCCACATTCGACACCCCGTGTTCCAGGGACTTCGCACCGACAAACCGGCCAGAAACATCCTCCGTGAGACGCCCACATCACCAGTCACCCCCCGGAAAGGCTCCGACATGCCGCAAGACGCTGCCACACCAGGCCCCACCAGCCGCAAAACCCGTGACAAGGCCCCTGGCAAGGCTCCTGAGTCCGTGCGCATCACGCATCCCGACCGCGTGATTGACAAGACCACCGGCTTCACCAAGCAAGCCATGGTGGAGCACTACGCCGCCGTCGCCCCGCTCATGCTGCCGCACCTCAAGGGGCGCCCGGTTGCCCTGGTCCGCGCGCCGGCAGGCGTCGGGGGTGAGCTGTTTTTCCAGAAACACGCGCAAGCCACGGCGATTCCCGGCATCAAGCTGCTCGACCCGGCGCTGGACCCGGGACATGAGCCGCTGCTCGAGATCCCTTCTGCAGCGGCCCTGCTGGAAGCCGCGCAAGTCAATGTCGTGGAATTCCACACCTGGAACGCGACCAGCCGCGCCATTCGCAAGCCTGACCGCATGACCTTCGACCTGGACCCCGGCGAAAAGGTTGGCTGGCCGGAGATGCAGGAGGCCGCGCAGCTGGTGCACTCTCTTCTGGATGAGCTGGGACTGGCCAGTTTTCTGAAAACCAGCGGAGGCAAGGGCCTGCACGTCGTGGTGCCGCTGAGGCGCAGCCACGACTTCGACACGGTGAAGGATTTCTCGCACGCCATTGTGAAGCACTTGGCAGGTGTCTTGCCGCAACGCTTCGTGGCGAAGAGCGGCCCCAAAAACCGGGTCGGCAGGATATTTGTGGACTACCTGCGCAACGGTTTCGGCGCCACGACCGTCTCGGCCTGGTCGGCGCGCGCGCGGCCAGGGCTGGGGGTCTCGGTACCGGTGGCGTGGGATGAACTGGCTTCCCTGACCGGAGGTGCGCACTGGACCGCGACGACGATAGGCGGGCGGCTGGCGACTGGAAACCAGCCCTGGAAGGACTATGGCGCCCGCGCCAATGGCCTGGCGGAGGCGATGAAAAAGCTGGGCTTCAAGCCGCCCGCCCATTGACGGCGGAGCGGCCACGAAGCAGCTTGTCATCGGCCTCCTACACCCGCAGCATCCTTGACCCGACAGCCACCGGGAGCCGCAGCGTCTAGTGTGGTGTTGCATGCTTGACGGCACAAATAAAACCGATGGATTTTTGTTCAGGACAAGGCGTAAACCACAGCAATAGCCCCGCTATTGCGCGGATTTGCAACGCAGTCATGGACGAAAAGACGCGGTTTTATGTGCCGGATAGCGTGCAACACCACACTAAATTGGAGTGGCACGGGTTATTTTCATGCCGACTTCGTCCCCTACCGCAGGAGAACCTCATGGGATTCACTGAGCAAATCACGCAAAACACCCAAACCGAGCAGAACCAGCAAACCCACCAGAACCACCAGCCGGACCTGGGCCGCCAGACCTCCCAGACCAACCAAAGCGACAGAAAGGATCAGCAGGCCAGCCATCCGCAGGCCGGCAACGCCCCTTGGCCACCGTTCCAGGGTCAACGGCAAGATGGGTCAACCCGCAGCTGAACACTGTCACGCACCAGAGTCCCCTGCCGCCACCGGGATTTCTGTGCAAACCGGGAGAGCAACATGGACCCGCACAATGAAATGGATCTGACCGCCTACCTCCAGACAGAAGGCCGCCGCCGCGCGGCCGAGTTGGCAGGTAGCCGGCATTCAGGAGACCCCGGCCTGCCCGCGCCCTCCTCCCAGGCGCAGCAGCAATGCGCCACCACGGTCGATGACCCGCAACCGCCACAATGCCTCAGCGAGGCGCTGCGACGCATGGGTGTTAGCTGATCGGTGGCCGCATCAGACAACACGGCAGGCCTTTTCCCACGTTGCCGTGTAGGCCTCCACCGCCAATTAACGCAGCGGACTGGCATAGCGCCGCACGGCGGCCTATGATTTCAGTATTGCAAGACGACTGCTCTGGAGACCGCATGAAATACCTCTTGCCATTGAGCCTGGCCGCCATGTTGCTGGCGGGCTGCCCCGATACCAGGTCGCCCAAGCTCCCGCCCCAGGTGCCGGAACCCAAGGCCGCCGTAGCCCCTTCCGCGACACCCATCGCCACGATGCTGCGCCCCTGCCCGATCTGCGCATGAAAGTCCTGATCGCGCTGGCCACCCTGTGCCTGGGCGCCTGCGCATGGGTGGCCGCGCCAGCCGGGTACAAGGTCAGCATCGAAGGTGAGCCTTACGTGCTCAGCCAGCTCACTGCGGGCACCTGGACCGCGATTTCCACCGCGGTGGTGGCGCCTTCTGCCAGCAGGCCGTCAGTCCAGGCCGCGCTGGTGCAGGCCATTGAGCAGGCCTCGGGTTGCAAGGTCACCGGGAGTGATTATTCCCGCGAGGGGCGGCAGCTTGATGCGCAGGTCGATTGCGGCAGTCGCCTGAAAAACTGATCGGCCGCAACGTGGAGAAAAAAGAGGGCAGCCTTGCAGCTGCCCCGGGTGTGCCGAGCCTCGAGTGCCCGCAACAAAGTCTTGGGGCGCCAGCAGACAGAAGTCATCGTCTGCCGCAAGCGATCCCGCTTTCAATGTGCAATTCATCATGGCACGCACGAAAGGTTGTTGCGGTCAGGCAAGCACAGACCAGTTTGTAGGAAAAGGCCGCACCATTGATCAATTCAAATCAGGCCTGCGACCCAGATGAAAACGGGACTGGAAAACGGACTGATAGCTATTAAATTAGCAGCACCCAGTTCATCCGCGCATGCAGGCCAGGCGCTTCAGGCGTCAAGTTCCGGGTAACGGCGAAAGATGCCGTCTTCATTGAAGGCTATGCGTCGCTCGCTGGCCAGGTAGGGCGCCACGCGGCGATGCTGGGCCACGCTGGCATGCAAGGCGGCCACGTTCGGCACCTTTTTCAACGCGCGCCGGCTGGCCTTGGGAAAAGCGTATTGCAGGCCTTCCACCAGCTGGAAAAGCGACAGGTCCGCGTAGCTCAACCGCCCACCCACCAGATGGCGACTGCCCCGGGGGTTGCGCGCCAGCACGCTTTCAAACCAGGCCAGGAATTTGGGCATGCGCGTCTGGCGAAACTCCTTTGCGCGCCGGGCCGCTTCCGGCTTCTGATCCTGGTAGTAGAGGCCGGTGGCAATCGGGTGGTGTGTGTCGTGCGCCTCGGCGACGACGTCGGCAATCGTCAGCTGCAGCTGGTGCGTCCACACGCGCTGAACCTCGCTCTTGCCGACCAGCCCGAGGCGAGGGCCCAGGTACAGCAGGATGGCCGCCGTCTGCCCGACGATGACCTTGCCGTGCACCAGGAAGGGGGGTGCAAACGGCGGACGCTGCACCTCGGGGCTTTCCATGACATGCATCATGGCCGCCATGCCCTGCCCGGCTTTTTCGCCTTCAAGCCCGCGCGCCACATCCACATAGTCGGCGCCTGCGGCCTCCAGCGCCAGGCGCACAAATTCGCCGCGCCCCTGAATCGTTGGCCAGTAATGAAGTTCGTAAGGCATGGCAGCTGCTGCGGTGAAGGGGTTGAACTATCGCTGGCGACCGGGCAGCGCATGCACGCCGGCGGTGAGGTGCCATCTCAGGGGGCCGAACGGCATCGCGTCCGGTGCAAGCCGCTTTCAGCCCGCGGCCGCGATCTGGCGCAGGGCCTGCTCAAATACTTCGGGGGGTTGCCCGCCAGAGATCAGGTGGCGGTCATTGATGATGACGGCCGGCACCGAATGAATGCCCTGGCTCAGGTAGAACTGCTCGCGCTCGCGCACCTCATCGGCGTATTCGGACGACGCCAGGATTTCCCGCGCGCGTTCCGCGTCCAGGCCCACTTCGCCCGCCACCCGCGCCAGCACCTCGTGCGAACCCGGACTCTGCCCATCGGTGAAGTAAGCCTTGAACAGCGCCTCTTTCAGCGCCTTCTGCCTGCCCTCGCCCTGCAGTTCGGCCCAGTGGAGCAGGCGGTGCGCATCAAAGGTGTTGTAAATGCGGCTGCGGCCACCGCCCGGCTCGTCCGCCATGCTGAACTTGAAGCCCAGCTGCGCGCCCCGCACCCGGATGTTTTCGCGATTGGCATGGGCCTGCTCGGGCGTGATGCCGTACTTTTGCGTGATGTGCTCGGTGATTTCCTGGCCCTCGGCCGTCATCTGGGGGTTGAGCTCAAAGGGCTGGAAATGCAGTTCGGCCGCGATCTCATGGCCGACCCGCGCCAGCGCCTGGTCCAGCGATTTAAGCCCAATCACGCACCACGGGCAGGAAACGTCGGAAACGAAATCAATTTTGAGTGACTGAGTCATGGATTGCCTTTTACGAAATTCAATGCAAGGGGCGCCGCCGGACCTGAATCGCCGGCGGCAAGCCTGGCAAATGGCCAACGGACATTGTTAACCCTGGCAGGCAAGTTTGTGACGGCATTGCCACTATTCAAGGTACGGACTGGGGACACTCGGCCCGCTTCAATGCGCAGAGGCGTTTTCGGCTAGCCAGGCGACAGCCCGATGCCCCGAAGGCCCGGTTGTTCCCGCAACCGTCATGCAGGATTCCCGGGACTGCGCCGGCACAGGCCGGCGCGGCCACGCCCGCCTTGGCACGTGATCCATCAGGCGGCGTAGACTGCCCTTGGCCTGCGCAGCCAGCCCAGCACCAGCGGCATGGTCCACACCAGCACGGTCAGCACGGCAAGCGTGGCGGCGATGGGCCGACCCACAAAGGCCATCAGGTTGCCATCCGACTTGATCATCGAGGTGATGAAATTTTCCTCCAGCATGCCTCCAAGCACCACACCCAAAATCGCGGGAGCGATCGGAAAGTGGTTTTCCTCCAGCAGGTACGCAATCAGCCCGGCCACCAGCATCACGCCGATTTCGAACATGGAGTTGTTGATGGCAAAAGTGCCCACCATGCAGAACAGCAGGATCAGCGGCATCAGAATGTTGCGCGGCACCTTGAGTATCTTTTTGGAGGCCTTGATGCACAGGATGCCCAGCGGAACCATGATGATGTTGGCCAGGATGAAGATCAGGAAAATCGCATAGATGTTTTGCGGGTTGGTGGTGAAGAGCGTCGGCCCCGGGTTCATGTTCTTCATGTAGAGCACGCCAATGACAATCGCGGTAATCGAGTCGCCCGGAATGCCGAACACCAGCGCGGGAATCCACGCGCCGGCCAGCGCGCTGTTGTTGGCAGAGCCCGATTCGACAATGCCTTCGACATGGCCGGTGCCGAATTTTTCGGGCTCTTTGGAAAACTTCTTGCTCATGGCGTACGACATCCAGGCCGCAATGTCGGCTCCGGCACCTGGCAAGGCCCCCACGGCGGTACCCAGCACGCTGCCCCGCAGGATCTGCACAGGGTATTTTTTGGCCAGCTTCCATTGCCCCTTGAGCACATTGCCCACCTGCTCCACCACCAGTTCGGCCGGCGGGCTGGTGTCCACAACATAGCGAATGATCTCGGAAATGGCAAACATGCCGATCATCATCGCGATCATGCCGATGCCGCCCGTCATCTCAGCGTTGCCAAAGGTGAAGCGCGGAAAGCCGGCCGGGTTGTTCAGGCCGACACAGGCGACCAGCAGACCAAGGAACAGGGTGATCAACCCCTTGAGAGGTCTATCAGATGTGATGAACACGGCGCAGGTCAGCCCCAGCAACACCAGCCAGAAATATTCGAACGAGCTGAACCTGATGGCGAATTCGGCCAGCGCCGGCGCAGCAACAATCAGCACAATCGTGCCGAACAGTCCGCCCACGGCCGAAAATACCAGGCCGGCCCCGAGCGCCACCTCGGCCTGGCCCTTGCGGGTTAGTGCAAAGGCCTCATCGGTGTATGCGGCAGAGGCGGGTGTGCCCGGTATGCGCAGGAGGCAGCCGGGGATGTCGCCCGAAAAAATCGCCATCGCGGTGGCCGTCACGATGGCGGCTATGGCCGGCACCGGGGCCATGAAAAAGGTCACAGGCACCAGCAGTGCCGTGGCCATGGTGGCGGTAAGCCCCGGCACCGCCCCTACGAACAAGCCGTAAAACGCGGCGAGCACCATCACAAAAAGGGTGTAGGGCTCGAACACCATCAAAAACGCCTGTGCCACTGCATTCCACATATGCATCACCTCCCGTGTGTGTTGTTCAGCCGTTTACCAGGCATGGTTGACCAGCAGGCCCCACGGCAGCGGCACCCGAAGCAGTTTGTAAAACGCAAAGTGAATCAGCAAACTGGCAATGATGGCGATCAGCAAGGACCTGCCGAGCGGCACGCGCAGTACGTAAAACATGGCCGTCAGGATGAGTGTGGCCGTCAGCAGGAAGCCGAGTTTGTCTGCCGCCAGCATGTAAAAGAGCACCGAGGCGACGAGCACGGCAAGGCCCAGCACATGCCGGGGAGACTGCGTCCAGCCTTCAAACCGGACCCAGGGCGCCGCGGCCCTGGCATGCCAGCCGCGCACCATCAGGACCACGCCGCCCACGCACAGGCCTGCAGCGATCAAGCCCGGGAACAGGGCCGGCCCCACCTGCTGGCCAGGGATTTTCGGAAAGGACTGGACGGTAAACAGCACCACAGCGCCCAGCAGGGCAAGCACCAGCCCGAAGATCGCGTCATTGAGTTTCATGCGGAGACTTTCACGAATTGGCCGGGCAGGAGTCCCCGGCCCTGCGGGGTTCTTTGGCGGGTCGCCGGGACAGGCGCTACTTGGCGATGCCGACCGCCTTCATGGTCGCCCCGAGTTCGGCATCGGACTTCGCCATGAATTTGCCGAATTCGTCGGGGCCGGCGTACACCACGCCAAAGCCGCGGCTGGACATGAAGTCGTTGTATTCCTTGCTCGCCGCAATTTTTTTGATCGCGGCGCTCAGCTTGTCGCGCACCTCGGCAGGAATACCCTTGGGTGCCACAATGCCTCGCCACGCTGCCATGGTCCAGTCGCTGCCGATGGCAGCCTTGAGCGTGGCCACGTTGGGGTACAGGGCTGCGGGCTTGTCATTCATGATCGCCAGGCTCTTGACCTTGCCGGCGTCAATCAGCGAGCGTGCTTCCGGCAAGGAGACCGGGGCAATGTCGACGCCGCCGGCAATCATGTCCTGCAAGCCAGGCGCAGCGCCATTGCTGGGAACCCAGGGCACGGAGGCCGGGTCGATTTTCTGGTCGCGGAGCAGGCCGGCAATGGCCAGGTGCCAGATGCCGCCCTGCCCGGTTCCCGAAGCCTTGAGCTTGCCGGGATTGGCCTTGATCGCCGCCAGCAGTTCATTGACGGTCTTGTAAGGCGCATCGGCCCTGACCTGAATACCCGCCGGGTCAGCATTGACCAGACCGATAGGGGTGTACGAAGCGCCTGTCAGCTCGGTCAGGCCCTGCCAGTGCATCATGCCGATCTCCACGGTGGCCAGGCCGATCGTGTAGCCGTCAGGCGGCGCCGAGGCAATGGCGGAATGGCCAACCACACCGCTGCCGCCCGTGCGGTTGACCACCGTGACGGGCTGGCCAATTTCCTTCTCCAGCAGGCTGCCCACGATGCGGGCCGTCGCATCGGTACCGCCGCCCGCCCCCCACGGCACGATCAGCGTGACAGGCCGCGTGGGATAGCCCTGCGCTGCGACGGGCAGGGCCGCCGCCACCAAAGTCAGGCAGGCGATGGCGCCGGCGGCGCGAGCAACAAACGAACGGCGTGATGAAGCGGGCATGGATGTCTCCTTGTGGGCTGTCAGTGAATGGCTTGCGGGAATGCCTCAACAATTTGCAGCGCGCCGTGTTCCGACAAGGCATCCCTGAGGCGGCTTCGGGGCTCACTCTAGGACATTTGCCGCATCGTTGAAACTAGGGTGAACCATAGTATCGTATGATGATTAGCGACAAGACCAGGGTGTCTGCCGGACCATCAAAAACCCAGGCAAACCCGCGGAAGTCCTCATCCGGCAGCCATCTTATGCTGCTAAATACATAGCATTAATAGCCCGGCAGCCGCACCGGAAGCCCCCCGCAAAACGGAATCCTTTGATGAGACGGTAGGTCGCGACCGACACCCATCAGCGCTCCTCCCCGATAGCGCCCCCCTTCGCCTGCACCGATAGTGAAGCTATAACTTTTCGGAGAACAACAATGTCTTTTGCACTCTACATGATCGGTTTCCTGATCTTCCTCGGCGGGGTGATCTGGGGCGCGGTGGTGGCGGGCATACCGCATCTGTACATCGGCATCGGTGCACTGATATTTCTCGGCATCGGCATTTTCAGCGCCGTCAGCCGCACGCGCAGCAAAGACCCGTCCTGATCACTGGCGCCTGCTGAAGGCCGGTGCGGCGCCACAAAAAGGCCAGCGGCCTTCAGCCGTTGCTGACAGGGGCGCTCCGCTGCAGGCTGACAACGGATTCGGCGCCGCGTTTGCCACCTTCGGCTGCCACGGTCATCACGCCCCGAAAAGGCGGGCTAAACCGTGAAACCGATTCGGACAATTCCTGCTCAAGCCAGGTCACGCGCTGCGCGTACATCGATGCAAGCGCAAGATGATGGTCCGCCGCAATCTGGTGCTCGATGCGGGCCAGATTGGCTGCCTGCAAATACTCCTGGGCTTTTCGAATATGGGCATCCACGCGTGTATGAAAAAGATCGAATCGCATACAAGATCCCTCCTCATGAGCAGAAGTTGAAAGAAACCGTTTTTATTGAAACAGAAATAATGGTTTTGGGAATACCCAGTTTTAGGGATTGGCCCGTCCAATCTGTCGCGTTCTTGCGTAGGACGCCATCTACCGGCCTGCCGGCACGTCCCGATCCGGGGGCCCGGAGCGGAACACGGGCGCGCAAGTCAGCCCACAGCGCGGGCAAACCCGCTGGGTCGCGGCTGAAACGCTGACCGTCGGCACCGTCATCCGCCCGAGGATCTCCTTTGTGGTGCCCGGCTTTGGAGCATGGTCGCGAGATTTGTCTCGTCAGGCCTGCTTTCCACCCAGGCCCATGGACCGCGAAATCACCTCTTTCATGATCTCGTTGGTGCCGCCGTAGATGCGCTGCACGCGCGCATCGGCATAGGCGCGAGTGATCGGGTATTCCCACATGTAGCCATAGCCACCGAAGAGCTGTACGCATTCGTCCATGACCTTGCACTGCAGATCGCTGCACCAGTACTTGGCCATGCTGGCGGTCGCGGTGTCCAGCATGTCCGCAGCTACCAGTTCGGTGCATTTGTCAACGAACACCCGCGCCACCTGCACCTCGGTCTGCAGCTCGGCCAGTTTGTAGCGTGTGTTCTGGTAGCTGGCCACGGGCTGGCCAAAGACCTTGCGCTCCTTCACATAGGCCAGCGTCCAGTCGATGGCGGCCTGCGCCGCCGACACGGCCGTGATGGCGATTTGCAGGCGCTCCCACGGCAACTGCTCCATCAGGCAGATAAATCCCCGGTTCTCGTGCGCCTCGCCGCCCAGCAGGTGGCCGGCCGGCACCTTCACGTCGTGAAAGAAGAGCTCGGAGGTGTCCTGCGCCTTCAGGCCGAGTTTCTTCAGGCGCTTGCCGACTTCAAAGCCGGGCATCCCGCGCTCCACCAGCAACAGGCTGGTCCCCTTGGCACCGGCGGCCGGGTTGGTCTTGGCCACCACGATCACCAGGTCGGCATGCCAGCCGTTGGTGACAAAGGTTTTGCTGCCGTTGAGCAGATAGCTGCCGTCGGACTGCTTGATGGCGGTGGTCTTGACGCCCTGCAGGTCGGAGCCGGCGGCGGGCTCGCTCATGGCGATGGCGCCCACCATACGGCCGCTGGCCAGCTGCGGCAGGAAGGTTTCCTTCTGAAGGCTGGTGCCGTAATGCAGGATGTAAGGCGCAACGATTTCGCTGTGCAGCCCGTAGCCGATGCCGGAGAAGCCACCACGCACCAGTTCCTCCATCTGCACGACGGAATACAGCTTGTCAGCGCCCGAGCCGCCGTACACCTCGGGCATGGTCATGCACAAAAAGCCGTTGTCGCCGGCCTTGTTCCAGACCTGGCGGTCCACATAACCCTGCTCTTCCCATTGAGCATGAAAAGGCGCAATCTCCTTATCCATGAAGCGGCGGAAGGTATCCCGGAAGGATTCGTGGTCGGGGCTGAAGAGGCTGCGTTCGATCATGATGTCACCTGTCTGGCCGTCAAAGGGAGGTCACCGTAGGGTCTGCGTGAATCCTATTTATGCAAAGCGGGTGCTTTGTGAAATGAATATACTTCAACAGCCCTTGACGTCCGCCATTTCTTCAATATCGTCAGGTTGTCGATCTCGCCTATTTCGTCCGATTTCGTCCAATTTCGTTTTATTTCGTCCTGCTGATCCATTCCCTGCCCCTGAGGAAAGCTGCCATGACTGAAGCATTCATCTATGACGCCATACGCACGCCGCGTGGCAAAGGCAAAAAGGACGGCAGCCTGCATGAAGTCAAGCCGGTGAACCTGCTGGCCGGCGTGCTGACCGAACTGCAGCGCCGCAATGGCTTTGACACCGCGGCGATAGACGACGTGGTGATGGGCGTGGTCTCGCCGGTCGGCGAACAGGGTGCGGTCATTGCCAAGGTGGCGGCGCTCCGGGCTGGCTGGGATTTCCGCGCTTCGGGGGTGCAGGTCAACCGCTTCTGCGCCTCGGGCCTGGAAGCGGTGAACCTGGCAGCGCAAAAGGTACGCTCGGGCTGGGAAGACCTGGTGGTGGCCGGCGGCGTGGAGAGCATGAGCCGGGTGCCGATTGGCTCCGACGGCGGCGCCTGGGCTCAGGACCCTGAAACCAACAGCGCGACCCTGTTTGTGCCGCAGGGCATAGGCGCCGACCTGATTGCAACGATCGAGGGTTTCAGCCGTGCAGAGGTGGACGCCTTTGCCTTGCAAAGCCAGCAGCGCGCTGCCGCAGCGCGTTCGGCCGGCCATTTTTTCAATTCCGTCGTGCCGGTGAAAGACCCGCTGGGCCAGATCATCCTGGGCGAAGATGAATTCATCAAGCCCCACACCACGCTGGAGGGCCTGGCTCAGCTCAAGCCCGCGTTTGAGCAGCTGGGGGCGATGGGCTTTGACGCCGTGGCGCTGCAGCGCTATCCGCAGGTCGAGCGCATCCAGCATGTGCACCACGCAGGCAACTCTTCGGGCATTGTGGATGGTGCGGCGGCGGTGCTGATTGGCTCGGACGCGGCGGGCAGAACGCATGGCCTGCAGCCCCGCGCACGCATTGTGGCGGCGGCGCTGAGCGGCGCCGACCCGACCATCATGCTGACCGGGCCCATGCCGGCCACGCGCAAGGTGCTGGCCAAAGCAGGCATGACGGTGGAGCAGATCGACCTCTTTGAAGTCAACGAAGCCTTTGCCGCCGTGGTGATGCGCTTCATGAAGGAGATGCAGGTGCCGCACGAAAAAATCAACGTGAACGGCGGCGCGATTGCCATGGGCCACCCGCTGGGCGCCACCGGCGCGATGATTCTGGGCACGCTGGTCGACGAGCTGCACCGGCGCCAGCTGCGCTATGGCCTGGCCACGCTGTGCGTGGGCGGCGGCATGGGCATTGCGACGATTGTGGAGAGAGTCTGATGAAAACCATCCAGTACGCACTGACCGAAGAGTCTTTTGGCCGGGTGGCCACCATTACCTTTGACGAGCCCGGCTCGCCCGTCAACACCATGTGCCGGCAATGGCAGGACGACCTGAGCGAAGTCACCGCCCAGGTGCTCAAGGACAGGGAAGCCATCCAGGGCGTGATCCTGGCCTCTGCCAAGAGCACGTTTTTTGCCGGCGCCGACCTGAAGGCCGCGATGCGACTGACGGCCGCCGATGCGTCCCAGGTGTACGCCGAGATCGAACGGGTGAAGAAAAACTTCCGCACGCTGGAGACCCTGGGCAAGCCGGTGGTGAGCTGCCTCAACGGCGCGGCCCTGGGCGGCGGCTGGGAACTGGCGCTCGTGGGCCACTACCGTGTGGCGGTGGATGACAGCAAGGTACGGTTTGGCCTGCCCGAAGTCACGCTGGGCCTGCTGCCGGGCGCCAGCGGCGTGACCAAGATGACGCGCCACCTGGGCCTGATGGCAGCGCAGCCCTATCTGGTGGAAGGCAAGACCTTTGGCCCGCGTGAAGCGCTGGCGCTGAGCCTGGTGCATGCGCTGGTGCCCGATGCCGCTGCACTCCGCGCCCAGGCGCTCGCCTGGATAGCCGCCAACCCCAGGGCGCAGCACCCCTGGGACGCCAGGGACTACGAGATCCCCGGCGGAACCCCTGCCAGCCCCGAGGTTGCCGCAGCGCTGAGCGTGGCGCCCGCCATGCTGAAGAAAAAGACGCGCGGACTCTACCCGGCCCCGGAAGCCATCCTGGCCTGCATGGTCGAAGGTGCGCTGGTAGACCTGGAAACCGCCTTGCGCATTGAGAGCCGCTACCTGGCCAGGCTCATGACCGGCCCCAACGCCAGGGCCATGATCAACACCTTTTTCTTCAACATGAACGCGATCAAAAGCGGGCAGTCGCGGCCGTCCAGCGTGCCGCACGCCACGCCCCTCAAGGTCGGTGTACTGGGCGCCGGCATGATGGGCGCGGGCATTGCGTACGCGCAGGCCAGCCGGGGCTTGGCCACCGTGCTCAAGGACGTGAGCCTGGACAAGGCCGAGGCCGGCAAGGCCTACAGCGCCAGGCTCACGCAGCCGCAGGTCGAGAAGGGCCACATGACCCCGGCGAACCAGGCAGCCCTGCTCTCACGCATCACGGCAACTGACCAGCTGGCGGATCTGGCGGGCTGCGACCTCATCATCGAGGCGGTATTCGAACAACGCGACCTGAAGGCCAAAGTGACTCAGGAGGCCGAACCGCTGCTGGCGGCGGGCGGTTTTTTCGCGTCCAACACGTCCACCCTGCCCATCTCCGGCCTGGCAGTGGCCAGCAGCCGCCCCGAGAAATTCATTGGCATCCACTTCTTCAGCCCGGTGGACAAGATGAAGCTGGTCGA